>JAZDKC010000023.1:0-19704 GCA_043803465.1 Microcaldota archaeon
AATAGCCCCGTCGTCTAGGCGTCCGTTGGCTTTGCAAACGGATCGGGGACAATGGTCAAGGATACGGGCCTCTGGACTAGGAAAGGTTCTGATCGGACTTTTCCTAAAAGTTTGGGGGAAAGCCTGTGACGGCAGTTCGAATCTGCCCGGGGCTATTTTTTTATCAATGCCCTCCGGGCGCAATTGACCCCAACCAATATATTCTGCTTTCCCTTTCCATTATCATATGAAACTGGGCTTCCTGGATAGCATATTCAATTACGCGGACGTATACGAGGATGCGGTGAAGGTGCTGGAGCAGAAGATTCCGGCGGTAACGCTCGACCGCACAACCGTCCCGCACCTGCTGAAAATCCCGCTTTATTCGAAGATGCTTATGCAGAAGGGCTGCGATGCCATAATTGTTTTCCTTACGATGCTAGAGGAGGACGCGGCTGAGCTGGATTTGGTGCACGAGAAAATCATCGACCTCGAGCTGGAGCTAACGAAGCCCGTGTTCTTCTGCATCATTGCGGATTCCGAATTCAGCAACCAGGAGGGGCTCGTGGAAGTGATGAATGAAAGGCTGGGGATAATTGCCGAAGCCGTTGCAAAAATCGTTTCATCGCCGGGCTCGCTCTCGTCCGATATTGCAAACCAGGATTTGACAAATGCGATGACGATGTTCGGCGGCTCTTCTGCTGCTCCTGAAGATTCAAGCGCTGTAACAGACCTTTCGATTGCTACAGACACAACTGATTACGATTCGGGAGGGAAGAGCATTTTCTGATTGGGAATATAAATTACCTGTTGAGCGTGCCTGCGGGGGAGGAAGCGGTGCAGCCACGGAAAGCGCAGTCGTTGCATTTCGTCGAACCTTCGCTGAAAACGTCGGGGTATTTTGCGAGGTCATACGGATTGACCCAGCCGAAATACCAGTCCCGGTAACGGCCGCTGGTTCCGCATTTTCCATCTTTTTTCATGTACTTGAACCAAACAGTGTACGAATCGGAGAGGCTTTCGTTCTGCGCCGAGGGATATTGGAAGAAACAGTTGGAAGTTTGGAGGCCGGTGTTGCTGACACCGCAATAATCCCTCGAGAACAAGCCGGTTGGCACGATGGGCCATTCCCAGGTGAAGCACGGCGAAATATAGGTTGATTCGGGGAATACGTTCTTTTTCAAATAACTGTGCCCGCCTAATATTTGCACCGTGCTTGCGTCGAACAGATTGCATGCGATGACCGTTCCGCAGAAATCCTGGCCGGCACCCTGGATGTTAGGGTAGTTTTCATTTACATAAAGCGGGTTCAGCCCGACATCCTTCGCACCATATTTGAAAGAGAGGCCGTTGCTGGTCTGGGTCTGCATCAGGTAAACCCCCTGCCTGACCTTGCAGGCCTCCGTTATTTGCCCGAATGAGATCAGGTTTTTCTGGGCGCTGTTGAAGTCGAGCGGGTCCCTGAAGCGGGCGTATACCACATTCGCATCAAGCGGGAGCACTGCAGAGAAGACGAAGGGGGTCGCGTCCGCATCGGAAACGAAATATTTGTACGGGGATTGCGCCTGCACCTGTTCGCCTACAGGGAGCGGAAGCACGACATTGTTCAGCGCGCTGGCATTTTCCCAAGTGAAATAATATCCTTCAAGCAAGGTATTGTTCCGCATCCCATCCGTTTCGCATGCGCCGCATTCCTCGGGGTCGCCGCAATAGTCGCCGTTTTGGGTGATTGATTTCAGCCCGCAGGAATATAGGCAGGTGGAAACGCCGTCATCGGTCCAGTAGTCAACGCAGCCTGCTTGGTCCCCGCACGTTTGCTCATCCCCGTTTTCATCGACGTAGGTTCCTCCATAAGGTATTGTTTGGCCAACCTGCTCTTCGGCGCACGTATGCATTTCGCCATTCGCATCAACATAAGTATCGCCCGCAACCACTTCAGCGCAATAGCCCGTACTGCCTGCCAAGGCGCATTCCGGAGTTGAATCCTCCTGGCACCGGATGTCGCAATTGTCAAGATTGTCCAAAATGCCGTCATCGGGAATGCCGTAGGTTTGGTTGATCAGGTCATTGCAGAATGTGCATGCCTCCTCGAAGGTGCGCTCGTTCTTTTCGATCCTAATCCATGCACTTATGGAACTCCTGCAGGTGCTGCTGTCTTGCGTATCCTGGATGGTGACATCCTCGGCCGGCTTGGTGCAATAGAATGTATTTTCGAAGCTGCGCTTGAAAATGGTTTTGCGTGCGACATCCTTTGCGGTTTCCTGGAACTCCCGCACGATCGCCTTCGCGAATATTTTATCCAGGGTGTTCTCCGCATCCTTTGTGCAGCTTGGTCTGCAGGCTGCGTTTTCCTTGATGCAATCGGAATCGCAGGATTTGTAATGCTTCTCACACCCGAAAACGCAAGTTGGTTCGGGAGTTGGCTGCAAAGGCATGCAATGCGCGTTGCATACGGCGTATTCATCGGTGCAAAGCGTGCTTGCGCCGTAATGCTTGACGCAATCGTTGTATTCTTCCGTGCAATAGTCGTAGCACCCAGGGTCCGGGGAGGGATGCGGGGAGCAGCCGTAGATGCAGGATTCTTCCTCCGATACGCAGGTCGTCTGGCACGCTGTTTGCTCATTGTCGCACCCATTGATGCACGCATTTTGCTCGGAGTAGTACGCATCGAATTCGCCCCCAGAATTGCCCATGGCCTGGGAGATGAGGTAATAGGTGAGGGAGGGGATATGTTCGCCATTTCCCTCGAATAATCCTTGATTGGGCGTGGTGAGGCGATCCAAATCCTTGTCGGAAGTGGCAATTGTCGCACTGAGGATCTTGGGCGGCTTGTTGCTTGCGAACTCGCTTTGCGATGGATCCGCATAAACATCGATAATGGCGGTTTGCTTCGAATCCGCGGTTGCGTAAATATCCCAGCCCAGCAGGTCTGCGCGGTATTGCTTCGCGAGCAGCCTGGAACTTTCGCCTCCCTTTTCGAAGCCGCCGGGCTTGGCGATGTAATCCGAGATCCAGAAATTGTCGTTCGAATTGAAATCGCCCTCATCAGCTGTCCTTGCGCGGTTGTTGAGCGCATACAATAGCCTAAGGCCCGACCTGCTTTCCCGATTGTAGCCATAATAGGATAGGGGCAGGTTGTTTAGGAGGTACGGGCTCTTTTTGTAGGGCACGATGCCGATATCTATTGCATTGAATCCGCTTGCGAGGGTGAAGTTGGCGATTGTGATGTTGATCAGTTTTTCCTGGCCGTTGCTCTGGCACTTTACGCGCATTGCAATTTCCGCTCCCGGGACATAATTTCCAAATGGCTTGAGCTCTGCAGGGCAGGCGGGATTTTTAGTGGGCCAATAGCGCAGCGCTTCCCCGCCGCCATAAGTTCCCCCGAGCTCCAATTTTTTGTAAACGAAGCATTTCTGGTATTTGTCCGGTGCCGCATCCGTGCCGAATTGGATAGTGTATACGCCGCAGCTTGCAAGCCCGGTGGTGTTCATCGGTATCGCATCTGCAGGGAAGAAAGAATCTACTGTGAATACCACCCTGTCGGCATTCGAGGTGAGCCTTCCATTGGGCAGGCCTTCGAGCTGCTTGTTTTCCAGGATAAGGTAATTCGTCTCGAACATGTTGGGGAGCTCCGTCGGGGGGGTGATAGGCTTGTTGGATAATATCGCCAAATAGGGGCTGATCGATACCGCGGGCGTTGAGCTGTTGTGCGAATAGGTCAGGCTGATTGAAACCCTCCCTTTTGGAAGGAGCGGCGTGGCTTTGATGAGGCCTGTGAGCCTGCCGGACCGATCGATGTGGATTGTCACGGTTTCGGGGTTGTTGATAAGCCTTGTTTCACCCATAATGGTCGTGCTTTTCAGCGCTATTGCAGCGGGGTCGGAGACGGTAATTACCAAGTCCCCGGGAAGCAGTGCGGAAGACGCCTCGGTGATTTTATAGTACAATACCAGGTCCCTGGTGTCGCACTCCCTGTTGCAGCTATCGAGTGCCTGCACGTTGAACCCGCTTCTGGTCGAAGAAGTGATAGTGCAAATTATTTCGGATGGGTCGCATTGCCTTTGCTCGAATTTGGTGATCTCGACGCACATTTCGCCGTTATTGCTGCAGTCCTTCGTCCCCCATACGCACATCGGCGGAACATTGTCGGTTTTGCACACGAGCCCTTCGGGCTCCTTGCAAAGCGGTTCGGAATCGCAGCACGGCTGGCCGAATTTTCCGCACGCGCTGCAGATCCCAATCGTCCTGCCCTCGGGGATGACGCAAGCGCCGTTGGCGCATTTATGCGAGGAATTGGTCTTGTCGCAGAGCTCGCCAAGCGCACCCCAGTGGCACGAGCCGGGGTTTGAGATGCAGCTTTCGCAGAACGGATTATTGAGATTGACCGAATTGCAATGCTCGTCGAATTCGCATGCGGGGTTGCAGTACGAAGGATTGTTGCATTGGGAATATGGTGTGCATTGGCCCACTTTTCCTGCATCCCTGCAGCAAACCGTTGCACCGGTGCAGATATTCGGCATTGAACCGCACGAGACCGCATTCCCGCAGGTCGGGCTACCTAAAAATGTGTTGCACCATAATGCCGGGATGCATGCCGTTCTCGGATTTGACTCGGAGAATGGGCAGCAGCTTTGGTCCAATTGGCCGCAGCTGACGCATTTGTCACTTGTGCACGTTAGGCCCGCGCCACATTGCGCGTTCTGTTCGGGGCAGCACATCTGGCCCTCCTTCCCGCAAATGGTGGCTATGGGCCTGCAGGTGGCTGCACCGGCGCCTGATGAATCGCAATATTCGGTCTTCGGCTTGCATGCGGGGGTGCACTCCCTCAGATTCGAAGCGGCGCATTGGTTGGAAGCGACACATTGCTTCGCGCCATCCTTTTCGCAGCATACAGCATTGTCAACGCAGTAATTTATCTGTGAGCCGCACATGGTCGGGTTAGCGCATGTGCCGGCATTGTCGCCTTCAAGCACCACGCATTGCAGGTTATTGTTGCACGCGCCATCCCTTCCCTGGTTTTCATTCCCGCGGGTTTTGCAGCACACTTCCCCGAAACTGCCGCATGCCTTCACGCCATAAGATGCATTTTTCGTGTTTGCCGAGCACCAGCTCTTGTTCGCGGTTTCCCGAAGGAAGCCAAGGTACGGATCTGGGGGATCCCGGAAATATTCTCCCTGCGAAACCGCATAGGAACGGAAATGCAGCACCAGCTTATCGGTATTGATTGAGGGGTCTATTTTGAAAAGGAAGGAGATCTTGGAACTTCCCCTGAATGAGTATTCGGCATTCAGCCATGCAAGCGGATATTCCCCCGCAGCGGGGTCGTAGGCCGATTCGCATTCCTCATAGCCGTCAAGATGCTCGCCGCCTTCCACTTCGGAGGGGAGGTTCCCCTCGAAGGATGCGTTGACGACATGGGCGATTTCGGAACGGTCGCCGCCCTCGATTCTCAGGTAGGCGCCATGGTTTTGCACGGTGTCTTTCGCATAAATGTCGAACACCGCAATGTAATAGTCATCGGAAGTGAGATTGCGGGTCTCATTGTAATCCAGATCTACGATCTTGTCGAACCTTATCCGTGAAACCGCATTGCCGCCAAGGTGCATCAGCGCTACCGACTCGTATTTAGTCAAGCCCGCAGTGGCCTTTATGGGCCTGCTTGCATTCTCATAATTCGGGGACGTGATGGAATATTGGAAGTCCTTGTCGGCCCTTACGCTCATGCTGCAGTTGCCATCCGTGCTCGAGCATTCCCGGTAAAGGGTTTTGTTGGCGTCCTTGTAGGATAGCTTCACGCTCAATATGTCGATTGTTGCATTCGTATCCCAATCGGTAGCCGAGAAGATTATTGTCCCGCGGGGAGAGAGCAATGTCAGATTGACTTCCATGCTCGAGCTTATATCGACGGCCTGTTCCCCATAGAATCCGCCTTTGGACGCAACGATTGTGAACCTGCCCTTCGGGAAATTTTTTATCACGATCCTGCCCTTCGCCGTGTCGGTCTTGAGGTCGAATGGCGCGACCGGCTGGCCGAACTCATCCATGAACCCGAGGTTCGCGGAGATGATTTTCTTGCCGTCCTCATCAATCGTATTAATTGTCAGATTCACGGAATTGTTTCCGTCCGCCTTGGCCAGAACGATAGTCTTTTCGCTGCCTCCCAGGAATTCTAGGGTCCTGCCGGGCAGGAAGCCCTCCTTGAATGCGGTCGCATAATAGCGACCCATGGAGTTTACCGCCTTGCGCAGCTCCGTTGCGGATTTCCGGATCTCGCTTAGGGTATAATTCCCTTCGGGGGAGCGTTCCCAAAGCCTGATTTCTGAGAGTGCGGATGCATTTTTTTCATCAATGGCACGGATGACAACTTCACTCGTGTTTACGGTTGTGTTCCCGGAAACCCTATTGAGTGAAATGCTGTAAGTAGGTTTCGCGGTAAGCGTTTTTGTGATGTAATTTTTCTCATATCCTTCGGCCTCCCCGGAGATTTTCAGTGACTCGCCGATCTGGAACTCATCGGTCTCGTAAGCGCCGAATTCCGTTGCTCCGGTTTTGAGCAGCGCCTGCGTTTTCGAGTCGTAAATCTTGACGGTGCCCTCTATCGCGGATCCGTCGTCCTTGTCCTTGAGCAATATCGTAAGCTGCGAGTTCGCGCCGTTCGGGGGCTGGGTCGTGGCCTCGATTTTTTTCAGTATGATCCGCTTCACCCCCATCCCTTTTTCAACTGTGAAGGTGGTGGATTTTGTTTCGTAGCCAGCAAGGCTCGCTGTCAGCGAAACCTCCGATTTTTCCGCGGCGGTTATTGTCGCCTTGCCGCTTGAATCGGTCGTTGCACTGCCGGTTTTTTCCTCGTTATTTTCCGTATAGGAATATGAAAGGACTACGCCGGGCAGGGGCGCGCCGTCGAAGTCAACAGTGGCGATCTCGACCGCAACACCGGTTTCTGAAAACAGCCTTATAGGCAACGTATCGGCAATTCCCAGCGTTATGTTTTTCTCGACGGGGATATAGCCTTCCTTGGTTACGGTCAGCCTCGCTTTCTTTCCTTTGGGAAGTTGTTTGAATTCTGCGAGCCCGTTCTCGGTGTTGAGCTGCTTTGAAAGCCCGTCAGCAGTGAGCACCACCTGCGCCCCGTTGATCTTTGCCCCATCGGCGGTTACAACAACCTTCAGCGAAGTGCTTTGCATCGAAGTTGCAAGGAAAAACCCGCCTACGACCAGTATGAGGAATATTGCGATGACAACCGGGAACGAGGGTATGCCCTTGTCTTCGATGGGATTGATGAATAATTCGTAGATCGGGACCTTCACTTCCTTCTCCAGATAGTCGCAAAAGGAATAATACCCGTCCTCTAGCTTGTGGTAGAGTTCGTTCAGCGATTCCGGCATTTCCATGCGCATCTAAAATAAATAACTCAGCAGGGTTTATAAGCGATACTAAAACAATGAAATTCCCGGGAAGGCTATTCCTAAAAAACAGCCCGAAAAAGACGAAAAACGCAATGGGGGGGTTTGGGCATCGGCGACGGGGGAAGTAGCCCCCTTGAGCCGATAGCTCGTTCCCCCTCCAATTGATTCGCAGAGCAAATTAAAGGGGGAGGCGGCAACACGTGGTGGGGGAATATTCCCCCATGGGGTGTTGGGTTGGTCATTTAAACCTTTTCCCCCTAAAATATCTCTCCCTATTTCTCTTTTTGCAAAAGGGTTAATTTAAATTATAACTGAAAGCGGGTGGATGGGAAATGACGATGGAATACTTTGCGCTTTTGGCAGGGATAGCAAGCATGCTATTCGCATATTACCTAGTCAATATCATAATGCAAAAGCCTGAAGGGTCCGCTAAAATGAAGGAGATTGCGGCTGCAATATCCGACGGCGCTTACGCATACCTGAATCGGCAATTGAAAACCATCGCAATTTTCGCACTTATTGCAGGCGCAATCATATTCTTCCTAATAGGCTGGCAGGCTGCGCTTGCGTTCATCTTCGGCGCGGCACTATCATACCTTGCAGGCTTCATTGGCATGAGCATCTCGGTCAGGGCCAATGTGAGGACTGCGGAGGCTGCAAAGAGCGGCTTGAAGGAAGCGTTGGACCTGGCGTTCAAGGGCGGATCCGTTACGGGCTTTTCAGTTGTGGGGTTGGGCTTAATTGGCATGGCAATAATCGTTATTGCATTTTCACCGATCCATCAGAATGTTTCCGCACTTATCGGTTTTGGGTTGGGTGCGTCATTGATCTCATTGTTCGCAAGGGTAGGCGGGGGAATTTACACAAAGGCGGCCGATGTCGGCGCGGACCTTGTCGGAAAAGTCGAGAAGGGTATTCCGGAAGATGACCCCAGGAACCCTGCAGTGATCGCGGACAATGTAGGGGACAATGTAGGGGATTGCGCGGGCATGGGCGCTGATTTGTTCGAGAGTTTTGTGGTCACATTAATCGCGGCAATGCTCCTTGGGATTGCGGCAAACAGCGCTCTTCTGCTGGTATTGCCGCTGCTCGTTGCAGGCTTGGGGATCTTTGCATCAATTGTCGGATCGCAACTGGTCAAATTGGGGGAGAGCAGGAAGATCATGACGGCCCTGGACCGGGGCATGTATGCGACGGCGATTATTTTTGCGGGCGCGCTGTTTTTCACATTTGATTTTCTCGGAGTGGGCCTGGACCTGTTCATTTCGGCGCTTGTGGGCCTTGCATTGATGCTAGTCATCAGCAAGATCACCGAGTACTACACGGTCAAGGAGAGCAAAGCTGTAAAAGAAATCGCAAACGCAAGCCGGACTGGCGCGGCCACAAACCTGATTACCGGGATGGCAATTGGCATGAAAACCACCGCCTTTCCCGTGATTGCAATCGTAATTAGCATATTGATCGCGAACCATTTCGGGGGCGTTTATGGCATCGCGCTTGCCGCAGCTGCGATGCTTTCAACAACCGGAATAATCGTTGCAATTGATTCGTACGGCCCGATAACCGACAATGCGGGCGGGATTGCGGAGATGAGCAAATTGGAAGGGAAGGTGCGAAAGGTTACGGACTCTTTGGATGCAGTTGGAAACACCACAAAGGCAACAACGAAGGGTTTCGCGATCGCATCCGCTGCGCTTTCCGCGCTTTCATTGTTCGTCGCATTCTCATACGAAGTGGGCCTGACGGATATCAACATCCTCAAGCCCGCAGTTGTGATTGGATTGTTCATCGGGGGCCTTTTGCCATTCATTTTCGCATCCTTCCTGATGCAGGCAGTTGGAAGGGCCGCATTCGCAATGGTGGAAGAGGTAAGGCACCAGTTCAAAACAATTAAAGGAATAATGGAGGGCAAGGCAAAGCCGAATTATGCAAGGTGCGTGGACATCGCGACCCAAGGCGCATTGAAGGAGCTGCTTGCACCTGCATTGCTCGCAATACTTTCACCATTGCTTGTGGGGTATTTGTTTGGTGTTGAAGCGCTGGGCGGATTGCTTGCTGGCGCGATAATTTCGGGCCTGCTGCTTGCGCTATTCATGGCCAACACCGGCGCGGCATGGGACAATGCGAAGAAATTGATCGAGGGCGGCTACCTTGGAGGCAAGGGAAGCGACGCGCATAAAGCCGCAGTTGTTGGAGACACGGTGGGCGACCCCTTCAAGGACACGGCCGGGCCTGCTTTGAATGCATTAATTAAAGTGCTCAACACCGTATCATTGATTGCAGGCGCAATGCTTGCGGGTGTGGCGCTTAATCTGATATAAACTGGTGAGAAAACAAATGTACAAGCTGATAACATTCGAGGATTCTGTCCGGATTCCGCCAAACCTTCTGGGCCTGAAGAAGAATGATGCGGCATTGAAGATGCTGCGGGATAGGTATGAGAGGACCGTCGATAAGAATTACGGGATCATCCTTGGGATTTTCAATGCTAAAATTTCAGGCGACGGCAAAATATTGCACGGGGATGGGGCAGCGTATTTTGATGTGAAATACGATGCACTCGTGTTTTGCCTGGATGTGAACGAGGTGCTGGAAGGGGAGATTTCGGAAATCGTGGAGTTCGGCGCATTCGTGAGGCTGGGCCCGATCGATGGGCTGGTGCATGTCTCGCAGGTCGCGAACGAATTCCTAAGCTATGACAAGAAGAACCAATACCTGATTGGGAAGAACAGCAAGAAAACCATCAAGAAGGGAGATCTCGTAAGGGCAAAGGTCGCAACTGTTTCATTCAAGGAAACGATCCCCAACTCGAAGATCGCCCTGACAACAAGGCCCGAGGGGCTTGGAAAAATCAGTAAAAAATAGGAAGAAGGGGAATCGGGGATGCTTGGGAAAAAACGGAAAAATTGATGCTGCGGGGATTATTCCGGGCACGATATTGTTAGAAAACAAAGTGATGAAAGTATGAATAAAGCATGCAGGAACTGCCGTGCAATAATTGTCGGGGACAAATGCGCCATGTGCGGGGGGACCGACCTGACAAAAAGCTTCGAAGGCACGATTTACGTCGTTGATCCGACGGATTCGGAAATCGCGAAGGCAATCGGCGCAAAGATGCCCGGGAAATATGCACTGAAATTAAAATAATGCAAAATAAGGGGGTACATGACACGGCAGGGGAACTGGTTCCCCTGGGGGGTGCCAAAAATAAAATAAAAAAAGTGGTAAAATATGGAACTGCAGGTATTGACGGATAAGGAAAACAAATTGCACTCTAGGAGGGAAATAGTCGTAAAAATGGCTGTCGAGAAGGCGACTTTGTCAAGGAAGGAAGTGATGAAGGCGGTGCAGTCGCATTTTGCAGCTGCGGAGGATACGATTGTCATCGATAAGATAGAGCACTCATTCGGATCGAAGCATCTGAAGGTGCATTTCAAAATCTATGAAAACTCCGATGGGGCAAAAAGGGAGCCCGCATACAAGGCCAAGAGGGGCAAGGAGGGGAATAAGAAGGAGGGCGAGGCGGCATAAAACGATAATTGGTGATTCTGGCTATGGCAGAAGGAAAAAAGAAGGAGAAAAAACTCAGGCCGTATGATTTCAAAAAGCGCAGGTGCCCCAAGTGCGGCGGCAACCTCGCGAGCCACCAAGACAGGTATGGCTGCGGCAAATGCGGCTACATGGAGAAGAAGTAATGGGGTAGAGGCGACACGAGTAGGGGAAATGTGTTCCCCTCGAGGTGTCGGCTACATGGAGAAGAAATAGTGGGATGGAGGCGGCATAGGCGGGTGCCAGGTACATGGAAAAAAACAGGGGGTTGGCCTGCACGGGTTTTTGCAAACTAATTTTTATGCCCTCACAGATAAACTTAATAATTTACCATCTAGTTTGATTTGGGCGAAGCGGCAAATGGCGAAAATCGGGATAATGTGCGCAATGGACGAGGAAGTTAGCCACTTCAAGGAATACTTGCCCGGCGAAAAAAACACCGCTTATGCAAGCTTCGAATTCCTGCAAGGCCGCATGCATGGAAGGGAGGTTGTAATCGTCAAATCAGGCCTCGGAAAGGTGCATTCGGGAATCTGCGCCCAAATCCTAATTGACAAATTCGGCGTTGATGCAATTATTTTCACAGGTGTCGCGGGTGCGCTGAACCCTGAATTGAAACAGACGGACATCGTGATATCAAGGGAAAGCGTCCAGCACGACATGGATGCGAGCGCACTCGGCTTCGAGCGGGGCGCAATACCGTACTCGGAATTAAAATTTTTCCAGGCATCCAACGGACTGATTAAGCTTGCATCTTCAGCCGCAGCATCCAAAGGATTAAGGGCATTCGAAGGCCGGATGCTCTCGGGCGACCAATTCATTGCGGATCCCCGGAAGACCCGCGAGCTTAGGGATGAAATGCAGGGGGATTGCGTCGACATGGAAAGCGCTGCTGTTGCACAGGCATGCGTCGTCAATAACATACCGTACGTGATCATCCGCTCGATAAGCGACAACGCCGACTCGGCGGCGCCACGGGATTTTTCACGTTTTCTTGCGCTCGCATCAAAAAATTCGTTCACATTGGTAAATGAAATGATTGCAAATTATCCCAGCGAGCCTGAGAAGGAAAATACCCTGGAACTGATCAAGTCAAGCATACGGACTGTGCCAAATTGGCCAAAGAAAGGGGTAATGTTTCGGGATATTACGACACTGCTAAAGGAAAGCGAAATGTTCGGGAAGGCAATTGAGCTTTTGGCCTTGAGGTATGAAAATTGCCAAATAGATGTGATTGCGGGGGTAGAGGCTAGGGGTTTCGTGATCGGTGCAGCGTTGGCGAATGCATTGAAGAGGGGGTTCGTGCCAATTCGGAAGGCGGGAAAGCTGCCAGCGGATGCGGTTAACATCGAGTATGAGTTGGAGTACGGACGCAGCAAAATCGAAGTGCATAAGGATGCAATATATCCGGGATGCAAGGTACTCCTCGTTGACGACCTTATCGCAACCGGGGGAACAGCGCTTGCAGCATGCGAGCTGATCAACAAATGCAGCGGGGAGGTTTTTGAATGTTGCTTCATCGTCGACTTGCCTAATCTAGGAGGGAAGCGCAAGCTCGAGGATGCCGGATTTCGGGCGCACAGCCTGGTTGCATTCGAGGGCGAATAAATGCTTAAATTTTTTTTCAAACAGTGCGCTTATTAAATTTTTGAAGTGTCATAAAAGCATGAAAATTAAAAGCTTGCTGAAAAACGAGTTATCACTGAAATACTTTGAACCGATGTTCCAGCTTTACGTGGATATGCGCGATGTGGCAACCGATATGGAGGCGGCGTTCAACTACCATGTGCTGAACAATCGGAGCGTGCGACTTGAAACACCGTTCCCACAGCGCATGGGCATCGCACCCACCAATCACTGCAATGCGAATTGCATTTTTTGCGCCTACAGGAAGTTGAAGGACACGGACAGGTACAACCACATGGACTTGAAGGAGTTTGAAAAGGCGGTGGATGATTTCGCAGCAAATGGCGGGAAGGAAATAGGGCTGACACCAACAGTAGGCGAGGTGCTGCTCGACCCCACAATTTTCGAGAAGATAAAATATGCAAAGAGCCGCGGGCTAAGGGTGGATACTGTGAGCAACGGGCTGCTGCTCGCTCCAAACGGAAATTACGGGAAGCTGCTGGAATCCGGGCTCGACCTGCTGGATATTAGCATCGGCGATATCCTGCCGGCGATTGATTCGAAAATTTACGGAATCCCGCAAAGTGCGTCGGAATTCAAGATTGATGGAATATTGAAACTGCTGGATGAGAGGAAGAAGAACGGCTCCAAAATGAAAGTGGTGCTCGCATTCAGGTCTTCAAGGAGCGAATGGGAGGTCCTGAATGATTTGAAGAAATCAAAATTGGGGGAACATTACAGGGACAAATCATTCGAGATAACGTTCCTTAGAAGGTATGACAATTGGGGCGGCAGGATTGGCGCCGAAGAGCTCGCGGGAATGCAAAAAATGAGGAGGGGCGCAAAGTTCAAGAAATATCCATGCGCAGGCCTATACAACATCGGCGTGCTCGCGAATGGGGACATCCGGCTCTGCGGCTGCCGCGCAAAAGACACCCTTTTTGATGACCTGGTGATTGGAAATATGAGGGATACTAAGCTCAAAGATGCATGGGAATCAAAGGACCGGGAGAAGATCATCAAGGAATTTTCGCATGGCAGGTATCCGCAGGTGTGCATTGAGTGCTCGGCATATACGCCCAAAATCCGTTGAGGTTCCATCGCAGGGGAACGGATATAAAGCGGGCGCACAAATCATATACTTCCATTATTGGCGATGCCATGTTTACCAAGGATTACGTGAAGATGCAAAAGGAGCAGATATCCGATTTCATGAAATACGTACCCGCCGGGGAGCGTGCGCTGGATCTCGGTGCCGGAAAGGGATTCTTCAACAGGATTTTCAGGAAAAAATTCAAGAAGATTTACGCGCTCGATCTGGGATTGCCTTCAAAGGTAAGGAAAGTGCGGGACAGGAAAAGGATGAAGCACACAATTGAATGGGAGAGCTGGTTTTCCAAGAACGATGCGGATGTGAAAATCGAATTCGATTTGGATTCGGAAGCGGAATACCCATTCAAGGCGGATTATTTTGATTTTGTATTTTCAGGAAATGTGATCGAGCATTTGAAAAACCCGAAAAATTTCGAGAAGCAGATATTGCGGGTGCTCAGGCCAGGCGGAATGGCAATGATCATCACGCCGAAGCGCAAATGCCTCGTGGGTGTTTTTGATAAATACATTTACCGGGGCCACTACAACGGCTGGGACACGGACCATAAGCACCTCTACCAGCCGGATGAGCTCGCGGCTGAAATGGAGGATGCGGGCTTTGAAACAATGAAGAAGTTGTCGTGCGGCATCCTGTTTTACTACGTGCCCTACATCTCGGCTCTCGGGCCGCTTAATATGGGCCTTTGCGTCATCTCCAAAAAACCCGCAAGAAAGAAAAGCAAAAACTAATTAATCCTCGGGCGCTTTTCCTTCTGATCTAAATGTGGGTCGCGCGTATAAAGTTCTGGCATGCGAATTCCTACGTGACCGAAAAGACGAGGGATCTCGATGCGGTTTTCTCCAGCTATTATTTGAACACGTACCAGGAGGGGCAGACCACTTACATCACGAGGGTGGGGCTTTCCCTCGGAAGGGATTGGGAGAAGCTGATGAAAACCCTCGTTTCCGACCCCCGGATTGAAGTGCTGCGGGTGGAGGGGAAGCAGGTGATCTTCAAGATGCCCGCAAGCCACACCTACCATAGCATACTGCTTGATGGATCTGTCTTCCAGCTGAGGCCGCCGATTGCGAAAGATGGGTTCGAATATTGGGATGTTGCGGCAATGGAGAAGAAGCACATCAAGCGCCTTATTGAACGAATGAATAGGAACCGGAAGGTCGCATGGGCGGAGATTCTGAGCCTGAAGGAAAAGGAAATCGATTTGTTCGTGCCGAGTGCGTTTTCAAAACTCACTGACAAGCAGAGATGGGCTTTCGAGATGGCAGTCAAGTACGGCTATTACTCCTTCCCACGGGAGAATGATCTGGAGACAATTGCGAAGAAATTGAAGGTGGCGTTCAGCACATTCCGCGAGCATCTGAGGATCGCGGAGAGCAAGCTCCTGCCGGCGTTGTGGAATTTCGTGACTTACGAGGCGCTGGAAGGAGGAAAATGATGTGCTTATTCCTTCCGGAGGATTAGTTAACTGGGTGCGCCTTTTGAGTCGGGCTTAATCTCCACTTGCCAACTTCCGCCTGAATAATTCAGCCAAATAATCCAATGTCATTTTGTCGGATAATTTTATATCAGTGGGATGCATTACGATCAAACGCCCCATTTCGTAGTGGACGTCGGGTTTTAGAATTCGATTTTGGGCGAGTAAGGCTACAATAATAGGTGGGACATCGCTTCCGGTCTTAATTTCTCTTCTTGCTAGTTTCTCTATTTTCCATAACACCACCCGGCAAAGTTACATAAAAACATAAAAAATTTTAAACTAGTGAGATTCGACACCCGAACCCACCCTCCGGAATTGATATTTACTCGCCTGCATTCATTTACGCATGCACCGGAATTTTACGAATGCCCAACCAATGCGCAACCTTTATATTGCTAGATGTGCATCCATTAAGCATGGTGAGAACATGAACGTCAATTTAGGGGCGCCGTACGAGGCGATCATCAATAAAATTATTGAGAGGGGGTATTCCGCAAACCAGACTGAGGCCATAAGGCAGGCACTGCTTGCATACGACCGCGAGCTGGAGGAGGAGGAAGTGCGGCTGGTGAACAAGGGAATTGAAATGGAAATGCAGGAAATCCGGGCGGGAAGGACTAAGCTGTACACTCTTGCAGAAATTAAGAAAATGTTCAAGGAGTGATTTGAAATTGGAAACGGAAATACAGGAAAGGGCGAAGGAGGACTTGAAAGCGATGGATGCCCAGATGGCCGATTTGTTCATCAAACACCTGATTAAGATTTCGAGGATGCCTCCCCGCAGGCACCTGAAATTCGGACTCCCATTCAATGTGGAAAATGTCACGAGGCAGGCGAGGCTGGTTTTCCAGATCGAGAATAGCAAGCTGTACATTCTCCGGTGCTTCGAATCGCATAAGGAGTACGAGAGATGGTACAATTCGTACAAATAATGCAAGCGATTGCTGATTTTAAGATTGCGGGAATTTGCACCGAATTGCTCAATTTAATACTCTTAACCAAACGCCAGCGGCTTTATTTTCAGGATGGGCGAGGGGCTCGGGGACGGCGAAGCAACCGGGGATGGGTTAAATGTTGCAATAGGGGATGCACTCGGAGTAATGCTGCTGGTTGGGGAAGGCGAGGGGCTCGGGGACGGCACCGTCGAAACTATTGGCGAAGCGACGGGTGAAGGGTTGGGTGTTGGTGTCGGAGTTTCAGTGGTTGTCGGGCTCGGAATTGTACCCGATGTGACCAGGGCCACAGCTTGGTCATAGGTGTATCCGCCCGTATCCTCGGGAGTCAGCGATTTGTAGGGCAAACCGCAGGGGATGCAATTCGGAGACGGCCCGCCCTTGAATATATAAGAAATAAGGTAGACGGCATCCCCCACATTGACAGAGCAATCGGCATTGGCATCCGCCAAACTCATATCCGGCGGCACCGGCCCGCCCTTGAATATATAAGAAATAAGGTAGACGGCATCCCCCACATTTACTCCGCTGTCGCCGTTCGCATCGCCGCAAAACTGCGCCATCCCTCCAAACAGCACCTTCAATTGGTCGAAGGTGATTCCATTGGTTGGGTTTTCAGGAAGAACTGCATTGAAATCACAGCTCGGGGCCTGCCCATTGTCTGCTACGAAATCTTTCAAATAAACGAGATCGTTGACATCGATTATTCCATTGCCATTGGCATCCGCGCCGCATAGGTTGGATGCAGGAATTTCCTCGTAGAGCATGTTCATCAGCAGGTTCACATCCTGCATATTTATTGAACCATCAGCGTTCAGATCGCCGCAGCCGACATTGCAGGAGCCCGGAGTGAATTTTTCCTCATACAGAACGTTATTGCCCCGGTATAGGTAGAAAGTCGTCCCGTCAGTTGATTTTTTCCCTACCCGGTTTCCGGCGTAATCATACAGGTAATCTGCAGCGACGCCGTTATTGGTCAATCTCGTCATCCGGCTCATGGAATCATAGTTCAAACCAATATTTTGGGTGCCGGAAATTCCGATGACATTGCCTGCCGGGTCATACTCATAGCCGGATTGCGCTTGCGTGATCGTATTTGTCACTGCTTGGAGCCGGAATCCGTTATAGACGTAACTCAGGGGATTTAGGTTCTGAATGCCGCCGGATACCTGCATCGTTTGCCTGTCGCCGAGCAGGTTCTTGTAACCATAAATGATTTGACCTGCGGGGTTTGCGCCTTGGTAATCCGTCTGTTGGAGCCGGTAAATCTTATCATAAGCGTAGTGCTCGTCCGGTGTTGCAGGCATTTCACCGGGGTTTCCGGTGTTGACAGTATAGCCGATGTCCTCCACATTCCCAACCGGGTCATATCTCATTGTCCGTTGGAAGAGCGCGTTTGCAGTGTTGTACGGGCTGACCTTGGAATAGAAGAGGCTGTTCAGCTGGTTTTTGGGGTCATAGCTGAAATCGGCATAGACGGGATTGCTCGAAGGGCTTAGGATCTTTTTCTTGATGCCGCCAGCTGCGGTATATTCAAAGCTCGCAATCCTCTCCGTCTGCAAGTCCTTTAGGTAGTCATAGTATTGAAGTTTGCCTGAATCATCGTAAGCATATATCGTTTTGCCGCCATCAGGAAGGGTCATGCTGACGACATTATCAGATGAATCATATTCAAAAGTCAACGCATATGTTCGTTCGCCCAAATAAGCGTCCCTTATGGTCTTTTCCTGCCCTACGACCCGGCCTTTTGCGTCATAGGTGAACTTTACACCGCCGGTATTGTCCCTAACCTCGCATAGCAGGTTCAGGCTCGAATCCAGCCCTTCAACGCATACTTCGCTCCCATATGCGTAAGTGTCGTAATAATACTCCACGCTGTAATCCCATGCGCCGTTTTTATAGTAAACGGTTTTGATGAGCCTTCCGAGCTTGTCGTAATAATTCCGGCCAATGTTCCCGTTGGCATCGGTTGTCTGCAAAACATTGCCTGCAGAATCCTTTGAAACGACATTCGTGCCTCCGACTGGCGAGTAGGATGCATATGCGCCCCCGTAGCCGTTGCCGTCAAAAAAATTCCTCAAAACCGCCTCCCCGCTTTCATCATAGACGCCCTTAGGGTTGTTCATGTAATCATAAGCGCCTATGAAGGTATTTCCGCCTAGTTGGTAAGGCCCGGCATAACCGGGAATATTCTTGTTATAGCCCTGGAAAACAATATCGCAAGCATGCGCGGCATTTTGGTCGGTTACCTTCAGTTTTGAAATAACTGCCCGAACTTTTGAGGACTGGAAATCGATCACATCGTGATAATAACTGAATGCGCCCAGTTCATTGCCATTCTGGTCCAATAATAGATTTTTGCAAAATTCGTTTTCATTCCAGTTGCCGTTGAGGCCGTCGACCGGCCTGCAGAAACCCGGATTGCCAATAATTCCGGTGCAGTAGCCATAGAAAAAACCATGATCTGTCAGGACGCTCGGGCAGCAGTCGTTCAGTATCGTGCAGCTATCCCCCGCGTTCTTGCACTCTGCAGCAAAAACTAGGCCCGAAAGCACCGCCATCATGAATGCGGCTTCCAAAACCATTGCACGCGAATTATTTTTCATATCATCTTCACGGAGTAGGGGTAGGCAGCGTCACTGCAACAAGACCGCCTTTTGCATCCGAATAATAGTCCCTGATGTTATTGTTGGGGTCCTCAACCGAGGTTTTTTCCAAATCTGCGCCGAAACCGTTCTCGTAGGTGTATTTTTTCGTGATCACGCTGCTGTCGGCGCTATCGGTTATACTAGTTACGCGGTTGAGCGCATCATACTCGTATGAGAGGTAAGTTGGTACCCTGAAGTTCCCATCCATTGGGGAGGGCTGGTATACGCCGAAGGATTCCTCGGAAGGAACCTTGATCGGCCGGTATTGCAAAGTAACCCTGCCCAGAACGTCGTATTCGCTGCTGGTTATAGTCATCTCGTCCCCGTCCTTCACCTGCGTTTGCATCCAGCGGCCCATCCCGTCATAGAAATGCCACGCTTCGATGTAGCGCGAATTCGGGGCATTTTCCGGATCCAGTTTCCTTTTTTCATGTATGGCCATTCCTGGAGAACCCGAAGAATACTCGTAAATTGCCGTAGGGTAGTCGCTCGAATCCGGCCATGCAATTAGTTGCGCAAGCCTCCCGAGATCATCATAATCATAGGTTGTCTCGACGCCCCGCTCGTTTTTGACTTTTTGTATCAATGGAGGAAGGTAATATGCAGCCTCTGCTGTTAAATCGGGAGGGCCGTAGGTGGTGACACTTACAGGGCCGATAAATTCTCCGTACGGGCCAAAATCGCTTTCAACGGTTTTTTTGTAGAGGGAGAGGAATTTGTTGAACGGCTCTGAGGGGGCCAAATCATAGAAGGGATGCTTGTAATATGACTCCATCGTGACGCCGATGGGATTCCCGCACCTGTTGAACTCGGTTTCCAGGGTTGTTTGGACCGCTTTTCCATCATCAAAATAATTGCCGATTTCATCCAAGGCCATACTGAAATATCCTTTCCCCAGCGTGCCATAGCTCACAATTTTTGTTGGGCTGGTAATGATGCAATCATCATACCC
>JAZDKC010000024.1:0-4998 GCA_043803465.1 Microcaldota archaeon
GGGCTCGGCGGGATTTAGGACGCCTTGCCCCTTTCTTGTAAGAAAGTGGCGGAGGCGCCGCCCCAAAGAACCCTCCAATTTTCCTTTTCTATCAACCCTGCATTTCTTTTTCCAAAAAAGAAAAGCTTTGTCACGGGCTCGGCGGGATTTGAACCCACGGCCTTCTGGTTAAAAGCCAGACGCTCTAGCCAAGCTGAGCTACGAGCCCTTTTCGTCGGGGGGCATATCCCCCCTTGAAAAAAGTATTCGCTCCCCCCTCTTAGGAAGCAAGGTTTTTCAAGGGGAAAAATAGGATTTGCGCTGTCCGAACCCCAATTTTAGGAAGGCAAGATTTATAATAAACGCATCAGTAACTTTTTCAGCCGTTTTTAATGAATGTGGTGCAACCATGCTAGTTTTCCTTTTGGGAGTCAAAGCCGTTGGGAAAAGCAAGCTCACTGCCGAGCTGAACAACCATTTGGATGGCAAAATCCATGAGATCTCATATGGCGACATAATGCTGGAGATAGGGAAGGAGAAAGGGCTCATAACGGACCGGGAGCAAATTGCGAAGCTCCAAAGCAAGCAGCAGAACGAGATCCGGCAGGCAGCTACCGAAAGGATACGCGAGATGGCCGACAAGGAGGATTTTGTTTTCCTGAATACACACGGCTTCATTTATACAATCCCCCACCACACCTATCTGCCGGGCTCTCCCGATTCGGTTTCCGATCTGCTGAAGCCCAACATGATATTGCTCGTTGAGGCGTCCCCGGCTGCAATAATCACAAGGAGGCAGATGGACCTTGAAAAACTAGGAAGGAAAAGGGAAATCGGCACAGTTGAGGAAGTAGCTGCCGCAATTGAATTCGAGCGCATGGCTGCCGTGCACATTTCCATGCGTTACGCGTGCGACCTGAAACAATTTGACAATACCGGGTCCATCGATGATAATAAGGGGGAGATCGCAAAGTTATCCGAGCTCTTCACGGGAATGGTGAAATAAATGGAAGCAAGGCGTGGCCAGACCGCAATTGAATACGTGATGATCGTAGGCGGCGCCATCCTCTTCGTCGTTCTTGTTGTGCTGATAATCCGCTCCGGGGTAATTGCCAGGGCGACTACTGATGTTGAGCAGAAATCCGGGGATTACCTCGACAAATACGGCAGGCCCTACCTATTCTTCGATGATTTTGGGAGTATCGGCGGCACAAACTCCAAATGGAATAATACTGGAGGCGTCTGGCTTATCCAGAATGGGAAATTAGTTGTTCCTGCAGTAGTAGATGCTTCGATTTACACCCGCTCCGTTTTCACCAATTTCACTATGGAATTCAAGGCGCAAAGGACAGCGGGAACAACATTGGGCGTGCGCTTCAGGCGACGGGGAACCTCTTATTATCAGCTCGAGGTCAATCCTGGCATCTCCCAAATGACGTTGACTGGCAACGGGGTTTTCCAATCGGCATCTGATGCGGCAATTGCTGCGGTCGCATCAAGCGAGGTCCGTTTCAGCATCCGCGCATATGGCGATATAATCCAGGTTTTTGTGAATGGAAACCTGCTGATCGACACTATCGATCCCGCGCCACTGCTTAGCGGCCAGATCGGGTTGTATGCGGATGCGGGTACACAGGCACAATTCGACGATGTCAGGGTATATTCGGAGGAGTGATAATATCGAATGGTTGTAAAAGCCAGGGGCCAGACAACAACCGAATACCTTTTCCTAATAATCGGCGTAATCATTTTCGTTGTCCTAGTCTATTCCCTGCTTCAAGGGAACATCATCGGCAAGCAGCGCTCGCAAACCGAAGCGGGCCTGAAAGAATTCATCAAAACAGGGGAATATTCCCTCTTCTACGATAATTTCGATTCCGGCACAGCTGAAAGGTGGACTCGACCTTACGGCGAGTGGATAGTCCTGAACCAGCAGTACGAGCAAACGGATCTTGCCGCAGCTGAAAAAACCTCCTATGCGGGAGTTGCAGGCTGGCAGAACTATTATGCCGAAACAAAAATCCAGTTCAAAACCATCCCTGCAACAGCAGGCATTCTTGGAGGGATTTCGGGAAGGGTCAACAAGGCAACTGGAGCAAGGTACTCCTGCCTATTCGACCTCACGGATCCCCTCACCGGTGAGGGCTACATCCGGCTCTATCGCTACTTCGACTGGCAGGGCACTCCCGATATTCTCGCATCCTCCTCCCCTTTCGCAGCTGACAACAACGTCCATGTTTTCGGTATACGCCTTAACGGCAACGACGTCCAATGCTTCTTTGATGATGGTGAAAAAGTTTCCTTCACCGACCCTACTCCCTGGAAGAACGGCATGCTCTCATTGGAGCAGAACCTTGCAAGCACCGCATATGACAATGTGCGCGCAAAATACCAAAGCGGCCCGATTCCTGCCGGGCCTCTCCCAACACCTTTCCCAGGTGCATCCGCATCGCCTTCAGAGTCGCCTTCAGCCTCCCCCTCTGAAAGCCCTTCCGCTTCACCTTCAGAGTCGCCTTCAGCCTCTCCCTCAGCCTCCCCTTCAGCAAGCGCTTCCCCGTCTGCAAGCCCCACAGTGCCTCCTGAAATGAACTGCTCCGAGGGCACGCCGGTTGATACTTGCAAAGCCGGCCAGAAGCCGCTTTACTGTGCGGCCATTTGGCAGGAGACGGAATACATACCGACGCTCATATACAACTGCACTTTCTGCGGTTGCTCCTCGGGCAAAATATGCGTCCCGGAGAACGGCATCTGCGCGCCGGACTTCACCATAACCAACGTCGTCAACAATACCATTACGCGGAACAGTGCGCGCATCCAATGGACAACTAGCAACAGCACCAACGGCACAATACGGTATAACTCATCCTCGACCAGCAATTCCATATCGCATGCTTCTTATCTTATCGGCCATTCCCTTAATCTGAACGGCCTCTGGGTCAATACTTGGTATAGCTTTTTGGTATCCGGCTGCACGACCGAATTATGCAAGAATGCAACCTCGTGGTACGCATTCAAGACACTTGCGTGCGACATTTCAAATGTGAGGGCGCTTGCAGTAACCGATGCAACTGCATCAATCAACTGGGCTACGAACCCCTCCGCAAACAGCACGGTTCAATACGGCCTCACAACATCCTACGGAAGCACAAATGGCAGTTCAGCATCTGTTTCAAGCCACCAGGTCAACCTTACCTCCCTTGCCCCCAACAAGCTTTACCACTATCGCGTTTGGAGCTGCACCGGCTTGAATGCGTGTGAAGTATCGGGCGACTATACTTTCACAACACAGGAGACTTTGACTCCCGTCATCATCTCTAATGTTGATGCTTCTGTATTATTTTCCACCGCAACAATAACCTGGAATACCAACATTCTCGCAAACTCCACCGTTTATTACAACTACACGAGCTTAGTCAGCACTATGCCAGATTCCAGCAAGGTGCTAGCGCATTCCGTGGAACTGGAAACGCTGAGGCCGAATACGAATTTCATGTACCGCGTCGAAAGCTGCAATGCAACTGGCAATTGCGCTTCCTCAGGCTATGGCACGTTCAGGATTCCGCAGCTCATCACCATCTCCAACGTGGTAGCAAGCTCCATTACTGCCACCCAAGCAACAATCACGTGGAATACCAACATCGCCACCGACACCTTCGTGGAATACGGACCCACAACGGCTTACGGCCAATCGAGCTCTTCACTCATTCACACCACTTCGCATTCGCGTTGGCTCACGCCCCTAATTCCTGGCTCCACCTACCATTACAGGGTTAGAAGCTGCGACATAGATTGTCTTACCTCCGGAGACTACACTTTCTCCACTCCCAGCTGCTATGATACGGATGGGGGCATAGTTCCCGGCACAACAGGCACTGTGACTACCTCGCTGGGAAGCATAACTGATATGTGCTATGGCCAAACATTACGGGAAAATTGGTGCTATCAGAGCAACTACTCCGTAGCCGTCAAATGCGAATTATGCTCCTCTGGCAGTTGTGCAACTTTTTGTGTGGATATGGGAACATATGCCATCAATGCTACTGGCCAATTCTACGACTATTGCACTCTTAATACAATGAATGAATATAGGTGCTATGACTTTACAATGTACTTGTTCTCCTACCCCTTTAATTGTGCGGTAGGCGGCTGATATTTCAATGCAACATGAGTCTTGTGCCTGAGAACGCGTTAGCCCGAATTGTTGACTGCAAGGAGCGCATCCCATGAAATTCTTTTCCCTTATCCGAGGCGGTTCGAGCCCTTTAAAAATACTGGTTCCTTAGAAAATGTAAACCAATAGAAGCCGGATTGTCCTCTAGCGCTTCGAGACTGGGATGGAACAATGATGTTGAGAAGGGGCCAGACAACAACCGAATACCTTTTCCTAATAATCGGCGTAATAATTTTCGTTGTTCTTGTTTATTCTTTATTGCAGGGAAACATCATTGGCAAGCAAACATCCCAGACCGAAGAAGACCTCAAGGAATTCATCAAGGTAGGCGAATATTCCCTCTTCTACGATAATTTTGATTCAGGAAACACGGAAAGATGGACCCATCCTTATGGGGAGTGGATAGTGCTCAACCAGCAATATGAGCAAACCGACCCTGCACCAGCTGAAAAAACCTCCTACGCAGGGGTTTCAGGCTGGCAGAATTACTACGCCGAAACAAAAATCCAGTTCAAAACCATCCCTGCAACAGCAGGCATTTTGGGAGGGATTTCGGGAAGGGTAAACAAACTAACCGGTGCAAGGTACTCCTGCCTTTTCTACCTCACGGATCCCCTCACCGGAGAGGGCTTCATCCGGCTCTATCGCTTCTTTGAATGGCAGGGCACTCCCGATATTCTCGCATCTTCCCCCCCTTTTTCAGCTGACAACAGCGTCCATTCCATTGCAATACGCCTGAACGGCAATGATATCCAGTGCTTCTATGACGATTCAGAAAAGCTCTCATTCAACGACCCTACTCCCTGGAAGAACGGCATGCTCTCATTGGAGCAGAACCTTGCAAGCAC
>JAZDKC010000025.1:0-18020 GCA_043803465.1 Microcaldota archaeon
GTTGTTGGAAGCAGCTACTCATGGTTCAGGCTGGATTTGGCGCATAATGCAACATATAATGTCAGCACGGTATGCTAGGTTTGACCCAAATTATGCTGATTTTGGCACTAATGCACATGGGATATTGGCAGAACCTGCAGAATAAT
Source organism: Microcaldota archaeon (assembly GCA_043803465.1). Taxonomy (GTDB): domain Archaea; phylum Micrarchaeota; class Micrarchaeia; order Norongarragalinales; family SBBD01; genus JACRGC01. Next base: position 147 of record JAZDKC010000025.1, read on the forward strand.
TCGCTTTTTTCCATTTCAACCACAATATACCGTATGCCGCTTCATTGGATCATCAATTGCCATTTTAATCTACATTCGGGAATGCCTATAGTAAAGTATATAAAGGGGCTTTCTATAATCAATTCACAAGTTTATTCTTGAAATAAATTAGGTGATAATGGATGAAAAGAGGACAATCCGCGTTAGAGTATCTGGTCACGTACGGCTGGGCCATACTCGCCATAGTGATTATTGCTGCCGTATTATGGTATACGGGAGTGTTCAATCCTTCCAAATTCAGGGGAGGAGGAGAGTGCGGCGGGTTCGGCAAATTCACCTGCTCTGATTTCAAGGTTACCTCGACCGGCGGATCTGTTATTCTGGGCAACTCCGTTGGAAGGCAGATCACGGTCTACAATGCCACAGTAGGAATTGTTGACTGCTCACCTGCAACAGAGGTAACGGTGGCACCGAACGGACTGCTCACAATTACTTGCACATCAACCCCGTTAGCTGGAACTCCATTAACTGGAGCGGCATATGATATTAATGTCCAGATCGGGTACACCGACTCGCAAAGCAACACGAACCACTCCGACCAGGGCGGGTTCCTTAGAGGAAAGGTAGAGTAGGTTCCTTTCCTTTTTTCTTTTATTTTTTTTATTTTCTTTTTGCCTTGCCCCTTTCTTTTCCAAAAGAAAGGTGCGATGGCTCCGCGCCAAAGAAAAAGGCGTCTGATTTTCTTTTTTTACAAAGAGGAGCGTAAGCGTTATTAAGAGTTGGAGAGTACTGGTAGCATGGCTAACAACTGGAAGGCGCAATCGGGATTGGAGTACCTCACCACATATGGCTGGGCGATTTTCATTTTAGTGCTAGTAACAGCATTGTTATGGTACATGGGCGCGTTCAATGCATTGAACTTTTTGGGCCCCACAACCGGAGCAGGCGGCTTTTCCTCCTTTACGCATATAGACCACAAGGTGAACACCTCTGCCGCAACTATTTTCTTCGTCAATTCGCTTTCCAGAAGGGCAACGATAACCGCTGCGACAGTGGGGAAGCTGGATGACGTGCAGGATACGAGCTGCAATGCAGGTTTCCCCCTGGTGGTGAACGCGAATGGCAACTTCACGGTCGGGTGCGCCACAGTGCCCCAAGGGATTACACCGACAGTCGGCGCGTCATATGATTACATAGTAGCGGTCAATTTCACGGATTCCGTCAGCGGCAACGCACATACCGATATCGGGTACATTTCCGGGAGAGTGGAACAGTAGGCTATTTCCTTTCGAATGTAATTGTGCCCTGCTTCTTGGAGCCTAAAACCTTTGAGACAAGCGCCTTGAGGGTTTGCTCATCCACCTTGTTTTTGATCTTGCCTTGTTTGTAGAGGTATACCAGGAGTTGCGCAATTTTCATGAAGAACTCGGGGTTCGAAAGCCGGATGTTCGAAAGCCTCTCGTATGCGGAAGGCTCAAGAATCGCCTTCAGGGCGGCCCGAAGCTCCGCTTCCTGCTCTTGCTGCTTTTGCAGCTCCTGCATTTTTTTCTTATACATTTCAGGGTAATCCGCATCCTGTGGGCGCTCCTGTTCATCGGCCATAAGCATCAGTTTTCAGATAGAATTTATTTATCAAGGCAATGCTTTTAAGGTCATTTGCATTAGTAGGTTAAAATCCCTAGGTTGTGGGCAGTGGAGTTATGGCTAAATGCAAGAAGCGATGGGAGGAACAGGAAGCCGAGCTATCATTGGATGGCAAATCCCGACGCGGCCAGATGGCGATGTGGATATTGACAAAGTTCGCAATGCTCTTCTTTATCATCGCATTATTTTCCATAATCTTCATTTTTGAGCGCGCTGAAAGGGATGTGAGCTGCAGGATGCAGGTGCAGCAGATTGCGGACAGCATCGCAAACCGCGTGCACCAGGTCCTCAACTCGCCGGTCGAGGATGAGCAGAGGAGCTATGTTTTCGAGATGGGGATTCCCTTGGGAAAATCCGATGTTGCCACCTATCTTGTGAATATTACCAGCATGGAGTTCACAAATGGCGAGAAAAAGCTCTCGATTTGGGTTGCACCCAACGGCGTGCCCAATTGTGAGGGGAGCGCGGTTGTCGATTACAGCGATATGGCCGTGTTCCTGAATCCGCCAAGCAGGATTGCAATCGTGACAAAGGCGTCGTACACGGCAAGAATATTGGCGATGAGGCCTTCGGATAGGGATGCGAACGAGAGGTCGTTTTACATGATGATGATCAAGTGCGGGGAGAAGTGCTTCCCCTCGAGGAAATATATGTTTATCCAGGATTGCACCCGGTCTGACCCGAAAGAATGCTTCAACTTCGATACCGAGGATATAAATAATGTTTGCGGATTCGATGTGAACTGCCCATGAGAATGCAATTGAAGGGATTCATAGGCCCGTTGGGGGACGATATACCCAGCATTTTCCCGATTGTTGCGGGGGTCCTCCTGTTCATAACCTCTTTGATGTACATCACAAGCCAAGTCGACCAGAGGAACGCATATTTGGATGTGCGGGCCGCAACTCTCCGAATGTCGTATATTGCAACGGATAAGGGGTATATGGAGGATTTGCAGTTCACATCAAAATGCACAAATGATTTCAAGCCGTTTGCAGGCAAGAACAATATCGAATTCGCGGTTATCCTGAAAAAATACTGCGGCCCGATCAAATTCGCCGATGATGAGAATTTGAAAATTACAAGGAGGCAGATCGATTGGGGAAACGGCGTGCAAGTGCCAATCAGCGACATGATCTGCAGCTCGAATGCATCCATTGAAGGCGTGGCGCCGGAGGATGTCCATGCGGCCAATCCGCTCGCATTTCCATTCCGGGATACGGTCATCCTCAGCTATCCGATCGCGGTCGATTGCGGCAATGCGCTTCGGGGGCTCGGGCTTATAAGCGTCGCAGGCTGGAGGCGTTCTTCGAGGTAGGGTTTATGGGCAGGTATCGCGCACAGGCATCGTTTTTCGACGGAATAATGTTCATGCTAATTGTCGTGTTCTCAGTTTCACTGGTGTTCGTAAACCTCAACACGTATGCGGTCGCACAGGATAAGGTGATGCGCACCGCGTACCTCTCAAATTACCTCCAAAGCGTCGCGAAGGTGGCGTATTTCCTGGATGTATCCACATTGAAGGATGTGAGGGGGTATTGCGCCGATGCGGAATTTTCAAAAGGGGCGGGGAGTTTTTATTGCAGGGAGGCGAATGGCGTCAATCTCGGCACGAAGTACAACATGGATTGCGATTCCCTGAAGGAGTACAAGGGCCATATTTCGGTTGCGGATTTGGTGAAGAAGGACATCGACCCTTCGGATGATTCGGGGTATTTTGATGATAAATTCGGGGACTCCAGGCAGATGGGAAGGACTGCCCTTAGATGCGCGATGAAGGAGATAATGAAGCCATTCAGTTTCTCGGGCTATAGGTACATCACGGAGGTTGCAGAGGCAAGCACTTCTTCGGATAACGTAAGATACGCGGCGGATGAAAAGTATGCGAGCGATTTTATGTTCACAAACACATTCCAAAACTCGGCTCCGGCGTACCCCTACAGGAACGATTTCGGATGCGAGAAGGTAAATTCGGACCAATTGCTCGTGATACGCACGCCGTTCAAAATACTGATGATGGAGGATGGCCAGTTCCAGGCGGAGCCATACGTGCTAAGGACATGCCTTTGGCCTTCGATGGACATAGTCAGCAGCCCATGAGATTGATTGCCGCCCCCTTGCATTTCACCGGATGCGGTCACGAGTTGATTTGCATAATCGCCTCTTCAATCGAGAGAAGCGATTCCTTGCCGGTAACCAGGTTTTTGAGCTGTATTGATTTTTTCCCAACTTCCTTCTCCCCGATTATTGCCGCGAATGCGAAACCCTTCTTGCCCGCAAATTCCAAATTCTTGGAAACGGACCGCGAGAGCAAATCGAAGTAGGCGGGTATCCCCGCGCGCCTTAGCATATTTGCAACCTTCATCGCAAATTTCATCTCTTTCGCATCTCCCGCCTTTGGAATGTATGCAACGAATACGCCTTTTGCACTTTCCGCTTTGGCCCTATCGGACTCCCTGAGCGCCTCGCATATCACATCCAATCCGAACGAGATGCCCACAGCGGGGATCAATCCTTTGCCGCCTGCAAACCTCCCGATCAGGTCATCATACCGGCCGCCTGCTGCAATTGAAGAGGCGATCGATCCCTTCCTCAAATACGCCTCGAAAATCGAGGAGGTGTAATAATTCAGGCCCCTGGCAAGAGAGGGCTCGAATTGCACGGAATCGCATTCGAATTCGGATGCGAATTCCATTAGTTGCAAAACCTCGGCCAATCCTTCCTTTGCAATGGCCGAATCGAGCATTTGCCCCAATTTTCCAATCACTTCCGCATTTTCCCCCTTGATTGAGAGGGCCTTCATTATTTTTTCCGCTGCGGTTTTTGCAATGCCGGCCGCTTCCAGCTCACGCCCCACTTCCGCTTCGCCGATTTTTCCGAGCTTGTCGATTATCAGGATCGCCTTGAGCCAATTTTCCTTCCCGACTCCGGCATATTCCAGAATTCCGTCGAGAATCTTCCTGTTGTTGACCTTGATTGTGAAATTTCCCGGGAAGAGCTGCTGGAAAATATCAAATGCCAATTTCAATATTTCCGCATCCGCGATCATTCCCGCGGCGCCCACTATGTCCGCATCGCATTGGCAGAATTCCCTATACCTTCCGGCTTTGAGCGGGCCGTCGCGCCAAACCGGTGCGATTGCATACCGCTTAAGGGGCATTGGCATTCGCGTATTGCTCGCAATGAACCTGCAAAGCGGCACGGTAAGATCGTAGCGCAGCCCGAGCTCCCGATTGCCCTGGTCCCTCACTTTGAAAACCTCCTTGAGGATTTCATCGCCTCCGGCATATTTGGAGGTGAGGACTTCCATCCTTTCAAGCGCGGGCGTTTCCAGCGGCTCATAGCCGTACAATTTGAAATTATCTTTCATGATCTCCAATACCTTGTCGCGTTTTGCCTTCTCGGGGCCAAAAAAGTCCCTAGCCCCGCGAACGGGCTGCAATATTTCGTCGCTCAGCTTATCCGGCATGCAAATTACCTCTTTCTTTTCCGTGGGGCTTTTCTTTCTGGAAGAGAAAGAAAAGGTCAAGGGCGTAGAGCGAGATTTGAACTCGCGTCGAGGGCTTACTGTCCATTTCTTTCTTTTCTAAAGAAAGAAAAATGGGCCACAGGCCCCAATCCTGGACCAGACTAGACGATCCACGCCATCATTTTTGAATATTTTTTTCAGCATCACCTCAATATTCATGATTACGAATAATGGTTTAATAATCAGCCCTCTTTGAACCAACGGGAGAGCCTTCAGCAAGTATGGTGATGGCTAATTGAAGAAGCTTCGAAATCAACAATGCAGCCCTTTCCTATTCCCATTGCCATCCCTATATTTCTGCACGTTGCGATATTTAACCCTTTTCCCGGAAGAACCGTTTTTAAATGATTTCCGAGTAGTATTTTCAGTTGCTTATTCTAGAGGGGATAAATATGGAAATAGGGTATACGAACGACTTGCTGATACTGCCTTTTGACCACAGGGGCACATTCGGGGACAAGATGTTCAATGCAAAGGGCAGGCAGCTGACTGCTGAGGAAAACGCCCAAATCTCAGAGTTCAAATGGATAGTGTACCAGGGATTCAGGAAGGTGATGGACGGAAGCAGCCACAAGCAGTTTGCAGGCATACTTTGCGATGAGCAATACGGATCAAAGGTGCTTGAAGACGCGAGGAAAAATGTAATAACGTTTGCAGTCACAATCGAGAAAAGCGGGCAGGAGGAGTTCGACTTCCATTACGGAGAAGAGTTCGGGGAGCACATCGAGAAATTCGACGCGCCGATTGGGAAGGTGCTCGTGAGGATGAATCCGGATGGGGATAAAACACTAAACCAAAGACAACTAGGGAGGCTCAAACGGCTCAACGATTATTTACATTTAAAAAACCGCAAATTCATGTTCGAGCTGCTGGTGCCGGCAACTGCAAATCAGCTGGCACAATTCGGCGGGGACAAGAGGAAATACGATCAGGGGCTCAGGGGAAAATTGATGGTGAGGGCGATCAAGGAAATCCAGGCAGCCGGAGTTGCACCGGATATTTGGAAATTGGAGGGGCTTGAGAAAACGGAGGAAATGGCGGATGTGGTGAAAGCCTGCAGGAGCAACGGCACCAAAGCAGGTGTGATCGTGCTCGGAAGGGGAGAAACTGCGGAGAAAGTGAGGGAATGGCTGATTGCTGGTGCAAATATTCCCGGAGTGATCGGTTTCGCGATCGGGAGGACGGTTTTCTGGGATGCATTGGCGAAATATTACAACAAAACGGCGACAAAGGAGCAGGCGATCGCGGAGATTGCGAACAACTATAAGGCGTTTGTTGATTTGTGGTTTGAAGCGAGGAAAAAGTGATTACTATGAGAATCGGAGTCCTTACAGGAGGGGGGGATTGCCCGGGGTTGAACCAGGCGATCCGGTCGATATTTTACCGAGCAAGGGAGAACGGCTGGGAAACAATCGGAATCCACATGGGCTGGAAGGGCGTGCTTCCGGGAGGGAAGAGCAAGCTGATTGGGGAGGCGGATGTTGAAAACCTTTTTGACGAGGGAGGCACTTTTTTGGGCTCCTCCAGGACGAATCCGTACAAGACGCCGGAAGGCGCAAAGCTAGCTGCGGATGCAATCAAGGAGCTCGGGTTGGATGCGCTGGTTGCCATCGGAGGCGAGGATACACTTGGAGTCGCAGGCAGACTTTATGAAGATTTCAAAACCCCCGTCGTGGGAGTGCCGAAAACTGTAGACCATGACGTGATGGGAACTGATTACACCATCGGATTCGATACGGCCGTAAATATTGCTGCGGAGGCGATAGATAGGCTGCATACAACAGCACGCTCACATGATCGCACATTCATTGTCGAGATCATGGGAAGGCATGCGGGCTGGTTGACTTTGAGGGCAGGAATTGCAGGAGGGGCCCACATCATCCTGATTCCGGAAAAACCCTACGACATAAGGAAGGTGTGCGATGCGATTTCAAGGAGGCAAAAGGGGGGGAAATACACAATTGTTGCGGTTTCAGAAGGAGTGGAATCGCCCATGCAGCTGCAGGAGAAGCACGATGATTTCGGGCACGTGGGCCTGACCGACAGGGGAATGGGGCATGCGTTCAAGGAATGCATCGATATGAATTGCGATATGGATTCGCGCGTGATGGTAATGGGCCATCTGCTAAGAGGCGGCACTCCGACTGCTTATGACAGGGTGATGGCTTCGAGAGTGGGCGCGGCTGCGATTGATTTCATCAAGGAGAAGAAATTCGGGATGATGACCGCAATGCAAAGCGGCGAAATCAGGCCGTTTCCGTTGAAGGATGTGGTAGGAAAATACAGGACGGTTAGCGATCAGGAGTATAATCTGCTGCAAAGCCTGTTTGAGGGGGACATAACCTAAAATTTCAGGCGGGACTGTTCGAAGGATAAACCATCAAACCTATTTTGCATTTTGAGCAAGCCACTTTCTCAGGGACTCTTCTGGCATCACCAAATGATGCTTGCGCATCTCTCCGGATAAGCCATGTTTTGCAAGGGATCTTGCCGCCTTGCGGAATTTATTGGCAGCAAATGCACCGGTCAATTTCGCCTTCTCTTTATCTCCAAGCCCTGCTTTCAGGCAGATCAGGTCGAGCACAACTTTGTTCAAATTATTATAAGAACGCTTGATGTGGAACGGCCTCGCAACATCTATTATTCCATGCCTCAGCAGTTCGCCCGCAATCTCGTCGAAGCGGTCCCGATTCTGGAATTTGATCAGCTTTGCAGCCCTGGCTACGCCATCCGGCTCGAATTGATCCAGCGGAATGCTCAATTCAGTTGCAAGTTCCCAAATCCGATTGTACCTGCGTTCTTCGGCCTCGGTCAGCCTGACGCCTACCTTGGGGGGATCCTCGAATGAATCGACATGCTTCTGGATGTTGCGGGGCAGCGTTTGGAAGATCTTTGATACGAACGCCCTACTGACAAAATGTTCATCCCCGATCTGCTGCATGGTCCGGAACCGGCCGTCGAGGGAGAGAAGTTTTTCAAGGATCGACTTGTTGATTCCGGCGTATCTCGATACAACGAATCTCATTGCACGCGTCTTTTCCTGCGGGTCGAGCCCTTCGAGGCGCTTTCCGAATAAGAAGTTTATCCTGTATTCGAGCCGGTCTTCCTGCTTTGGTGCTTTCATCGAGGGCATGGATTTGATAGGTAAGGATAATTATTAAAAGAAACGAGTCCCGGATGGGCCGTTGCCCGCCCAATTATTCCCTCTTGCCGGCGAGCCGTATGAGGGCGTTCTTAAGTTCCTTCCGCGCCGATGCCTTGTCGGACCGATAGCGGCTCAATTTGGCCTCCCGCACTTCCAGCGCATAAAAAATCTGCAAAGCCGCACTTTGTTCTTTTATACTCAATAAATTGACCAGTTGTTTTATCTCTTTGGTTGAGAGTTTGGAATTCATTTTCCATTTTGGGATAATCAGGGCCAGATTTTCCCGGTCTTTCTCTATTGCCTTGGAATAGATTTTCTCTGACTTGGAACATGCCAAAATCGTTGCGATGGACTTTCCGGCATTATTCACCAGATTGGAGATGGATTCGATTTTCGCATTGTTTTCATCTCGTTTAGCTCCCCGGAAAATCGGCACCCGGAACCACCTTAGCGGGGAGCCGACCCTGCGCATCACAATCCCGCGGCTTTTTAAAAATGCGTATAAATGGGGGTTGGTTGTTATCGGGAGGGGAAAATTGCCTTGCGCAAAGCGCGTTCTGTTCGCTTCGTCCTTGAGCGCCTTGGAAAGCCCGGAAAAGGCCTCATTGAGGGAAATAATTTCGTGTTCTGGAACCGAATCGAACTCGGCGGAGGACAAAATGAATTTCGCCGCCTTCTCGCTGGGCTTCAGTTCCTTGGGCGGTTCTGCGGGGGGCATAACTCATTAAATTGGAAATTTTAGTTTATAAAATAGTAGTATATGGAAAAAAAATAAAAAAATCATGCATCGTAGTACAGGTACATTTCGTACGGATGCGGCCTTATGCGGATCGGGTCCACTTCGGCCTCGCGCTTGTAATCGATCCATTGGCGGATTAGCGCCTTGCCAAACACATTCCCCTTCAAAAGGAAATCGTGGTCGCTTTCAAGCGCCCCCAGTGATTCTTCCAAACTCGATGGGACCGACCGGATTTTCTTCTTTTCTTCCTCCGAAAGCTTGTATATGTTCCGGTCTATCGGGCCGTAGCCCTTTGCAACAGGATCGATTTTTTTCGATATCCCGTCCAATCCGGCCATGAGCATTGCTGCAAATGCCAGGTAAGGATTCGCGGTTGCGTCGGGCGGCCGGAACTCAAGGCGCTTGCTTTTTGCGGATTTCTCGCCCTGCGCGTACATGGGAACCCGTATTGCGGCTGAGCGGTTATTTTTCGAGAATGCGATGTTTACCGGTGCCTCATAGCCCGGGACAAGGCGCTTGTAGGAATTTGTCGATGGGGCGCAAAACGCCATCAACGCATCCGCATGGTCGAGGAGCCCGCCGATGTAATAAAGCGCCATTTGCGAGAGCTCTGCATAGCCGCCAATGTCAAAAAATTGGTTTTTGCCCCCCTTCCACAACGACTGGTGCACGTGCATTCCCGAGCCGTTGTCCCCGAAAACAGGCTTGGGCATGAATGTTGCGGTCTTGCCGAATTTTTTGGCCGTATTTTTTATCACATATTTATACAGCATCACCTTGTCGGCCATCGATGTGAGCGAATCAAACCGCAGGTCGATTTCCGCCTGCGCGAATGCGACCTCATGGTGCTGCGTTTCCACATGGATCCCGGTTGCTTCAAGGCATTTGGCCATTTCAGTCCGTATGTCCGTTTGGGTGTCGGCCGGCGAAACCGGGAAGTAGCCTTCCTTTGGCCGGATCTTGTGGCCGAGGTTCCCGCGCTCGTGCTCATTCTCAACAAAGCTGCTTAGATGGGATTCGGATGTGAACAGAGCATATCCGCTGCTAAGGTCGCCATGATGGTATTTCACGGAATCAAAAATGAAGAATTCAAGTTCCGGCCCCCAATAGCTTAAATCCGCAAGGCCTGTTTCCGCCAGATATTGCTCCGCCCGCTGTGCGATCAGCCTTGGGTCCTTGTGGTAGCGTTCCCGGGTCTTGCCGGGCAATGCGACATCGCAGGTGATTGAAAGCGTCACTTCGGACATGAATGGATCTATGAATGCGGTTTTGGGATCCGGAAGCAAAAGCATGTCGCTTTCCTCAATTCCTTGGAAACCCCGGATGGAAGAACCATCAAAACCCTCCCCATCCGAAAATGTCGTATCCGAAAGCTGCGAGATAGGGACCGTCTTGTGCTGCCATACCCCCGGCAGGTCGACGAATTTGAAATCGACCATTATCGTGCCGCGCTCCTGCGCGAATTCCATAAGCGCATCCGGATCCATCCCCAGGAATTTCAGGGAATTCACATGCGAAGGCCTGCTAGGCGCCTTCTCAAGTTGCTTCGAAACCTCGACTTCCGAATAGCCCATACGTCCCACCTCAAGCATAAGCCGGCACACGCCGTTTATAGGAGTGCCTAAAAACAATGCATTAGAAATTACGGACAAATATTTAAACCTTGCGGAACAAAATAGGACGAATGGTTAAAAAATTGCCAATTATATGGACATTTGTCCGAAAATTTATAAATTAACCTCTGTTTCCGAACATATGTCCGGCACGGAAGGGCGTTGCCGAAAATGCAATCGGGGAATTGGGCAATTGGGATCATCCATCGGCCTTGCGCGGCATTTTTCAGCAATGCGTTCCTAAAGGCAAGGGTTTTATTTCAGGATGCGTTAGATTGGTGCTATGCGGCCATTCAGGAAATTCCCGATTGCGACGGCGTTGTTGACGGCAGTCGTGCTCCTCAGCTATTGGATGCTCGCTGCGGGCACGCCATATATTACGGATGAGAATCTCGACCAGTTTGCGCTGAATCCCGCCCAGCCACTTTCATTGATATCGCACCTATTCATTCATGTTGGGATATTCCACCTGATCGGCAATCTGGCACCGCTGATTTTCTTCGGGCTCGCGCTCGAGTTTGCGCTGCTCTCGGCTGATGTCGTGCTCATTTTCCTCATTTCGGGAATGGGCGCCTCCTTCCTTTTTGCGATCACGAACCCGGGCGTCCCGCTTATCGGCGCATCCGCGGGAATTTCCGGGATGCTTTCCGCGGTCCTGCTGGTGAAGCCCAAGGCCGCATTGGTGCTTCTGATCGCAACACCCCTGCTGATCTCGCTCGTATTTTTCCCGGCTGCGGAGTTCGGCGGGAAATTCTTCGAGCAGAATCTGGAGGAGAAAAAGGCTGTTGCAGAGCAAAAATTGACTGATGCGGTAAGAACGAACCAAACCCCTCAAGTCATTCAGCAGATCAACCAAACCCTGCAAAAAACAGAGGAGCAGATCGTCGTTACCGAGGAGGGCAAGGAGCGCGAGGCGGAGACGCCCACGGATTTCATGGTGCACGTCTATGGCGCGATCATCGGCGGGTTTTACGTCTACACGTTCAAGCGGCAGCACCTGAAGGCGGCTGAGAAGGAGTTCATCAGCATCGGCTCGTTCTTCTATGAGAAGCTCGATGTGCTGGCGAAAATGTTCAAAAAACGCTAATGAGAGTTTTTAAAAAGACGGAAATCCAGAATACAGGGGGAACGAGCAATTCTCTAAGGAAGGGGAGAGGCAACATTAATAGGAAGGGTGACGATTCGACAAATTAGGAGGGTGGAGGCAACACGAGGAGGGAACCTAGGTTCCCTGGAGGTGTTGCGGGGATGACAGAGCGGCTATGTATCCGCCTGCAGAAGCCCCTTTTTCTTTCCCGAAAGAAAAATGCCCTTGGGTTCAAAAAGAAAGGGTTTTTGATCGGAAAATTAGAAAAGGGAAACTGCGGATAGCGGAGTAGGGGAGTTCAACTCTCCCTCCCCGCTTAACACGGCTTTTTCTTAGAAAGAAAAAGTAGTGTCGCTACAAAAAGAAATTAAATAGTAAGGCCATGTAAATTACTCCTTATCATCCGCCTTTTCCTCATCGTCTTCAGCGAAATCCTCGCCGAACTCCTCGTTGAACTTCTCCTCCAAATCGGTCAGCTTCTGCTCGATCACGCCCAGCCGGCGGTCCATCTCGTTGTGCTTGTCTATCAGGACGTTCATCTTCTTGATCAGTTCGTTTTCCTCGCCTTCCAATAACGGAATCGCGGCTGTCTTGAGCTTGCGGGGCATAGGGATCGCCAAATCAGTAACTGAAATTAATACGCAAAAGTAATTAAGGGGGCGGGCGGCGACATCCAAAGCTCTTTTGGATGTTAGTAGAGCGAAGCTCTACGTAACACGTGGGAGGGAGATATCCCCCTGCGGGGTGTTACTTAAAGACCTCTTCCACCTTCTTCACGACGATCCCCTTCTCGCCGATCTCAAGAGGATGGATTTCGAGCGAGTGCTTGGTGCCGCGCATCTTTCTGATGTAAAGCGTCCTTGTCGCGCCGGTGCCGACTCCGAGGAAGTTCAGGATTATGACTCCGTCGGCGACGTACTCCTCGACCTCGTATTTCGAGAACTGCATGGCAGCTCCGGAACCGAGCGATTGCTCTGGAATTTCAGAGGTGATTAGTGTGGTGAGGCCCGAACGGGCGACAATGTATGCGAGCTTGAGGACTGCCCGCCTGATTTGGGATTCGCTCTCGAGCTGGGAGGCCATTGCAGGAATCGAATCGATAACAAGGCGTTTTGCGCCGATATTGCGCGCAACGCCCAGAATGTCAACAAGCAGCTTGTCAATATCCAATTGGCCGGGCAAAATCGCGTGCTCCTCCTCGGAAGGGACTCCGGCCCTTGCGGAGGTCGCATCAACAATTGCGAGCAGATCGTTGTCCTCGAGCTCCTTCAAATTCCACTTGAAATTGAGCATATCCTGCCTGATTTTTTCAGGCATTTCATCGAATGTGACAAACACGCCGGGCTCCTCTGCCTCCAAAATCCCGCGGTAAATATATTGCATGGAGAAAATGTTCTTGCCTGTTCCGCAGGAGCCTGAAACCAAAATCGTGCGTTTCTTCGGGATCCCGCCTCCTAAAAGCTCATCCAATCCGTAGATGCCTGAGGTCGTCTTATCCATTCAAATCACGCAGCCATTAATGAAAAGTTGTTTAAATACCTTTGCAAAATATGGCGCAGGAATCAAGGGCCATCTTCGTTAGGGAAAAATTAATCAGGAGGCGGCCCTTCCCAAAATGCCTATTTGCGGTAATTCCTAATCTGCCCTTTTTCATGCCTTGCCCCTTTCTTTGTAAAGAAAGGTGCGTTGGCTCCGCGCCAAAGAAACTATTTGCGGTAATTCCTAATCTGCCCTTTTTCGTTTTCCTTGAAAATCTTCCGGCCAAGCAGGTTGTTTATGGTGCGTTCCGCAAATGCCTCCGCCCTTATGAGGTCGTTCTCATCAGTTGCGCCAAGCCCGATGAACGCATCCAGGCCCTTGCGCTTAAGGCTTATTGTGTTGTAAACCTGCGCATGCCTTTTCTCAAACTTTTCGACTACCCGCTGGAGGTATTTGCGGTTGATGAAATAGGAGCAGAACAGCGCGACGCGCTTGCCGCCGAAGTCATTGCCCTCGATGAATTCGAGCAGCTTCGAGCTTTGGGAGATGTTGTGTATCTCGAAGCCGATGAAAATCAGGTCGTAATGGGGAAGGTCATGGTCGATCGAGGCCTTGGATCTTGGAAGGAAAGGGACGAAATGCAAATAATCGAAGAGCTTGAAGGAGTCCTTCAGGTCCTTGAGGTCGGGCGCAACGCCTGCTGCCCTGCAGCCTTGCGCAATATGGTCCGCGAGCCTCTTGGCAAACCCTTTTTTTGAGGCATAAGCGATCAGGATGCGCATATGTTCATTATTCTGTGAATGTATTTAAATTCTCTGCACAACTCTAAGTCAAGGATTTCGGAAAAAGGGATAAAATCAATGATTCGAAGAAGAAATTAAGGGGGTGGGCGGCAACACTTGGTGAGTTTTGTAATATAAATCGCAGAGCAAAATAAGGGCGTAGGAGGCATCAAAAAGTAATTCGCAGAGGTAATTAAGGAGGGTAGAGGCAACACGAGTAGGGAGGATATCCCCCCTATAGGTGTTAGTCATTTAAATAACTAAGGCTCCTAACGCGGTAAAGAGGGGGAGGGGTTAGGGAGGATGAAATCCGAAAGAATTGCAATATTGCTCAATATAGCGAAGCGGGGCGGCCTTCAGAATGAAATAAATGCAAGTGCAGCTGAGCTTGCGGCGGAAATTGGCGTTTCACAGCAAACCGCAAACAGGTGGCTGCTCGAGTTGCAAAGCGAAGGGCTTATTGAGCGCGGATTCGGTAAAATCGCAATTCCGAAAAAAGGGCGGGAGCAGCTTTGGGAATTGAAGTCTCAAATTGCGGATATTTTCAAAAAAACCGATAAAAGAATATCGCTTGCCGGCAGGCTGGTAAGCGGCATGCACGAGGGAAAATTCTACCTCTCGATAAAGGAATACAGCGGGCAGATGCGGGATGCGCTGGGGTATGGGATATTCCCGGGGACCTTGAACCTGAAACTGAACGAGAAGGGGAGGGAGGGAAAGAAGGAGCTGATGGCAAAGCCCGGGATTGGGATCGCGGGATTCCGGAAAAACGGCCGCCTGCTGGGGGGGGCAAAATTGTTCAGGGCCAAAATAATTCACAAAAAACTCGAGGCGAAGGGCGCGGCGATAATCCCATACAAATCCCATTACGGTGCGGAGGTGCTGGAGCTGGTAAGCGCTGAAAATCTCCGGAAAAAATTCCACCTCAAAAACAACGACGAGGTACGCGTGCTAATCGATATCTAATCCCTTCCGCTTCAGGCTGATGTCGATTCGATTTTCGGGATCCTTTTCGCCGAAATCCTCTGAAATTTCCGTATCATAAATTGTTGCGGGCCTCTTTTTTGAAGGGTCGGATTTCTTTTCCTTTGCCTCCTGCACTGCCGGCTGTTGGGCGCTCCTTGTGAAAAGGAATGCGGCAATTGCAACGAGCAGCAGCAGCACTCCTGCAATGATCCAGCCCATGTTCAATTTCGAGTCCTTCACGGTTTTTCCCAACGAGTCCAGCCTTTGGATCGCGATATCGCGCATTGCATTTGCATCGACATCGTTTCCCTGCAGCTCTATCTCATCCGCCTGCTGGAGGATTTCCTCGATCTCGGAAACATCAGCCCCGCTCGCCTTGGCATCCGCAAGCTTGGCAAGGAAATCCGCGCTCATCTTCGAGGCATCGGAATCCCCGGAAGCTGCAATTGAGGGCAGCAATATCATGACCGAGAATGCGAGCACTAAAAAAACAAGCCTCATGGGAATTCACCGGAGCTGCCAAATTTACCATAAACTAATTTGTATCGTATCCTCCGCCCACCGTCCATCCGGAAGGGAAACCCGCAGGGTGACGGCGATGGCCGAATAATAGGATTCCTGAGAAACCCGGGTGCAGCTGAGAGCGAATTGCCTAGGATTGACCATGCAGCTTATGTATCGGCCGTAATCGGATTGATATGTAATGGAGTACGCGAATTCGGTTTGTATTTCGCCTTTCCCATCAACGTAATAGGAGTAGGTGTGATCGAAGGTAATTGGCAGTAAGTATATATATGAGGACAAACTGCCCTCATCCGGAAGATCGAGGGTGGGGCCGACCTTCACGTACAGTTGAGATTCGGATGAGAGCCCGCCCCCATCCCTTGCCTGCACCTTTACCTTGAAGGTATTGCTCATTGTAGAGTTCCAAACGTTCAATGCCGGGCCGCATTCGAGGTATCGGTTATCCGGCATGGAGCAGCTAATGACCTCGGGATCCGTTTCCGAGATTGCCGTGAAAACAAGATTTTGGTCCGGGGTTTGGGTGTCGCTGACAAACGGCCATAAATCGAGTTCCACAAATTCGGTTTCGTCCTTCGGCGCCATTGAGATGTTCGTTATCGTTATCCAAGCCGGGGGCGAATTGCCGGAAAGCGTGGTGGCAACAACCTCGTTCGACAGCGCCGACCAGTTTGGAACCTCATCAGCCGCCTTGATCCGGAAATGATAAGCAGTCTGAGGCTGCAGGCCGGTGACTGTAAATGACTGGGTAGTGCCGCGTGGAAGCGGCAAATCCATCGGCTCCACCCGGACGGCTTGATCCCAGCTGGAGGCATCCAAGGTTCTCGATGCCAGGTACCTGAAATCGTACGAGCTGGCGGATCCCGTGCCGGTTGTGCCGTCATCCGCAGGCGCGGTCCAGCTAAGCGTGATGGAATTCGAGGTTGCAGCAACGAAGGATCCCAGATTCGTTATGGTATTTGGGGGATCAATGTCGCCGGAAGTTTGGACATATTGGATTACGTCCGAACTGCACGATAAGCCGGGATAGTCCGTGCTTGTCACGGTAACGGCATGCGTTGTTTGCACCAATTGGGGCAGGTAGGTGCAGGTGCGCGTTGCAACGTAAGAATTACCGGATAGTTCCTGTATTAGAACAGTTTGGCCCTCGTCCGAGCTGTTGCATTTGATGAGCACATCGATCAGGTCGGGACGAAGGTCCGTAATTTCAACATAAATGTTTGTGCTGAATTGGCCCGTGCCGGAGCTTGGGGATGCGGTAACGGTGCATGTGCTCGACTGGGTCGCCATGCGGTCCATGATTGTTGCCAAGCAAGTTGCAGTATCTGCAGCTGCACTTGCAGTGAATTGCTGGTCTGAAATCACTGCCGGATAGTTGCACGTTCTTCTTGCCGTGCTGCCCACGCCAATCGGAATCATTTCGCCCGGATCAGTTGAGTTGCACTTGATTCGAGTGCTAGTGACTGTTCCCGGAAGGAATGAGAAGGTTGCGGCAATGCCGCTAGTGAACGGCCCGGTGGAATCGCTTGGAGTCGCAGAGAGGATGCACGAAGGCGAATTGACGGAGCTGAAAACATCCGGGTACTGGAAAATGTTGTACGGATTGAAGGTATGCACATCTGAGGCGCTTGGGGAATAATAGGTCCCGCTGGCACTTTCCAAAGAGGTATTCTGAACCGCACTAAGAAGGAATGAATTTGCTGATGGAGAGAGCGTATTGGGGGAAACGCCGAGGAATGCAAAGCCCCTCAGATCGGCCGGAGCCGAATCGGGAACGACCGGCCATTCGAATTGCAGGCAGTGCTTGTTTTGGAGCTCGCTCGAATAAACCATTTGGGAACCATAAAATGCATCGATAAGATTGCATGCAGTTACAACAGGGCAATCATCAGAGGCAACTGGAGGATTGATTTGAGAGGATGGGAACGTCTTTCCGATGACGGATAGGGGCTTGAGGGCATACCGCCATGTTGCTCCAAAATCGGCCGTGGTTGCAGTGAGGGAATAGATGCCCATGCGCGCCTTGCATTCGTCCTTCCTAGTAACCGTAAGGCCGTACTGCGACTGGAATTGCGGGGTCGTAACGAAAACGGAGTAGGCGTTTTCCGCATATACTGTTGAGAATGAGAAGCTGCCTGCAGGGAAATATTTGAAGGGGCTGCCAGGCTCGAGGTCCAGGGAGCTTGCCTGCGAGTTCTGCTGGCTGGCTGCCCTGCGGAATGCGGAATAGAAAGCGGTTTGATTGGCTGCATAGCCCGTGACGTTGATGCGCCATTTCAGCAGCGCGTTGCCGGCGCATTGGTAATCAAACGTGGGGCAGGGCGAGGCTTGGAAGTTTGATTTTATAATGGAATACGTCTCAATCAGCCTCGAAATGCTGGGGGTCAAA
>JAZDKC010000026.1:0-18528 GCA_043803465.1 Microcaldota archaeon
GATTTACAATAACTACATTGAAATCAGGGATGCCCACAATGAAGAGAGGCAGGCATATACCGCGAAAGCCATCTGGCTAAGGTACTGGTCGGGCAATGTGAGCATCTACAATAACACGATGATCGGGTATGCGGGCGACAACAAGCCGTACCCCGGAATGAAGTCGAGCGTCGCGGTAGTGAGGCTCGGGTCCTACGATGACACGAACGGCCCATATTATTTGTATGACAACTACATCGAAAGCCGGATCAACACAGCCTACCGCGGGGAAGACGCATGGGCGGTTCCGCTTGATTTGGAGAGCGACAGCCCCGGAAGCGGCGCCACGAAATACATTTACAACAATATAATCAAGGGCAACGATTACCTGATTAACTTCGGAGGAAACCCATATTGCCACCAACTTTGCTATTCGGGGTATGGCGCGGGCAACAAGGACTACCTGACAGGAAATACTCTCATCCTCGATAGGAACGCGTACAGCGAACCCAACAGCCGCACCATTTATTTCGGGTATTACGGAGGAAACCTGAACTTACTGCAGGATACGGTTCAGCAGGGCGGTGCCAATGTGCGCAACATCACTTACTCCAATGATGGCATCCGGGAGCTCAACATTTCATGGACCTTGACAATAAGGGTGGTTGACGACCTCGGCAACCCGCTCAGCAGCCAAGTCGACATAAAAGACCGCTTCGGTGCGACTGCTGCTTATGGCACAACAACCAATGGCATTTATTCGAAAGCGTTGATAGAAGTTCGGAATGCCGGCACGGGCGCCAGTATAATGCAAACCGCCTATTCGCCATACACTGTTACCGTCAACTACAACGGACAAATCCAAACACGCAGCGTCACTCTCAACCAGATGAAAACCGAAATATTCACATACACGGCAACTCCTTGCATAAACGGGCAGGCAAGGAACTGCACAACTATTGAGGGTTGCAATGGCACGCAAATTTGCTCCTCAAACACATGGAGCACCTGCACGGATGTTCCGGACGATGGCTGCCCGGCGCCGTCTCCTTCCCCAAGCACCTACCCATCCCCAAGTCCCTCGCCTAGCGCATCCGCTTCCCCCTCAGCAAGTCCCTCGCCTTCAATATCCGTTTCCCCTTCAGCAGTCCCTTCCCCATCCGTTTCCGCATCCCCTTCAACCATTCCGAGCGCTTCGCCCTCAACATTGCCCTGCACGGAAAACTGGAGCTGCACCTCGTGGTCTGCATGCAACGGCGTTACGCAGACAAGGACCTGCATCGATTCGAACGCATGCAACACAACAATCAACGTCCCTGCTGAATCGCAATCGTGCTCAATTGGGGGAAACACGGGCGGCAGCACCGGCGGAAGTTCCGGAGGCTATTCCAGCGGTTCGGGCGGCGCAATTCCGCAGCTTCCAAATCCCTCCCCGAACGTTTCTCCTAAAGTGCCGCTCACACCCCAGCAGGAATTCGTTTCCAAAGTCATAGAGATAGAAGACAGTCTTCCCGAAATAGATTTCGACCAGGAGGGCCAGCAGGACATTGCGGATTTGGTGGCGCAGGCAAAATTATTGCAAAAACAAGGCAAAACAGAGCAGGCGCTGGTGCTGCTGAAGCAGGCGAAGGAAAAAATGCAAACGAAGCTGCAGGATGCAAAAGTGAAGAAGGCGGACTGGAACTGGCTGTTTGGAGTGCTTGCGATTGCGGTAATCGCGGCAATTGGAATATATTATTACAGGAGGAGGTAGGCAAGGAAATTAATATTTTAGGGAGTAGGTTTCAGTTGTTTTCCATTTTCCTAATTGTTATCTCCTCAACAACTTGAAATATTCTTTCGCCTTCTCCGCCGGATCTTCAGCGTAAATGATATCCCGCCCCACATTCACGAGAATGTTCTCTCCGGCGGTTTTTACTGTTTCAATGTCTCCGCCCTGCTTGCCGATTCCGGGGATCAGGACTAGGGGGTCGTTGCCGATGATTTCGCGGATTTCAACCATTTCCCTCGGGTTGTTTGTCGCACCCACTACAACTCCGTCAGCGGAATGCCTTTTCACTTCCTCTGAAATCCATTCGTACCCCTTCCTTCCCTCAACCTGCGATTCGTGCATGAAATATTTCGCGGAGGGGTTGCTCATGAGAGTCAGGACAATCACGCCTAATTTGGAATCATGCGCCTGCCTTACGGTTTCCTCAATATTGCCTGCAAAAGGCGAAAAAGTGAACGCGTCGAACTCCGCCTTTTTCATCCAGTAAATGGCGCTTTCGTTGCTCGAGCCGATATCCGAGAGCTTCAAATCGAAAATCGAGAGGCAGCCCTTGCTTTGGATTGCTGCATTCAGCTCCTGCAGATCCGTCAATGAGAACGGAATCACGAATTGGGCGTTGATTTTGTATGCGCACGCGTACTCGGCGGTTTTGTTTATCACATCGAGGCAAAAGCGCTTCATCCCGTCCGTTTCGGAGCCCTTCTCGAAGTATTTCCTTGGGATCGAGTCCTGCTCCTTGAAGAATATGCTCGCGGGGTCCATGCCGATGCAAAGAGTGCTCTTCTTTAGCTTCCTAACATCCGAATATTTCGAAAGGAATGACATGTTTTTTTCACTATTTATACTCACTCAACTTCTTTAATATCTTCGCATCCGCGGTAAAAATCCTAGCTGGCTTGTTAGTCAATAAGGCAATGACCACCAATCCCGTATCTTCCGCCCCTAGGATTTTATACAATTTTTGCAGGGGCTTCTCTTCCTCGTTTACCCCGAAAATAAATCCGTTTTTTCGGTTTTTTATCGCCCATCCCGATGCTTCCTTCAAGATGCCGGCTAAAACATTTTTCCTCATCGTACCCTCAAGTCCCGGATCGACAAATAGATGGTTCAACCAAAGATAAGAGTCGGTATTTGCCGGCAATTTCTCGAGCCCAATGCCTCTTTCCCTCAATGCAGATGAGGCATCCTCCATCCTCAAACCTCCTAAAATCCCATCCCCCTGTACGGCAATAATGTGGTTGGTTTCTAAATCGAAACGGTTTTCATATCTCCTATTTGAATTGGGGCCAAAAAAAGCTTTGGATCTGGCATCGATATACTTATTCCATAAGAGAAGTTCGTGCGGATATTCCGGTTTCTTGCGAGCGTCAAAGTGGATTATGTTCATAAGTGAACCCTATTTGCGCATCATTTTAATTGCATCGCCCATCTCCTTCACCGTCCTGTGCTTATAGAGGGCGCTTCCCGCAACAAGGATGTCCGCCCCGGCCTTCTTCGCGGTTTCCGCTGTCTGCAGGTCGATCCCGCCGTCCACCTGAATATGCGTTTTGAGCTTCTTTTCCTCAATCCATTCCCTGATTTTTTTTATTTTCGGAAGCATCTCATGGATGAACTCCTGCCCCCCGAATCCGGGCTCCACGGTCATCACGAGAATAAGGAATAAATCTTCACTGAGGAATGGCTTGATGCGCTCAGCAGGGGTGTTTGGCTTAATGGCAATTGATGCACGTGCACCGCTTGATGTGATGCTCTTGATTACTGCTCTCGCTTCATCATCATCCTTGCACGCCTCTATGTGGAAGATCACGTTGTCCGAACCGGCTTTGGCGAATTTCTCCGCAAATTTCAGGGGGTTTTCAATCATCAGATGCGAATCGAGGAAGAGGTCCGTTTTCTTCCTTAATGCCTCCACCAGCGCCCAGCCGAAGGTGATGTTGGGAACGAAATGGCCGTCCATCACATCGAGCTGCACGCCATCCGCCCCTGCAGCCTTCGCGAGCTTCACATCCCTCTCGAAGTTTGTGAAATCAGCCGACAAAATCGACGGAAAAACCAGTGTTTTCAGCTTGCCCGCCATAAAAGCACCTTCGCAATAATGTTGAGAATCAAGCAAAAATAAAAATGGATTGGAACCGGCACTTTTCGGCAATTCATTGCTCCACGATGTATTTGCAGTTCGGGGGCTCGTCAAATTGGAACGACAGGAACAATTTCAGGTAACCAACCCACGGCACCCGCAATATCGTCCTTCCCTTGATCTGCTCCTGCTTCGCAGGCCCGGAGGAGATGCCGAATATGTCCGGCGAAAGGTTGTTGTCGCCCTTGATTAAAATATAATACTCGCCCTTGTATTTCAGCTTCAGAACCGCCCTGTGCACAATAAGGCCGGTGTTCCTGAACGCATTCTGGGGCTCGTACACAACCACATCCCCGGCCGTATCAAATTGGTAAGGGACCCCGTCCACCTTCAGGCCCACGATGCATTTATCCTTTCTCTCATTGCCTGTTGCCAGATCGCGCACCTTGCAGTCTTTCGTGATGAAATCCCCCAACTGGATGGGGGCGGTTATCTCAATTGTTGTCGCGTGCACCTCCCCCCCTTGAAGGATGATCAGGTCTCCCCGGTCCAAAAACGGGAGCATCGAGCAGGAGGTCACCACATCGATCGGGGTTGGCGTTTGCAGGACGAATCCCAGCCCGTACCATAATCCCAGCGCAGCAGCCAAGGCGATCCCCAGCTCCCACAACGAGCTTTTCACGCTTTTCTTGTCTGTTGAGGAAGGAAGAACATCCTTCAGGAACAGCACCAGCAGAATTCCGAGGGTAAGGTAGCCGAAAAAAGCGATTTTTGTGAGCGCGTAGCCAACAATGAATGCGATTAGCAGGAAACCTAGCAGGTACTCAATGCCGATGCGCATCCCGAATATTGAAAATTTCTTTTCCTTATGCTTTGCCATAAATTTCACTCATGCTTTGCCGTGCGACTCCCCGTCGGTTATTGCCGATGCAATCAGATGCGCCAGCCTCAAATTCCAGGGGTATGATTTGTAAGAATCGAGGATTGAAAATACCATCGGATCCTTGATTCCGCAGCTTTGGAAATGCAGCTTATTATGCTCCTTTATTTCGCCTGCTTTTTCAATCGCACCCAATTTCTCACTCCTACTCTCCCCATCCTTAAAAACCTTCTTGATTGCTTCGGCGAGCGAATTTTCCGAGGGCTTTTCCCTCGTGATGCAGAGGACGGGGATATTCAGTGCGGAATGGATCTCCCGAATATCCACAACATTTAAACCTGCCAAAGTGACCGAATGGATCATCAATAAGCGGATCAGTTTCCGAAACCTGCTCTTCCTTAGCGTTTTGATGATTTGGGTTGTCGCATCATCCCCATCGCGGGTCACATTGAAGGTCAACACCCCCTCAACAACATCGCCGTTGCTCAGGATGCCGACGCAGGCGCAGTTTTTCCTCCTCCTGCTGAACGGGGAATCATCTATTGCTAGAATCCGTTGCCTTTGCCCCCCCATAAATACCAATAGTTTTAGGCGCTTTCGGATTTAAAACTGCGCGAAATGGCTGCGGGGAACACGCCTTTGGATTCGGCCCAATTTCGCTTCAGGACAGATCGCCTCAATCCCGCTTGGGCCCATGCCCTTTTTTTCAACCTAGCAGCACCGCCAATATCCCCCAAAGCACGATTGTAAGGATCAGGAACAGCAGGTAATAGATCCCCGCGTAGGTAACCTTCCTTTTATCGAAGGTGCCCACTCCTTGCGCTGAAAGCTGCTTGATCGTTTTCTCATCAAGAGTGCGGGTTTTCCAGAATATCGTCGCCACCACGAACCCCACCATGGAAAGGAGGCTCCATAATCCCTGCGCAGCTAACCGCATATCGCTCATCTTCTCCTCGCGGAATATCAGCTTGCCCGCAATGAGGCTGGAGGCCATCGTGACGATGATGAAGAACAGCAATGCAATGAACCAGAAGTTTTCTGCCACGGTTTTCTGCACGCCGGTTTTCAATCCCGTGCCGGGCTCGAACCATAAATCCTCCTTGAAATTCCTCGAGGGCACATCCATCTCAATTTTGGTGAATTCGAAATTATTCAGGTTCCTGCCGGGCCTGAAGAACTCCTCGGAGATCTTGGGGCCGATGTAATTGCCCCTCACATCGTAATTTTCAGATCTATATCTGTAATTATCGTAATAATTGCTGACGCGCCCGCGGGTGTAATACTCCACATTCCCATTCACGCCGCCGTAGAACTGGGGCTTGTAGTTTCCGTACATGTAAATTGTAACCGGGATGCTGGCGTCGCCGTAAACGCTTGTGAGCTTCAGGGGGAAATACGGTTTCGTTGTGGGGAATTTTATCAGGAGGCTTATCGGAATCGTGCCCTTCTGGCCTGCTGTTCTCGTGATGAATTTCTGCCAATCGCTGATGTAAGTTATTACGAACGAATATTTCTTGCCGATGTATTCGCTCAGCATCGATTTGTGCTCTGCTGTAAGCTCGATGCCCTTGTTCCGCAAATAATTCTCGAGCTCCTGCGCATTCTCGGTTGCCACAAGATCGGAGGTCACTCCGCCCTGCGTGACCCTCTGGAAGATCGAGATGTCGGAATAATATGCCGAATCGCTCAGGCCATCAGTCTTCATTGCAGCACCGGATATGGTGCCCCTTCCGATGATGATGAAGAGGAACGCCAATGGGAGGTTCAATGGGAAAAAGCCCCAGCCAACTGCAAGCCATGCCGCGCCTCCAACAACGCTTTGAGCCTCTTGGGTGATGCTCGTGCCGTAGAGCAGCGGGAAGCCTTCGGATAATTCAATTTCAACTGTTGTGGGGTTGGCGGGAATGGGCAGCATCCAGACCGTCTTCTTGACTGCAAGATCCGCATCCATTTCAATGGTCAAACCCAACCTCTCGTAATCGTTCTCGAAATCGATCAGGGCGTATTGCGTGGTTTCCGGGTGGAGATCCCAATATGCGCCCCTATTCACCCAGACGCCCCCGTCAGCATGCGCAAAATTGAATGCCAAAAGCAGGATTGCCAGGATTGCCACGGACCGCATGCACACCACCAGCTCAATTTTTTTGAAAGCAGTTTCAGAAGCCTGAGAGCCCGCTTTTCCAAATTCAAAGGGGGTTTGGGCATCCGACCAAACTAAGGGGGTTTCCCCCTTGGGTTGGTCATTGAATTACTGAAGTCCGGTATAAAAAGCTTGGGTGTGAAAAAGGTAGGTGCAAGATGAAAGGGGGCAATTATTCGTTTATAGCACGCAATTTCACCGGATGATAATATGGACGAGGAGGAGCTGAAGAGCTATTTGAAAGCGAGCGAGATTACCAAGAAGATAATGAAGTTCGGCCGCGATTATGTGAAGCGCGAGAGGGGCTATTTGAAAATCGCCGAGGCGATCGAGGCCGAGATTGCGAAGGAGGGCGGGAAGCCTGCTTTTCCTGTTAACATTTCCGTTAACTATTTTGCCGCCCATGACACGCCGGAAGTGAACGACATCAGATCCGTGAATGACTCCGATCTGGTGAAAGTGGATTTCGGGGTTTTGGTTGACGGGTTCGCAACCGATACCGCTTTTTCATATAATTTGTCCGGTGAGCATGCGAAGCAGATCGAGGCCGCTGAAATGGCCCTGCAGAACGCATTGAGCATGGTTAAGGCCGGGGTGAATGTCCGCGATATCGGGGCAGAGATTGAGAAAACCATCAAGGAATACGAGTTCGTCCCAATTGACAATTTGTGCGGCCATTCTTTGGCGCAGTTCGACCTGCATGCCGGAGTGGAGATTCCGAACGTGGGACGCGGCAGCTATATTCTGAAGGAGGATGACGTGTTTGCGATCGAGCCCTTCGCCTCAACGGGCATCGGAAGGGTGAATGACGGCGATTACCTCCAGATCTGGTCATTGGAGCCTGCTGCGAAGATGGCAGTCCGCTTGCCTAAAAGCCGGGAATTGCTCTCCCAGATCGCCGAGCAGTATTTGACAATGCCGTTTGCCGCCCGGTGGTTTAAGGACTTTACAATGTTCAACATGGCAATAAGGGATCTGGAGAACCAGGGGATTTTGCATTCCTACCCTGTTTTGAAGGAAGCCCGGCGCGAATCCGTTGTTTCCCAGGCGGAGACCTGCTTCATCGTTGAGAAGGAGGGGGCGAAGGTGCTGGTTTAGATAGTGCAATCAGGGCGCAGTATGTTACCTGGGAATTTGTCTACTACCCAACGCCGATCTCCGCAACTCTCACGGACGGATTCCCGCAGCATGATGGCTTGGCAAGCTTTGATTGGATTCCGACTGCAGCGGAAATCGGCACGCATACCTTGACGTTCATTGCAAGGGACAACTTCGGCAATTTCCAGGAAAGGCAGGTCAATGTGACAGTCTACCAGCCGGCGCCGCCCTGCACTCCGTACTACAACAAGAACACGCACACGTGGGTTTACTGCCCGCATAGCTGAGTTTTGTTTTATTGTACCATCAATAGTACTCTTTTAGGCAAAATCGGTACTGCGAACAGTACACTTTTGAATTATTGAAAATTCATTTACGATAACCAAGCGATTAATGGAAGTAGGCAGTTCCTAGTAGAAGGGCAAGGCCAAACCCGCCATAGTTATTAGCAAAGCCAGCGAAAGCAAAGCATTTAAATAATTATCCAGCCATAGGATTATCCTTAAGGAGGATAATATGAGATTCTATGATCGGGAAGCCGAACTGGGGGCATTGGAAAAAGCGTGCTCGAGCAAAAATTCTGAAATGATAGTCATCAGCGGCAGGAGGAGAATTGGGAAAAGCAGGCTTGTAGGCGAATTCCTTGCAAACAAGGAACACGTAAACCTCCTGGCGGTCCCGAAAGAGGAAAAGCAGGTAGCAGGGGATTTCGCACATGCGCTCGCTGACGAATACACCCCATCATTCGGCACGGTTAAGGAAGCCCTCGAGTATTTTTTCACCAAATCCAGCAAGCGCATCCTGTTTATTGATGAATTCCCGAACCTGCTCGAGGTCAACCCATCAATCCCTTATGAGTTCCAAAGGGTTTGGGAGATCTACCAGGGCCGTTCGCCAAAAGTGCTCATATTTTCCGGCTCTTATGCAAGCATGATGGACCGGATTTTCACGCGCCAGAAGGCCCCCTTGTTCAACAGGGCGGGGCATGTCCTGATATTGCAGCCCCTTCCAATAAGGGTGATCTGGAAGATGCAAAGCGACTTGGGGGTCAAAAGCGCCGCTGAAAAAATAAGGAACTATTGCCTGTTCGGCGGGGTTCCGTTTTACTATGAGCTCCTTGAGAAGCACGGGACAAAGGATCCGGTGAAGGAGCTATTCTTTGACGCTGCGGCCCCGCTTCGGGAGGAGGGCCAGAACATACTGAGGCAGGAGTTCGGCAGCGCATACAAGAAATATTTTTCAATCATTGAGGCGATAGGTGCTGGCGCTGTTTCCGCAAGTGAGATTGCCGGCAAGATCGGCATTTCCCAGACCACGCTCTCCAAGTACCTAATGGCCCTGCAACAGGACTTCCGGTTAATAGGCCGCACCGTCCCATTCGGGCAGAATCCGGCGAGAAGCAAGAAGGGCATTTACTCCATCAGCGACAATCTCGTGGCATTCTGGTTCAGCAATGTTTATGGAGAAACGGCCGCACCTGCCGAAAGCGAACTCAATGCATTCTTAGGCAGGAGGTTTGAAACGTTCTGCCGCGAATTCCTTGCCGAATACCTGGAAAAGCACGGCGAAACAGTTGTAAAAAAAGGAAAATGGTGGGGGCAGGCTGAAACAGCGCCCGGAGTGTTCGAGCAGCGGGAAATAGATGGGGTTGTGGAAACGGCTCATAGTTTATACCTGTGCGAATGCAAATGGACGAATGACAAGGCGGGGGAGAAGGAGCTGAGGCAATTGAAGGAATCGGCAAACGGGTTGAAATCCAAAAAGCCCTTGAAATTCGTGCTGTTTTCAAAAAGCGGCTTCAATTTTCCGGAAAAAAGTGAGGTTTTATTGTTTGATGCTGGCAGAATCGGGAAGGACATTGAAAGCTTTCCTTAAATCCCTATGTTGACCCGCCGGATCAATGTCGTTCCTGCTTGGAAATGGTGCCTTCAGCTTTGATTTCGCTACTAAGATATGTCTGTTTCGTCATTCGGCCGGATTCCTGTTTAAATGAAAAAGCATGCATAACCTCACTTGGGTAAAAAGCCTTCACTATCGATTTTAACTGATTCAAACAAAACCGCATTTCAAACAGAACTGCGTTATACCGCCATTATTGCTGGAAACAAACGTTTATATTCCTGAAAATCCGTTCTAACTCAAGGGGGCAAAAACAGTGGGCGAATGAGTCAAATCAAGCCATTGCTGTTGTTGGCGTTTCTTGCATTGCTGGCCACGCTGGCGTATGCTGCTCCACCAAAAGGGCAAACCATCACATTGGCCGTCCCTTCGGAAACTCCGGTTTCAATATTGGGGCAAACAGTATTGCCACCAGACTCTAACCAGGTTTTATCCCAGGATGCAGCGGATTTGCCGGTTATTAATTCGGAATTTGCGCCTCCAATCGCAATGGCTGCTTCAGCGAGTTCGGGCAGCCCCTCAGCTGGTTCGACCTCCAATCCGCTTCCGCCTGATTTCAAGCAGGATGATTCGTTCAAAACCTCGTTATTCACAGGAGCGTTCACCTACAATTACCAAATCAAAGTGCCGCCGGGAACAAACGGTGCATCCCCCTCGCTATCCCTCTTTTACAACCACCAAAAAACAAATGCGCTGCCAACTTTAGTGGGTGCTGGGTGGGAGCTCACGCAAAATTACATCGAGCGGGAGTTCAACCACACGCTCTACAATTTTTCTGATGATTCGTTTAAATTGGTGCTGGATGGCTCCGAGTATGAGTTGGTTTACTCGCAGGCGGACGGGCTTTTCCATACGAAAATCGAAACCTACATTAACATCCAAAATCTCTCCACTTCCCAGAACGAGAAGGGAACTTATTGGCAGGTGAGGACCAAGGGCGGCAAAACCTACATTTTCGGCTCGCAAAACAGCTCCGAAATGGTTTCCCACACTAAATTGTTCACTTTCCGATGGTATCTTGATTCCGTAACCGACAAGCACAACAGCTCCATATTCTACAATTACTCCGAAAACCCGTTCACAAACGACACAGGAATAACCTACCCCCTCTCAATCCGGTACAACAACGACCAAACAAGGGAGGTTCTATTCATTTACGAGAGCCAGAACCGGCCGGATTTATGGAAATTCTATGATTCCTCCAATATTTTGCAGATTTCAAGGAGATTGAGCGAAATCCAGGTAAAGGCAAACGGCAATTTGGTCAGGAAATATTCCCTCGCATATATAAAATTGGATTTTGGCGGCAAAAGCAGCCTGGCGAACATAACCGAATATGGAAGCGATGGCTCTGCGCTGCCGCCGATAAAATTCAAATACAACCAACCAGCAGGCGGCTGGCCAACGGATTCGACTTTCCTGCTTCCATGGCCGTTGAGCCAGGAGGGGAAAGGCGATATTGGCACGCGTTTGGTTGATTTGAACGGCGATGGTTTGCTGGATGTGATTACCGCATGGTTTAATTCTGCATGGACCGGCTGGCTTTCAAATTATGCATTCATCAATACTGGTTCCGGTTTTGTTGAGGATCCGAAATGGAGAATGCCCTGGCCGGTTGCACAGGAAAATTACCCCTATGATTTAGGGACCCGCTTCGCGGATGTGAATGGCGACGGATTGGTTGATGTAGTTGTCGCGCAAATGAGCTCTCTGGGGCTTTGGGGTGCGCGTTATACTTACATTAATACCGGCCCTGGCTGGCAACTCGACCCCAAATGGGCAATGCCATACCCGTTCAACCAATATGGCTCTGGACTAGACTTTGGCGCCCGATTGGCGGATGTGAACGGCGATGGGCTGGTTGATGTTGTGACTGGAAGGATGAATTTGCAATTTTCCATGTGGGCGGCAAATACCACCTACATCAACAACGGCTCCGGCTGGTTTGCTGATCTGAAATGGATTGTCCCATATCCGTTCTCACAGGACGGGAATTATGAGGATTTGAGCACGCGGCTAACGGATGTGAATGGCGATGGATTGCCGGACTTAATTGTTGCAAGGATGAATTCGGACTGGAGCGCGTGGTGGCCTCCGCATAAAACATACATAAATAATGGATCAGGCTGGATTGATGAACCCGCCTTGGCACTGCCGTGGCCAATAAGCCAGGCGGGCAGGGGCGACATTGGCACGCGCCTTGCGGATGTGAATGGCGATGGCTTGCTCGATGTCATTAATGCATGGGCGTTAGCTCAAGGCGGCTGGCTTTCCCATTACACCTATATCAATAACGGCACCGGCTGGGCAAATGACAGCAGATGGTATACTCCATACCCGTTTGCGCAAGAGGGGATTACTTATGATTTAGGTGCACAGTTCGGCGATATCAATGGGGATGGGGCGGAGGATTTCATTGTCGGCAGGATGAACTCAATCTGGAGCGGATGGGCAATCCGGGCAAATTACCTAAACAACGGCTCCCGGGCATTCCTGATGAATTCGTTCAATAATTCACTTGGCGGCATGGTTTCTATCAATTACTCGCAATCAACAAAGGCAAACAATACTGTTAACTCCACCAGCCGACTGCCTTTCAATATTTGGCTGGTCTCTTCAATAATTACCAACAACGGCATGAACGGCCCCGCAGCAATCAACAGCTCCATAAATTACACTTATTCCGGAGGTTTCTACTCTTCTAGGGAAAGGGATTTCAAGGGCTTTGCAGTCGCGAATGTTACGCTTCCGGACAACTCGAAGGAAACGCACTATTTCCATCAGGAGAATGGGAAGAAAGGGCTGGAATTCAAGACGGAAATTCTCGATGCGAACAAATATCCGTACCTGAAAAACGAATTCAATTTCACGAGCAATTTCACAAATAATTATTACATCGCCAATCTGCAGGAGGAAAAGGCATATGCATATGATGGCATGTATACAAACCCCAGAATCACAAGCGCAGCTTACACCTATGATAATTACGGAAACATTTTGCAGAAAACCAGTTACGGGGATTTTTCAGTTTCTGGGGATGAGAAATACGAGAATTACGAGTATGTTTACAACACAAGCGCATGGATTCTTGATAAACCCATTTACTCTTCGCTAAAATCATCCCCCTCATCACCGATTACCAGCGAAACAAAATTCTATTACGACAACCTGCCTTACGGTTCGGCGCCTCAAAAAGGGGATCTCACTCGGAAGGAAGACACGCTCTTGGGCGGTACCAACCCCATCTACTCTTTCGCTTATGATTCCTATGGAAACCTAATCTCCCAAACCGATCCCAACCGGCACACAACGCAAATCATTTATGGCATCACAGACCCGACATTCACATTCCCGGAAAAAACCATCAACGCAAAAGCCCAAACCGCAACTTCGGTTTATGATTTCGGGACCGGCAACCTGCTCTCGCAAACGGATGCGAATGGCTTCTCCACTTCATTCGAATATGATTCATTCGGGAGGGCCATCAAGGAGATTCAGCCTTACGATTCATCCGCATTCCCCACCAAATCATACACCTATGAATTCGATGGGATTGCGCCGGAAAAAGTGAAAATTTCACTGCGCGAGCAGAACGGAACCGGCAACACTTACGATTCCTACTCCTTCTACGACGGATTAGGCAACCTGATCCAGTCAAAATCCGAAGCGGAGAATTCGCAGCAAATCATTTCCGACACATTTTATGATGGTTTGGGAAGGGTGAGGCAAAAAAGCAACCCCTACTTTGCCGCTTTCAATGAAAACTATTCCTCCCCCAACTCCTCGGCTCCATTCTCCCAGATCAATTACGATACTCTCTCCCGCCCGATCCGCACAACCAACCCAGACTCAACATTCAAATCAATCAACTACTCGAAAGGCAACATCACGATGTATGATGAGAACGGGAACAAGCGCCTGAATGTTCTGGATGCCTATGGGCAAATAAAGGAGGTGCATGAGTTCAACGGAACAGCGGAATTCATCACCAAATATGATTACAACATCGCAGGGCAGCTCATCCAAATTACAGATAACGAGAACAACCCCTTCCTGTTCACTTACGATACTTTAGGAAGGAAAATTTCAATGCTAGACCCGGATCTGGGTGCATGGACTTATTCCTACGATGCCGCCGGCAACCTGATTTCGCAAACAGATGCGCGCGGAATAACAATCGAGATGGAATATGACGGGCTGAACCGCCCGATTTTCAGGTATTCGGGCTCCGATTTGGTATTTTACAATTACGATGCGCAAATTTTTGGCACGCTCTCCGGACTCCAGACGCCCGCCTATTCCGCTGAATTTTCCTACGACAGCCGGCTGCGCAAAACATCAGAAACCAAAACCATCAATTACTTTCCTTTCACCACCACCTATTCCTATGATTCGCTTGACCGCCTTACTTCCATGACTCTTCCGGATTCGGAAATGATCCTCTATTCATACAATTCCCAGAACCAGCTCTCCGCTATTCCGGGGGCAATCAGCTCCATCTCCTACAACCCATTCAACAAGCCCATATCGCGCTCTTACGCCAATTCCCTAACAACCCATATGGTTTACAATTCCCAGAACTCCCGCCTCACTCGCATCCTCACCTCCTCATTGCAGGATTTGAATTACCAATACGACAACGCGGGTAATGTTCTGCAAATCTCCGACGGAATAAACCCAATCACTCAAATTATGCGATATGATTCCCTTGACCGTTTGATTTCCGCCTCCCGTTCGGATAATAGCGCCTACAATTCAAGCTACAACCTCACCTACATCTATTCCTCCATCGGCAACATCATGCAGGTGAACGGCTCCTCGAACCTCACCTATTCCTATTCCTCACAGCACAAGCACGCCGTTTCAAACATACTGGCATACGGCATGCCCGCGAATTCCACCAATGAAACCCTGCCATTGCCTGTTCCAACAGAAGTAGCAAGTGCGTTGAATTCCACAGAGCCTTCGCTGATAGGTATCTTGCCAACGCCATTTGCGATATCCCCCTCTCCGGAAGCAACACTCGAAACTTCGCCGTCACCTGGGCCTTCAATCGTTCCTTCCCCAACTGCGACCACCGAACCCACTCCCCTGACCGAGCCCACACCGGTTCCGATCAACGAAACCAACTCCTCCGAGCCGATTCCAACGCTTCAGGAAATGGAATTATCACGCTCTCCGAAAATAAGTTCATTCGATTCAAGCTTATTGCCTGCAAACGAATACCATTCCATTCTCCTCTTCTCATCCGATCCCTACGGGCCTGCGGAGGATGTGGATTGCTATGATGATGTGATGCCCATGTCCTCTTCCGGTTCCTCTTCATACAATCCCTGCGACCCCTATAGCCCCGGCCCCGCGCCGACGCCCGCCCCGGCTCCCGGAATGAACTTCCTCTACGATGAAAACGGCAACATGGTTTCTGCTCCGGATTACACGTACGAATACAACGGCTTCAACCAGCTCACTAAAATCAAGAACGCCAGCAACAATGCCATAATCTCCGAATACCTTTATGACGAGTCCGGCAACCGCCTGATGAAAACCGACCACCTCAAGAACGAAACGGTTTTCTACATCTCCGAAAACTTCCTCCAAGTGCAGAACGCAACCGAAACCTTCAACACCACTTATTACTTCGCCAACGGCCAGATGCTCGCCCGGAAGGACCCGGACGGCAGCAAATTCTATTACCATCCTGATCATCTCGGCTCAACAACTTTGGTCACGAATGAAACCGCCGGAATTGCTGAAGAAACCAATTATGAACCTTACGGTTTGCCTCTGTATGACGCCAATTCCCGCTTCCTCTACACCGGAAAAGAGCTGGATTCGGAGAGCGGTTTGTACTATTATGGGGCGAGGTATTACGACCCGGAAATCGCCCGCTTTATTCAGTCGGATACGCTGCTACCGGATCCGTACAATCCGCAGATGCTGAATAGGTATTCGTATGTGGTGAACAATCCGTATAAATACAAGGATGATTCGGGGCATTTCATAACGCTTCCTGCTGCTGTCGTCGGTGCAGTCGCAGGTGGAATAATCGGCGGAGGCCTCAGTTTAGGAGCACAACTTATAAGCAATGGTGGAAACATCAACCAAGTTAGCTGGAGCGATGTTGGGAAGAGTGCTGCTGTGGGTGCTGTAGCCGGAGGAGTTGCTGGATTGACAGCGGGTGCATCCTTACTCGCTACTGTGGGTTCCGGAGTAGTCAGCGGAAGGGCTGCTCAGGTTGCCGACAATGCGCTTTCCGGCCAATCGCTGGACAAGAACGTTCTCGATCCCGGAGCAATAGGCTTCGATGCCCTGACCGCCGGAGTCGCGCATGGGGCTGGGAAGTATTTAAGCAGCACTTCAAAGGAAATATCGCCTTTAAAAAGTGGAGGGAATTTGCAGAAAATCGATCCGATGACCGCTAAGGTTACGGAAAATAATGCAGCGTCATTTTGGTATCAAGGCAGTTTTACCGATTCGAAGAAATCCCTTGACTATCATTTTTCAAAATATGGTACTGGCATGACAAAGGCACAATATACGCAACAAGGATTCACAAAATTATCCCAATTTCAATCCGGGAGTAGTGGATGGAAGCTCGTTAGCAATAGTCAGCCTTTAAAAGGTCCGGTAAGTTACGGTTATAAAATAAGAAATACGCAGACGAATGAATTTGGGATATATACCTATTACAATTATATTGTAACCCATGGCAAGTAGGTAGATAAAGATGGAAAAAAGGGCTCGAACGCAGAAATTAGAACAATTATATAAAAAACACGTAATCTCAAAAGCCCCAGCATCCTCAAAAAACGATATCCTCGAGGATATTAGGGAAGATCTAATCGCTTACGATGGTTTTATTGCCGGGAGTGTTCAAAGTAGGCTAGAATCAAGTAGAAAAATTACAATAGATGAATTAAATGATCCCTATTCTATTGAAGAAAGGCTGAAAAAGTTCGTTCCGATAACTAATGAGGACAGTGATGATAAGAGAAAATTACTAGCCTATTTTTCTCAAATCCAAGAACTAGTAACTTTAGTTAAAAAGGTTATTTAGTTGTCGCATATTTTGTTTCCCTCCTACAGAACGACTACAAACCAGGCTGTCGGCAATTCCATCCCACCATCTCGCTATAACGTCACCTCCCGTCTTTTTCCCTTTTAAACCGCTTAAATATCCCCGAACCACTCTTAACTTTATTACGTCAGCCAACGAATCAAAAGCTTAAAATAGCCGGGAAGCCATAAGATAGTGCTTACGGGGGTAAGCGCGTTTATTGAAGGCAGGTGATTGCATGAATAGATACGCTCTGTTTGCGCTAGTTGGGTTTATCGCACTTATGGGGAGTATGAGTGCTTACAGCATTGGCGGCAGCCCGAAACTGACTCCGACCATTTCCTCAACCCTCATCCCGGCTGAACCGGTGATTATTGAGGATAAGCCAATAGTGCAGCCGTTATTGGGCGAACATGACACATTTGAGACGGGATTTGAAGGACAGACGCTAACTTTCTTTAGAAGTACAAGTACATACATAACAGATCCGGGAGCAGACGTGGAGCTCAAGGTGATTTATACTCCCGATAATTCCACCTTTCCTTCAAATAGAACTATTTCCGAGGCTAGCAGCAAATTTACATGGGGAATCGATTATTGTGATGTAAAGAATCAGCAATCACAACAATATCGAGCAGAACTTGAATATTGGGATTACGATTGGGATCCGTATACATACATTACGTCTGAATCAATCATTATTACCGTAAAAAACATCAACCCGGTCATCCAGAACTGGAACCAACCCTCGTCAAAATACATAGCTGTTGGAACTCCGTGGCATATTGACCTTCAGGCGACTGATGAGGATGCAATTTGCGATAGTAGGCCGCAGTATGCAACTTGGAGCTGGACGTATAATCCAACATTAATCGGAGCAAACTTCGAGAATTCTTCTACAATAGGAATTGCGACTTTCGATTGGACTCCTACTGCAGCGGAAATCGGCACGCATACCTTAACGTTTACTGCAAAGGACAATTTCCAAAACACGCAGCAAAAGCAGGTTTTTGTGACCGTCTACCAGCCGAGACCGCCATGCACGCCGTACTATAACAAGAACACGCACACATGGGTTTACTGCCCGCATAGCTGAGATTTTTACTTTTTTTCCCCACCTATTGATTTTTAGTTAGTCTATAGCAAAAAAAGCGGGTTTTTATACTACCCGCGCATTATTTTTTTATGAAAAAAAATTACCTAATTTTTGGTACAATACTTTTTATTTTTTTAATAAACAATACTCATTCAATAACTACGTGCAATTACCTGAATACGACCGATATTTCGATTTCAGGCCAAAGGGGTACTCAAATACCTCTAGATTTTTTTGTAAACTTTACTTGTGGGGAGAGCGTAGATAGGTCATACTTAGTAAATTACACATGCGAGAACGCGAATGTGCAATCACCAATATATGCTAATTTTATCTCTGAAATTAAATGTTTAGCAAATACGCCGCTTACAAGTATGCTTAAATTTTCCTGTTCATATTTAATTGCAGATGCCGAACAACATTATGTAGGGAGCGGATATAAAATTGCGATATTTCCTTCTAATTTACCTTGTTCATTTGGAGGTATTAATTATATTGGTCTTTTAATTTCTCCAATTCAACCTCCTCCCC
>JAZDKC010000027.1:0-3889 GCA_043803465.1 Microcaldota archaeon
AAATAACCATCAGAGATGGACTAGGCGCGTGCTCGAAATCGCAAAAGCCGCGGATATTGTTTACTCCGGCAACTGGCTGGTGCAGCATCTGCTGAAGGGCAAATTCGAAGTGAGGAAAATGGGTTCCTCTGTGAAAATCTCTGCGACCGAAATAAGGGGTATGATTCACGAAAGGGATCCCGCCTGGAAAAAATTCGTGCCTGCAGAAATCAGGATTTATTTGGATAAGCACGGCCTTTTGAAATACGTGTAAAAGAAGCTACTTTATTTTCGAATACCAAACCGCAAATTTTCTGACGGCATTTGCCCTGTGGGAAAAAGAGTTCTTCTCCGCCTTGCCCATCCGGCTCAGTCTTTCCCTTTTCCCCTCCGGTATGAAAATTGCCTCATAGGGAAGCTTGGGGCTTTGGTATTTTAGCGAATCGGGTTTTTGGGCGATATTGCCTTTGCAGACGCCTTCAAATACTTTCCCGTTTTTCCCGTCAAAATATGCGACAATCGTCTTGAAGTATGCATCCCGTTTTTTTCCTTCCAGCAGCCTCAATATCCCCCCATAACCGATCGCTTTGAATACGAATGATGGGAATACCCCCGGGAAATTTTCGTACGCCCCGAAATACACGCCCGTATCCTCCGCAATAACCGGTTTTTTTATGGCCGAATATGCGGTTATGGCCTTCTGCAATGCGATTTCCGCCTGATCCTCCGACCTGATCTCATTCAGTTCTGTTTCGATTGGAATTACGGCAATGCCGCAGTCCGCCAAAATCTGCCCCACTTCCAGGATTTTCTCGGGATTCGAGGAAGCAAAATGAATTTCTTTCATTGATTTTCACCCTTGATGATTCCCCCCGCCAATTCATTACAAGACCCCGTCACATTATTTGCCCGGTTCTCCTGAAATTGTATGCGTGCTTGATCATCTCCTCCACAATGAATATGGATCCGCCGACAAGGGAGATCGCGATCCAATCAATTGCAGTCAGCGGAACAGTTTTGAATACCGCCTCCAATGCGCCTGTTTGCACTATCGCAATCTGCATGGCGAACCCTAGCAGCACGGAAAATATCAGGAATTTGTTCTTCAGGATGCCCACCTTCAGGATCATGTCCCCTGCGGCATGCCAGCTAAGCGCGATGAACAATTGGAAGAATATGATCGTGCTAAAAGCAACCGTCCTTGCCTTTTCCAATCCTTCAGATGCGTTGACAAACCAGAACAACCCGAGGGTGCCGATTGTTATCAGAATGCCAATTACCGCGAGCCTTGTCATTTCCGATTGGGAAATCAACGATTCCTTCGGATTCCGCGGCCTCCTATTCATGATGTCGCGCGCTTTGGTGTCCGCAGCGAGTGCGAGGGCTGGAAGCGCGTCCGTTGCGAGATTCATCCACAGTATTTGAATGGGGATCAATGGCGAATCCCATCCCAGCATTATTGCAACGAATATTACCAGCACTTCCCCTATGTTGCAGGAAATAAGGTACTTTGCCGATTTCATGATATTGTCGAATATTATCCTTCCCTCCTCAACCGCCGCCACAATTGAAGCAAAATTATCATCAGTAATTACCATGTCCGCGCTCTCCTTTGCAACATCCGTCCCGGTAATGCCCATCGCCACCCCGATGTCCGATTTTTTTATCGCAGGTGCATCATTTACCCCATCCCCGGTCATTGCGACTATTTCCCCCTTCTTTTGAAGGGCGGTCACTATCCGCATTTTGTGTTCGGGCGAAACCCTTGCATAAACCGTGACGCTCCCAACAATCTTATCAAATTCAGCATCGGAAAGCTCCTCCAATTTCCTTCCAGTAAGCACCCTGTCCTTTTTCTCATCGAACATCCCCAATTCCTTGGCAACTGCCCTTGCCGTAAGCTCATTATCCCCGGTGATCATTACCACTTTGATCCCGGCTTTCCTGCAAACCGCAATCGCATCCTTCGCTTCCTGCCTCGGTGAATCCATCATCGCCATAAGCCCGATGAAAACGAGTTCGTTCTCGATTTGATCCGCCTTGAATTCCTTGATTGATCGGATCTTCAGCATTTTGAACGCGAATCCCAGCACGCGCAGGCCGCCGGAGGCGAATTCGGCATTTTTCCTCAATATGGCCACTTTTCCTTCCTCCCCCAATTTTTCCATTTTTCCATTTTTCAGAATGTATGCGCATTTTTCCAACAGCATTTCAGGCGCCCCTTTCGTATATGCGATTTTTCCCGCCTCCTCTTCCTCATAAATTACGGACATCATCTTCCTGTTGGAATCGAAAGTGAGTTCATCCAGTTTCCTCCGGTTCTGCTTCTCCTGCAAATAATCGAGCCCCGCCTTTTTCGCGGCAACAAGCAAGCATGCCTCCGTCGGATCGCCGATGATGCTGCTGTTTTCCGCAAGCGCTGCGTTATTGCATAAAATTGCAGAATTGAACAATTCGCAGAAATTTTGTTCCTTGAGCGGGTTTGGGATTTCCTTTCCTGCGCCATCACTGAATTTTCCAATCGCCTCATATCCCTGCCCCGTAATCTCAAAATCCTTTCCGTTGGTGAAAATTCTCCTCACGGTCATTTCGTTCTTCGTAAGCGTGCCCGTCTTGTCGGAGCAAATGACGGTGGCCGAGCCCAGCCCTTCGGCTGCAGGAAGCCTTCGGATGATGGAATTGCGCTTGGCCATCCTTTGCACCCCGATTGCCAAGGATATGGTAACAACGGCCGGAAGCCCCTCCGGAATCGCTGCAACAGCCAAGCTTACGGCAATCAGGAACATATCCAGGACATTTTTTATTTCAAATCCGCCCCCGAGCAAGCCCCTGCCAGTCCCTACAATGAATACGAGTACAGTTGCGGCAATTGCCAATTTGCCCAATTGCCTGCCTAGCGTTTCCAATTTTTGCTGCAGGGGCGTCTGTTCGTCCCCGATTTCCTGCACCAGGTTCGCGATCCTTCCGATTTCGGTGCTTTCGGCTGTAAAGCACACAACCGCCTTTCCAGTGCCCTTCGTTACAAGGGTGCTCATGAAAACCATATTGTCGCAGTCGTTGATCGTTGCCTTTGCATCGAGAATAACATCCGCTTTCTTTTCCACCGGTGAACTCTCCCCGGTCAGGCTTGCCTCCTCCACTTCCAGGTTGTGCGATTCGACCAGGCGCGCATCCGCCGGGATCTTGTCCCCCTCATTAATGATGATGATGTCGCCCGGCACCAGGTCGGATGTAGGTATTTCCCGTTCCTTCCCATCGCGCAAAACTCTTGCTTTCGCCTGCACCAATTTCCTCAGCGCCTCGATTGCCTTGTTGGCGTTGTATTCCTGCAGGACGCCGATTACCGCATTGATCACTACGATGGCAAGGATTGCCGCGGAATCAATGTACTCGCCTTCATTGGTAAAATATGTGGTCGCTGCGGAAATGATTGCCGCTGCCATCAGCAATAAGATTACAAAATCCTTGAATTCGTCAAGGAACATGTCCAAAACGGTGCGCTTCTTCCTCTCCTTGAGCGCATTGGGGCCATATTTCCTGAGCCTTTCGGCTGCGTCCTTGGTAGTCAGCCCCTCGGCATTCGAATCCAGCTTTTTCAACGCTTCCGCTACGGATAATGAATAATAACTGACCGCGGTTTCAGGCATTTCTGATCGCTATAAGTAAAATGCCGGATTTATAATAGTTTTCGGGCGTCCAAGTAGAGGGAATAGATCGTAGCCATTATTTTCCAACTTCTTTCGTGCTCTTCCAAAAGAAATATCCGATGATCGCAATAGTCGCAATCGGCGAGAACCAATTTGGAAGGTGGCCGCCGAATGCATCCCAGATCATCACCGCCCCCAACACCAGAATTGAATACATCGCGCCGTTCTTCAGGTACTTGTACTTCTGCACGTTCTCCACATTC
>JAZDKC010000028.1:0-13118 GCA_043803465.1 Microcaldota archaeon
GAGCTGCAGGAAGACGAGTATTATGCTTTCGGAGAAATGAAAAGCTCTTCCGGAAGCGGTAACAATTACAAATACACCGGGAAGGAACTCGACACAGACACTGGATTATACTATTACGGTGCGAGGTATTACGAGCCGGAAATAGGCAGGTTCCTGCAGGCCGATGCGGTGTGGGGGAATTTCGAGGACCCGCTGAGCCTGAATAGGTATGTGTACGTGAAGAACAACCCGCTGAAGTACGTGGATCCGGACGGGAGAGCCCCGGAAGATAAGCAATCAAACATCGATAGTTTAGCAAATGCGTTTATGAATGAAAAACAAGACAGCCCCCTGGGTTACGTTTTAAGGCAAGCAGGTGCCGGATTGGTAAGGCTTAGCAGCAAGGAACCTCAATTTAGTCAGCAAGGCATGTTAAATTTAGCGGGGATTGCGCTCATTGCCATGGGCCAACCCACCTCACTTAAAGAGGATATAGAATCCGGCACGTTTATGGGCATGGGGAGCATTTCAAAAGTAGGGAAAGGAGGTCGGACATTCGCTGAAATGCTTTCTGCTATGAAAACCGAAACTGCCAAGCAAGTGCCCGGATTAACCAGCACGCGTACTGTTGCACAGATTGATAAAAGCCTCGAAGTGATCGAAGGATTAAAACAAATCAAAAGCAATAAGAACTTCGGTCAGATACTTAAGAGAGCACTCCCCGACCTTGGCCTTGAAGGAAAGGTCGACAAGTCAGGGCATTTGGTTGTCAAAAGTCCGGCAACAGGGGAATCCGTAGGAAAAATCAAATTAGTTTTACATGGGAGTCAGGAAGGAGCCCCTCATGCGCGCCTTAATCAGATATCGGAAATCAGGAGGATGCTGCTGACAGAAAGGGAGATAGCACAGAAAGCGGCCAAATGAACTTTCCGGGCAAAACGAGATTTATGGATTGGGGTTATGGATTGCATGCGCTTTTAGAAAATTTAGCATATTGATTCTGAATTTATCCCTTAGGAGATTCCTTAACCGGAAAAACTGGGGCGAATTCCTTGCTGCAGCCAAGAAAACGGCAAAGTCCGGCAGTTCTGCTCCTAGGTTCGGACAATAATATGCAACATCCAGGGGTTTCCGCCTTGTCGGCCTTTTCCTGGCGCGCATCAACTTATAGAGGTGTTTGTTATATTCAGAAACATCCCCGGTAATTTTTGGGCAGTAAATCCCGTCTTTAGTCCCTTTTTTCAGTACTTCCAATCCATATTCTCGGCATTCCTC
Source organism: Microcaldota archaeon (assembly GCA_043803465.1). GTDB lineage: Archaea > Micrarchaeota > Micrarchaeia > Norongarragalinales > SBBD01 > JACRGC01. The sequence goes on from JAZDKC010000028.1 coordinate 1,255, forward strand.
GATAAGTGTAGCCAGTAAAGGCAAATGTTTCCTTTCCTCTTCGCCTAGTAGGGGCGCACTGGTTCCGGGTCCTTTAATTCCAGAAATAGCTAAGATCTCCTCCAGCGTGTACCTTCTTTCGGTTCCCATGTAACCCTATTTTCCTACATTAATTTATTAGCATATGCCATCCCTCGAAATGGTGCCTTCGCAAGATGCTATTCCGGAACCTGGCAAAGAAAAATAACAATCGTCGGGAATGCCTTGGGCATTGCGGAATCGAGGAGCAACCCGTTTGAGAAGGTGAAGGAGATAGAAGCCAAGACCAGCAAGCCTGGGATCACCGGATTGGCTTACCGGATATATTATGGGACAATCGGCCTTCCCGAGGCAACAGCGGCATACCAACAAAGGGATGCGGAATTGCAAAGGCAGAGGGGAAAAAGCTGACATGATGGGCGCATTTCAAACGGAAAAATTGGAGGCTATCCCGGAAGCCGATAAAGAACAAATTAATTAACGGAATTATCCATCGCTGCCAAGCAGGTTCAAATCCCTATCTGCCTCTTTATCGTCAGCTTGGCAGAAAGCAGGAATTTTTTCAGCGCTTCCTCCGTGTTGGGAATCGACGCTCCTGAAGCAACAGAGTGCCCGCCGCCGAAGCCGCCGGCTTCCTTCGCGGAGAGGGACATCACCTCGCCCAGATTCAGGCCTTTTTCCACCAGCCCCCTCCATGCCCTTGAGGATGCCTTGAGCTGCTGCGCCTCATCAATGGAGAAGGCAATGATGGGTTTTTCCCTCGCAATCATGCCGGAATTGAAATAGCTGCCTGCAACGGAGCCGATAATGGAATCGGGGATATCATTCCTCGCATCCAAAAAATAGAACGCGCCCAAATCCTCCGTGTATTTTTTTGCATAGTAGATCGCCTTGCTGATTTCCATCCGGTGCTGTTGCAGCAGTGCATGCGCCTCCTCGTAAGCGCCCGCTTCGTTCAAGCAAAGCTTGATTCCCACCTCGGGCTTTCCGCTTCTCCCGCATGCATTGAGCAGGGAGGAAAACTCGTATGCGTCGTACAGCTCGGTTTGGTTGTTTTCGTGCGGGAACAGGTATACCTCGCCGATCATCAGATGGATTGCATCCTCTGAAAGCTTCTTCTCATAGCAGAAGTTGAGCAGCGCACCGATCAGCCTTATCCGGTCGAATCGGTTCAAATCATAGTAGCGAAGCCATGCGCGTTTTCCGTCCTTTTCCGCATATAGCGGAATTCCGTTCTTTTTCAGGAAGAGCGCGGAATTCTTGGGGTTGCCGGTAAGGGACGGAAGGAACGGTTCTGCGGAGAAATTGAGGAAATTTACGAGGGTGCGGGAGACCCTTCCGAACATCCGCAGGTCGCGCACCGCATTTACGACCTTGAGTTTTTTTGCGTCCTGCAGAAGCAGGTAATTCAGGCCCTTGAGGCCCTTCACATCCTGGATGTCGCCAACTGCGCCGATTATCCCAAGTTGCGCCATGCGCTTTGCCGCCTCAACCGGCGAGTTGGCCGCAAATGTGAAATATGCGGCTGAAGAGCTGCAGAGGTAGAATGCGCCGTCTATGTTAAAATTGTGGCAATTGATGATGGAAAATGCATCGCTTTTGTTCTCGATCTTTTCCGGCGCGTGGTGGTCGATCTGCAAAATGCTTTTCCCCGACTTCGCAATTGCATTGATTTGGTTGAGGAAGCCGGTTCCGATATCAACGAAAATCAGGCACCTGGAAGGGTCATTTTTTGCAGCCTCGATCACCTGATTAGTCATCTTCTTTACCGTAAGCATCCTGAAGGGAATGCCATGTGCCTTGAGTGCCAGCGCGACTATGGATCCGGATGCCAATCCATCGCAGTCGAAATGGTTCACGATAAGCACGTCCCGGAACGTGTCAAGGGTGCGCTTGCCCTCACGCTTCGCAAATTTCTGGAAATCCTCAATGTCATTTTGGGCGATTGGAACGTTTTCATCCGCAGGGATGGATTCGGGCATCCGTTCTGCATCGTCTTCACTCGTGCGTTCCTCGGCGCTTAGCTCCTCATGCGCCTCCTCCAGGAAATTGAGCGTTTTTTGCTTCATTTTTTTCACTTAAAGGAATTGATTCGCAGAAGTAAATAAAGGGGTAGGGGCAACACGAGTAGGGGATTTAATCCCCTGGAGGTGTTGCTTCCTCCAGGAAATTGAGCGTTTTTTGCTTCATTTTTCCACGTATATTAATGAGTCCATAGGTTATTTACAGGGATGGGCGCGCAGCCCGCTTGCACTCGTTTCCTAAAAAAAATTTGATACGCAGAACTAAATAAAGGGGGAGGGGCGACACTAAAGAAGGGGCAGGGCGACACGGTGCGCCAGAACCGAAGGTTCCCAGCACGCCCGGAAACGCGGGGTTTCTGGAACATAGGGGAAGTCATTCCCCTAGGTGTTGGGGATTTAATCCCCCGGAGTCGCCAACAAAAAAAATAGCTTATTAAACATTGGGTGAGAGATACCTTCGGGGGGTGGTTGGGATGGTGTTCGAATTCGTCATCGGGTTCTTTTTGCTGATCATTGCGCTTGCAAGCATTAAGATTGTGGACCAGTATGAGCGCGCAGTCAAGTTCCGGCTCGGAAAATACGTCGGGACACTCGAGCCCGGCCTGAATATAGTAATCCCCATAATTGAAAGGGTCGTAATGGTGGATATCAGGCTGCAGACAATCGATATTCCCGCACAGCAGGTGATCACGAAGGATAACGTGCCGGTCCAGGTGAATGGGGTCATTTACTTCAAGGTTTCAAGCCCGGAAGTGGCCATCATAAAAATCCAGAATTTCGTTTATGCCATCTCACAGTACGCGCAAACCGCATTGAAGGATGTGGTGGGCGGAATGACCCTCGATCAGCTGCTTGCTGAAAGGGATGAGATCGGGAAGGAGATTGAAAAGCTGGTGGAATCCGAAACCAAGGATTGGGGGATGGATGTCGAAGTAATCAAGATGCAGGATATCGACATGCCCGAGGAGCTCAAGCGCATCATGTCAAGGCAGGCTGCTGCCGAGAGGGAGAAAAGGGCGAACATTACAAAATCAGAAGGGGACAAGTTGGCTGCGTTCAATCTGGCTGCAGCTGCAAAAACCATGGCCGAATCGCCGGGCGCGATGCAGCTTAGGACTTTGCAGACAATTGACGGATTGGGGCCCACGCCAAGCAACACGGTCGTGATGTTTCCGATAGATGTTGTGCAAGCGCTCACTTCATTCTCGGATTGGATGAAGAAAAGCAAAAAATAATTGGAGGCTTGGGCATTGCACAAATAACCCAAGGCATAAGAAGGATGGAGTCGTTTTCATGTCTACAAGCAAGGTGAGCCGCATGCAGTTAATTTCCCCAGTAGAGACCATAGATGCAGGCGAAATGGCCTCGAAGGCGCTAAGGAAGCTCGAAGACCATAAGATGCTGATTGTCACAAATAACGGCAAGTATGCGGGCGAATTGCACCCTGCTTTGGTGCTTCGGTTCAAGGCGAATGCGGAGAAGGTGAAGATTGGAAAGCTTGCGAGGAAAGGGAGCATCATGCTCGAGAACGAAGTGCGCTTCCAGAAGGTGCTGGAGAAATTTTCCGGCGGGGATGTGAAATGGATCGCAGTGCTCGACAAGAACCTAAAGCCAATAGGCATCGTCGATGCTGCAGCAGTTTTGCAGAATGCGGGAGAAGCGCTCGCAGGCATAACAGCAGCGGAATTCATGGATGCAGTGCCGTTTATCGAGGCAAGCACTGGTGCGGACAAAGCGGAAGAGTTGATGCTGAAAAAGGGGGTGCAAGAGATTGCAGTGCAGGAGAAGGGCAAGTTCTTGGGGCTGATCACAGCACGGGATATTGCGGTGAAGGTAAAGCCGTACCTGCATAAGAAGCTGCACGACCTGGAGCAGCGCGAAAAAATCAATGTCGAGAGGGAAAGCGTTAGGAGCATCCTCACGCCTGAATTCGAGGTGAAGAAGGCAGGAAGCGGGGAAGCACTTTTCGATGCCTTGAGGAATGCGCAATTCGGCGAGGTATTTGTTTTCGATGGCCCGCAGCTCAAAGGAAAAGTGGCCTACCCGAAGATCATGCAGCAGCTCAAATTCATCGAGCCCGCGCACATAGAGGTTTCAGGATTGAACGCCGAAGAGGCGATGTTCAAGGATTCGATTTTCGAGGAATGCGCCGCACTGCTGAGGAAATTCGGCAAGGGGGGCAGCCTGCATCTGCGGGTCAAGAGCTCTTTGAAAGGCAAGGGGAAGAAAATTTACGAGCTGCATGGCCGGCTGGAGATTGATGGCAAGGCGTTCGTGTGCTCCACGCCGGGAATGAAGCAGCATCGCGAGAAATGGGCCCTGGGCATGGCAGTTGCGGAGGTGCTGGACGAACTCAAGAAATCCTACCTCAAAACAAAGAGATGAATTACTGATTCTATGGGTTTTTTCCAAAAACTTTTCGGAATGGGGGGGAATGCAAAGCCGCCGCTTCCGGAAAAAACGGAATTGCAATTGAAGGACGTGAAAATTGTTGCCGAGCAGGAAGCCCAGAAGAAATTGGCTCCGTTCCTGGCAAATGCAAAAACAAAGATAGGGGGGATCCTTTCCGAATTGGAGCAGATAAAAAAAATCGCGGAGGAATTTTCGAGAAAGCCCATAAAAACGGAAAATCCGCAGCATGAGAAGATCGCCAAGCAGATGAAGGAGAATTATTTCCTGAGAATCCCGAAAATCCTGGATGAAATAAAAAAACCGGGAACACTCGACTTCGAAAGCGTCCGGGAGTTCCATGTGAGGCTGCAAAAATCCGTAATGCAGATAACCAAAATCACCTCGGATAACCGGTACCTGATCTTCTTTTATAAGGAAGAATTTGAAAGGCTTGGCGGGCCCATAAAGGCGCTTGCGGAAGCAATGGACGAGCTGGGAAATGAAATCGGCAGGAATTCGGAAGTGCACAGCACTGGAAAAAAAATCAATGATGCGCTCGAGGAAATTTCAAGGTGGGAAGGGCAATTGCTTGAAAATACGGCAGCAGCCCGGAGGATAGGGCAGGAGCTGGAAGATAGGGAAAAGAATTTTGATGCAAATGCGTACGGGAATGCCGAGGGGGCGTGCAAAAGGGCAGAAAATGGGATTTCCAGGAATGGGATGCAAATCTCAAAAATAAAGGGCGAAATCGCGGGCATATTGTTGCCGCTTGAAAGGCTCCTTAGGAAATATGAAAAAAATGCACCGGATAAAAGGAATGCGAAAATTGCAAAAAATTATTATGAAAATCACCTCGGGGCACTGATGGCCGAGGATGGAAAAGTATCCGGCTTGCACGCGATATGCGATGAAATCGACAAAATGCTCTCTGAGAACACGCTCAGTGAGGACGAGCGGGACAGGAAGAAGCACCAGGAAATTTTCCAGCGGATACGGCAGGGCGAGGTGCTTGAAAATCGGCAAAAGCTCCTGCAGCTCCAGGAGGAGGCGGAATTGCTGAACGCGGATTTGATCGCAAAGAGGAAGGTGCTGTCCGAAATCGGAAAAAAATCGGCCGACATCGATGCGCGAAAGGCGGAAAGGCGGAAATTGGAGAACGAGCGTTCCGAAATGCTCGAAAAAATCGATTCGCAAAGACTGCAGCTCTGCGAGAGCATGGGCGCATTGAGCGGAAAACAGGTCGTAATTGTGCCGCGCGAAAGTGGCTGAAAAATGCGGTACTGCTCAGCCTTATAAATAATGTAATCGTAAGCAGAATCGGTCGATATGGTTCTCGAGTTCAGGCAGGACATCACCAAGAATTCCATCGTCATCATTGCAAACGAGCGGGGAAAGCGGCCGGTGATATTCGGGGAGAAGGTTTCGTGCCCTTTTTGCAAGGGCGCCGAGCACACAACCCCTCCGACGGAATTCGCACTGCCTTCCGAAAAGGACTGGAGGGTCCGGGCATTCAACAACACCTTCGCGCTTGTTGGGAGCGAAGGGAAATATGTCGAGCTGAATTCCATCAATACTGCAACGTATGCGTATGGGCATCACGAGGTAATCGTGGAAAGCGATGTGCATGAGGAACTTTTCCATGAGTTTGGGGAGCTGCAGTTGAAATTCGTATTCAATGCGTACAAAAACCGCTACGAAACCCTCATGGCCGATGGGCAGATCAAATACGTGCATCTGTTCAAGAACCACGGCAGGAATGCGGGCGCGAGCATCGAGCATGAGCACTCGCAGATTTTGTCATTCCCGTTCATACCCGAACTGGTCCAAAGGGAGATCGAGGCAAATAAGGATGCGGCAAAGCAGGGAAAATGCCTCATTTGCGAAATGCTTGCTAAGGAGGCGGAGAATGTGCTGATAGACAACGATTTCTTCACTGCAATCTGCCCCTCCTTCTCCAGGTTCGCCAATGAGATCTGGATCATCCCAAAGGCGCATGTGCCGAGCATTTTGGCATTGACCGAAGAGCAGGGCTTGCACCTCATGAAATTGCTTCGGGAATGCATCAGGCGGGTGCACTTCATCGTAAAGGATTACAATGTGGTTTTCCACAATTCCCCTAAAGGGGAGGAAACGCATTTCCATCTTGAAATCTACCCCCGGAGCGGATATTGGGCCGGAGTCGAGCTTGGGACCGGCGTGATCGTGAACCAGAAGAGCGAGAAGGATGCTTTGCAAACCCTGAAGGCCGTGAAATACTGATTAATCATGAATTTAGCTCGCAAATTAGCGGCGAATTTTAAGGCAAAAATCGGGTAAAATGCTCATTTCTTCGTTGCCACGGCAATTATGCTCACGCCTTGCGGCATCGGAATGGTGTTGAAAAGGCGGTTCTCGAGTTTGAGCATTGAGAGCAGGAACGGGCTCAGGATCGAGGGTGCAAGGGAAAGGTTGTTTTGCTTGCGCCCTGTGCTTTTTCCGGATTGCGAGCCAAATAGCCGCTTCAAATTGTAAATCAGCAATGCGGGGAAGTAGCTGAGGAAATTCCAATATGATAATTTAGAGATTTTGAAATGCGGAGCCAATAATTCGAGTATTCGTTCTTTTTCATACCTTCTTTTATGGCTGCTGATGTCGTCATTGTCATTCCAGAGGTATTTATGCGCTGGCACTGCAAGGATCAGCAAGCCGCCTTTGCGCATGACTCGGCTAAATTCGGAAATTGCCCTTTTGTCGTCGAGATGCTCAAGCACATCGGTGCAGACTACCAGATCGAACATCCCAGCATTGAATCCAAGGTGTTGCGCATCCATTTGGTGCAGGTTCCGGAACCCTTTTTTCCTGCAGTACTGGATCGCTTTTGGGGAATAATCGATGCCGTGGCTTTTTTTGGAATGGCGGGAGATTACCTCCAAATTGGAGCCGGTCCCGCAGCCCACATCGAGTGCGCACTCGAATTTTTTATGCTGCACGAGCAGCAGCTCCAGCAGGTCGCGGCGGCCCGCATACCACCAGTTCTTGGCTTCCATGCGGGCGATCGCGTTATACTGCGAAAATTGCATGCTGCTTTCCCCTATTAGACTACGCTGTACGGATCGAAATCGGATGGCGGCTTGCTCACTACCGGGAGCTGGCCCTGGTCGTACACTTCAGGTGCCTCGTAGCCGAGCTTGAAATTGAATACGCCCTCGTCAGTTGCAACTACCCACACCTCGCTGTCGGGTTTTATGGCGGAGCTCTTCATGGTGTATTCGGGCTTTTGGAAAATGGTGTTCGGGATCATATGGAGCTGCAAATTCGTAGACAAACTCAAAGTGCGCACAACCAGCCAATACATTCCAGGCTGCAGGGTTGCCTTTTGGGGGTTCATGAATGCCACCCACGCATATTCTCCGGGAATCACTTCGCCGCCATTGGAGAACCGGATCTCGCTCGTGCCGGAAGGCTTGCCGGTTCCGTCGCGCCTAATCTCAACATAGATATCGCTCGGCTGGAAGTTGGCGCCCTTCTTCGCATAAATCTGCACTTCCTTGATTGCCATTGGCTGCTCGAGCCTGAAGCCTTGCGCACGTGTGTCGAACATGGTTACCCCGTAAAATCCTGCACCGGAAACATCGGAGAAATAGCCGAATGGCTCTGCAATTACGCTGAACTGGTATTCGTTGTTATCCTTGTTTTCATCGGCGGAATTGCTCGAGAGTTTCAAGGTGAGGTCGAACTTCCGGGATTGGTCGGGAACGAAATCCAAATTTACGGAATTCTTCTCCGCGATCTGGCTCAGGGTTGATTCGCCCAATTTCCGGGTGCCCTCGTACAATGCAATGGTTGCAGTAGTTGGCGCGGGCTTGCAATCGCTTTTTGTGTAAATAACCTCGATTCCAATAGGGTATTTTGAGCCATAAATTGGGCTTTCTGGCGGAGTGACTGTTCCGAACTTCAAATCAGGCGCAGCGCAACCTGCTGCAGTTGATGCCTGCGCAGTTGGCGAGGATGCGGCCTGCACAGTTGCGGTAGGAGTTGCAGTTGTAGCAGCAGTAGGGGATGCAGTGCCGGGCTGCTGCGACAAGCAGCCGAATAGCAGAACAAACGCAAACAAACCGAACAACAGTACCTGCTTCATATGGCCCACCTCAAGAATAAGACTAAATGATGAAGCGCCAAGAGGTTTTAAAGTTAACTAAAAAGGAAAAACCGAAGGCGGGCTGAGTTGCGAAGGTTAAGATCGGCAAACCGATGCCAAAAACAAACGGGGAATGAAACTAGCAACTAGGGGCATGGAACAATTAGGAAGTAAAAAATGGAAAATCAGAAAAAAGAAAAGAAAAAAAAAGAAAAAAAGGGGTTTAGCCCCTAATTTTGTCCGAGTTGTCGTTCATCCACTTAATCAGCTCGTTTCCTGCCGTAGTTGTGTCAGTTGCGGTGTAACCTGCAACAACCAACTTCGTGGAACCATACACCTTCACTTGCGGAGAGTCGCCTTCTTTTATGTCGACTCCTGCGCCTGCTGCGACGGTGTTTACGATCTGACCTCCGACCACGATCATGTTAGCAGTGCTGCCTGCTTCAGAGTCCAGCACGACTAATGGGCTCGTATCGGTGTTCAGTTGGGTGACAACTGCAGCGTCCGTAACGCTCGGTACCAGATTCTCGATGCCTGAAACGGCTCCTGCTCCGGTCGTTGTGACCTTCGCGGAAATCGAATCGACCTTCAGAGAGTATCCGCTGCCGATTGTGTACGGGTCGCCCTCCTTCAGAGTAACTGAAGCAGAGTTTCCTGCTGTTGCGTTGCCTGCTGCCCCACCTGTCAAGGTAAATCTCGCCCTTGCGACCTTCTTCGCGTAGTTGATGTTCAATCCAAGCGAAGAGATGCTCGATGCGATGTTTCCCCTGTAGGTGATGTAGCCCGCGTTCTTGGTGGCCTTGCTCACTGTGGATGTTTGTCCGTAGTGTCCGTACGCTTCATAACCAATCTTGTCAGCGGTTGTGCTGGCGATTGTGTTTACGAATTGGTCCAGAGTCTTATCGTAGAACATGTTCAGGTGGTAGTTGCCGGTGTAGGTTGCTGCTGTGCCATTGTTTTCCTCTGTCAATTCAGGGATGGATAGCTGGACCATGGTTGTGTTCACAGTCGGCCATTCTGGCGTTGCAGTGGTGTTCATGAGCAGTACTGCACTCTCATCTGCAGAGTAGAAGTACGTCAAGGTGTTGGTTGCTGTGTCGTTGGTGTAGTAGGTGCCGCTGGCTGATAGGTAGTAGACCTGGCCTGCAAGCAAACTGCCGTCAGACGAGTCCTCCAAAATCCAATAGACATTTCCTACTGACCTGCTTCCGAATTGGAACGCATTGCTCTTTCCGGAAGTGACTGTCATCAGGTTTGTCGGTTGGGTGATGTAGGTCGAGGTGCCGTTGTTTACTGTCAGGGTCCTGCTTGTTTGGATGTTGAACTGCAGCACATCATAGTCGACTGGTTCCAAGCCCAAGAAGTTGAGCCTGTAGCCTGCCATGCCCTTGATGATGTCTATAGATTCACCAGCCTTCAAGTCCTGTACCAGAGTGCTCTTGTACACTTGGTCGATGTCGTTGTACAGCTGGATCTTCGAGATACCCTCAGAGGAGCCTACGGTTGCGCTTTGGATCATTCCCATCCAGTTCTTGTGTGACTCACCACCAGAAATCTCATTATTGTTTGTAATAACGAGCTGGCTTGAGAACATGGAAACGTCTGCGGTTCCAGTCTTGGCAAATGCTCCGGGGAACACCTTGTTCACCTTGAGCACTACGTTGTTCGCTTCGGTAATGGTCGTGGTGTCTAGCTCTCCAAGGTATGCCCTTTTTACGAGCTTGCCAGTTGAGTCGCTGATTTCGAACATTGCCCTTTGCGGGGAGAATGCCGAAATATCTTTCAGGGAAATCACATAGCCGTCGGGCGTTGTGACTTGCTGATCGATTGAGAATGACTCCTGCCTCGTGATTTGCTTTCCGAGTGTTACTGAAGTGATGGGACCCATTGCCGGGTGGCTGTGGTCGAAAATCGTCCACTTGTCGCCCAAGAATGTGATCTCAACATTGTTCTTCGCAAGCCTCTTCGAGTCATCGCAGGTTGTGTCGTTCTTCGCAGTGTCCAAGCAGAGCGGAATCGGGTCAGTGAAGATTGCTTCATAACCTGTTTTCACGTATTTTGCCTGAACTTCCTTGTCGTTCTCATCGTACTTGACGTACGCGAACGCATACACCTTCTGGTCTTCCTTGGTGTTTGCGGTGCCGGTCGGGTAGTTTATCTTTCCATCCGCTGGCATGCCTGGCGCGGGTGCAATTACTGAGGTCATATCCTTCGTAATTACCTTCGGGCCAGATGTCGTTGAGAACGACGTGTTGGTCTGCTGGAACCTCGATTGCGAGGTCGAATACCTCGTTGTCTCCGTAAAGTTGTCGAGATCGTCTTGCAGGTACGCTTTCATTTCGTACGCTGTTGCAGGGTTTACTCCTGGTGTGGTTATTGTCAAGCCGACGGTCTTGTCGGTGAGATCCCCACCGGTTCCAGATACGCCGAGCTTGTCTTTTCCTAGTACTTCTACCGGGCTAGTCTTGTACGCAAGATTACCCATAACTGCCGCAATGTTTCCAGCGACAACTACATCTGCAGGTTGTGCCTTCGCTCCGATTACAATCTTCGCTTGTGGTTCTCCGCCCGAAAAGAACGGGAAAACACCAACGCCGGCTGAATCAAAGTCGACTGCAGCTCCAGCAAACGCAGCTCCCAAAAGCATGGAAGCGCCGGTTGCGATCGCAGCAATCCTCTTTACATTCAAACTCTTCATGGTTTCACCTTATTTTAGACAGGTACGAACAAATAAACGCACCTGCTTGATTCACTTTCTTCCTTAACGCAACTGCCGGAAGCAGCCGCGCCGTTAACAGAAAACTTCGCTGCCAAGGCCATTTCCTTCTCATCTACGCATCAAGACCATATCGCGGATAATAAATATCGCGCTCAAAGGTCCCGGCTGTGCACCTCCGAAAAAAGGAGATGCAGGCAGCAGATGCCTTCTGCTAAACTTCCTATCGTTAACCTTTAGAGGGTATTTAAACCTTGCGTTACCCTACGGACAACTGACGATGTTGTCTTCATGTAGGGACGTATTTTGCCCATTTTTTGATGATTTTTTGGCAAATTTTACGAGCTAAAACCAGCTTAAACACCAAATTTAGACAAAAGACGTAATCATCTTGAAAAGGATGCTCTCCTGCATAACCGTTATTGGCTTAAAAACCTTCTGTTTTTAACAACTTGCAACACGTGAAGCATCAAAAGCACAATAGATACGTTATGCCGTTATGCAAAAACCCAACCTATGGATTTTTGGGTTTGCCTGCTTTCTCAAACACAACTTTCATCACTTTCAAGTCCCTAAGGAGTGAGGTCGACCTTGCCCG
>JAZDKC010000029.1:0-27406 GCA_043803465.1 Microcaldota archaeon
GGGCAAAGCCTCGAATCCGCGACAATGGTGCCATCGGCGCAGCGAACCCCCTGTTCCGTGCATCCCGACAAAAACAATGCAATTGCAAACACGCCGAAGACGAGCAGATTTCTCATATTGTTCTACCTGTTTTTTTAGATAAAAAATTAAAAAAAAGGGAAAGCGCTATTGCGCATTCGCTGCGGGCGATGGGTCGCCGACAGCCGGAGTAGGCGCTACCGTTTTCACAATGATTGCCGCCGTTCCCTCCGATGCTATTTTTCCGGGAGTCACTTCAAGCACCTGCAGATATAGGTTGCCTGCCTCGGTGATTGTGGTGTACTCTTTTGCGCCCAAGTATACGTTCTTGATCAATTTGCCCAGCTTATCGCTGACCTCGATCATTGCCTTGTTTGGCGCGAACGCGGAAATGTCCTTGATCGTCACGTAATACCCGCTCCTGCTCAGGATCCTGCAGCCTACCTTCACTAGCCCAAAGGTGCCATCGCCGTTGTATGTGCAATCACCGGTTGTCCCGGAGTTCACTAAGATGTCGATGGTTCCTGTTTTTGCGAACGCACCCGGGTGAACGCCGATAATTTGAATGTAGATGTTGCCCGCTTCCGTTATGTACGTGTAATCGCCATCGAGGAGGTATAGCCTCTTGACCAAACTGCCATATTTGTCCAGCACTTCGATCATGGCCCTTTGCGGAGAGAATGCCGCGATGTCCTTCACAATGACCCTGTAACCGCTATTGCTAATTACTTCGCAATCGATCCCGACACCATAGTATTTCCCATCCCCAATGTTTATGCAAATGGGCGTTACAGTCGGTTTTATTGTCGCGTTCGGCGCATACGGCGAGGGCGTCAAAACCGTGGGCTTGGGCGTTGCGGCTATAGGGCTGTATTCGCACCATTCGTCATAATAATTGTCAAAACTTCCGTCGTTGACGCATTGCTCCTGGTACCGGTTTTTGCACTCGTAATTCATGTACTTGCCGCCCTGGAACAAGCGGAGGCTGATTGCCTGTATATTCAGCGTATCATCTTCCATCTTCAAGCCGTAATATTCTTGGCTGTTGGGGTCTATCCTCAGGCTTTCTTCTTGCGTGAGCACCTTTTGCGTCGCGCAATCCTTAACCGACCTATGCAGGATTGTGGGGTTTGTCGAGACGATTGGTTTTATGGTCACTGCAATTGGCGTGACAATCGGCTGATCGTCCGGAAATGGCGGAAGATCGTCCTCGGCTTCTCCCAGGGAGCAGCTGCTTGCGATTTTCACAAAATAGCCCTCGCCAGGGACCAGCACTTCGGTTTTCTCATATTTCCTGGCAGCGGCGTTGTATCTCCATGGCCCGGAAGTTGCAGTGCAGGAGCCCTTGATTTTTTCGAAAAGCACATTGCTGTTGGGCGCCCCGATCTGGTTCCAGCCCTTCTGCATATAAGCACCAGACTCAACTACATTCTGATTCCCCGAAATCGTGATCCTGCAATCGCCGCTGGCCTTGATCCAGTAGCCGTTCATGTATGCGGCTGCGCCGGATAATCCAATATCGAATTTTTCGTAGCTCCTCCCATCCTTGCTCAAATGGTATAGTACGTTCGTTCCGCAGGAATTTTCAACAATTTTAATTGCGGGTGCGCTCATGCCTACGCATTTTTCATCATACGAGTTGCCGCATTTCAATGTACTCAAATAATATTGCGGGAATGAAATCATGTTCCAGCCCGCCTTCAGCTTCAGCGTGAATGTTCCCTCCTCGTCGCCATCCGGCGGCATGGGCGGCAAATCATTGATTGAAATTGAAGTTGGAATCGGCTTCACGCCGTCCTCCTTTGTCGGGCAGGTGGTGCTTCCGGTTCCGTCCGAGCATTTTACAACCATGCAGCCCTTGCCGTCCTGATAGGCTGTGCAGGTTCCTTCCTCCTTTGTCGGGCAGGTGGTGCTTCCGGTTCCGTCCGAGCATTTTACAACCATGCAGCCCTTGCCGTCCTGATAGGCTGTGCAAGTGCCCTCCGTTGTCCTTGCGGATACCGTGGCATCGACCGATATGTACCTCCCACTTCCGGCAGATCTGACTTCAACAGACACTGTCGTCGGATTTATATATTTCGTGAAGAATTCCACATCGGCCTCCTTTACAACTGCCACATCCGCACCGGCAACCACGAGATCCTCCTTGATTTTATTTCCATACCTGTCGTATATGTCGAATTTAGTGCTGAAGCCCCCGGTGTCCAAACCGGATGTGATGCTCTTGACCTTGATCAGGTAGCCGTTGGTTGCCTTGATCGCGCCGCCTGCGCCTAAATTGTAAATGCCATCCCCATTGAATGCGGTTGAACCGCCTGCTCCCCCTCCGATTGCGGAGCTTGCAGTGGTTCCCGTTTCCGCGAAAACCATGCTCATTGCCAATAAAAGCACTCCAAACAACACCGCGGTCCTGTTCATTTCATCACCTATTCATCAACACTAACAACAAAAATAAAAAATAATTAAGAGATGGAAACCGTCCTCCATTCCCCGACATGGCCCTGGCATTGGGGCCAAAGCTGAATCTCGGGGTATTCGCCAGTTACCGTCGCATTGTTTTCTGTAACTGACAATGTCCTGGTTCCCGCATACTTGTATTGGAAGTGCATCGCATCAAACCCCGCAGTGTCGCAAAGCGTCAAGTGGACGCCATATTGCGAGTCAGAAATCTTTGTCACTTCAAACCCGAGATCGTTGAAGTCCCTGTCGTAACTTATCGAATCCTCCAACCCGGTAATCACGATGTTCGCGCTGTTTTGCGTTCCGACGAACCTCCACCTGTCGGAAGGGTTGAAGAGCTGTATCAGGTTTGGCGTGGCCCAGTAGTTGTTCCTGATATTGATTTCGTACGCCTGCGGTGTGAACGGCGCCGGAGAAGGCGAGGGGCTCGGCGATGGAACCGCCGGCTCCTTGATTATGATTTCCTTCACTTCGCCCACATGGCCCTGGCACTGCTCCCATAAATTGAAAAAGACCGAATTCCCGGTCACCTTCTTGATGGAATATGCCGTCGGGTAGGCTGACCTGAGCTCGATTTCCTTTTCGCTTGCGAAAGTGACCGTGACATCTGTCTTGTCAAGCGCTGCGGTATCGCATGCCTGCAGGGTAATTTTCAGAATCTCCTGCTCGGAATTGCCCGAATAGCTGGTCGCAATTGTGAGATCGTTCCAATCCCAATCCGTCCAATCCTCGAACGTCGCAGTGACGCTGTTCCCGCTTTGCGTGCCCTTCACCCTCGATGCATCGTAGAGCGTGATCAGTTCCGGGGAGCCGGAATGCTGCGGGTACACGTGGAGGCTGTAGAACATCTTGCTGAACTGCGTTCCCTGCTGATTGCCGGATTTTACCGAAATATCAACAGATCCGGTTTTTGCGTATGCGCCGGGATATGTGTTGATGATTTGGATGTAGAGGCTGTTCGCCTCGCTGATGGTGGTGCTCTCCCCCTTGCCAAGGTAGACTCGCTTCACAAGCACATTGTTGCCGTCCATGACGTCGAGCTGCGCCCTCTGCGGGTAATATGCAGAGATGTCCACTATCTTTACATGGTGGCCGCTGGTGCTTATGATTTCGCAGCCGATTGCGAGGGAATAATACGAGCCGTCACTGTACTTGATGCAATTATTCTGGTTAGGGCTTACATATAGCTGCTTCTTGAGTGCGTTGTTATTGCTGTTGATATCATATTTTCCGGAAACTGTTGCTGTCACAGTCCAATATCCGCCGGTTGGCAATGATTGTGAGTTTGCCGTATAGGTGTACGATTGGCCCGGGCCCAGATACCTGCTCCCGGATTCGGCCATTCCGAAACCGCCGCCGACGTTGTTCCCTTCACCGCCTCCCGCAAAATTCAGGCTGAAGCTGGAGATGTACCCGCCGGCATTCCCATAGTTGACAACGGGGACCTTCACCGAGAACGCTTCTCCCGCTTTGGGGTTGTTGTTCGAAAATGAAATATCACTGACTCCCGGATCGAACCCTTCGGGGCTGGCGCTTCCGACGCTAAGGGACTGGGAAATTTCGTTGTTCCCATAGTTATAGTCGTTTTCAGGCTTAATTGTGATTTTCACCCTCCAATTTCCTGCTGACTGGAATGCGTTTGTGAATGTCAATTGGTAAGTCTGCTTGGGCCCGATGTAAATTCCAGGAGAGGTCTTATCCGGCACGGCATTGCTGCTTCCGGCGTTGCCCAGTTCATAAACCGCGCCGTAGCCCTTCAGATAGCCGCCCTTGTCGCCGTAGTTATATAGATTCGCGGTTATTGTGACCCTTTCGCCGACTTTGGGGTTGGTGTTCGAAAATTGCAGGTTTGTTATCCCGAGGTCGAAACCCTTTAAGGGAATGACGGTCGGATTGATGACGCCTCCAAGCAGGCTGTCGATCGCGGCCTTGAATGCCTCGTAGTTCTGCGCTCCGGAGAGCATCTGCTGGTTGCCGTTGTAGCTAAGGAAATATGCCGGCGTGCCGTGCACCCCCCGGTTATTCCCTTCCTGCAAGTCCCGTTCAATGATCGCGGCCTTCCTTCCAGAATCCAGGCAGCCATCGAAATCATTCCGGTTCAATCCGAGTTTCGAGGCATATGACTTCAGATTGGCAATTGAAAGCGCATTCTGGTTGTTGAATAGCATATCCCGGTAATCCTCGAACCTCCCCTGGTCCCTTGCGCATTCGGATGCCTCGGCTGCCTTCTGGGCCAATGGATGGATTTCCGTCAAGGGGAATTGCCTGAAGACGCGCTTGATTTGGGCGCCGTAAGCATTCTCGAGCTGGTTCATTGTCGCATGGCCCCTTGCGCAGTAAGGGCATTGGAAATCGGCGAATTCCTCGATCAGTACCTGCTTATCCTCGGGAGGATTCGGCGGTTCCTGCGATCCCAATTTGCAGTTCCCTGCAACCTTTACAAAATAACCCTCGCCTCTTTGAAGCACATCCGCCTTTTCCCAATTGTAAGCATTTGCATTGAACTTGTACGGTCCGCTGGTCGCCTGGCAATTTCCCTTCACATCATCGAATTTTGCATTGCCGTATGGCGCCCCGATCTGGTTCCAGCCCTTGCTCAGCTCCATTCCATCGAGCTCCATCATCACATTTCCTTGAATGGTAATTTTGCACTCATCCGAAACCTTGATCCAATACCCCCTGCTCATGGGGTAGATGTAGCTGCCGAATTCGTATTTGACGTATTGACCGTTGTCGTAATAATACAGGGTGTTTGTGCCGCAGCTGTTTTCAATTACTTTAATATACGGAGGAATGCCCGTCAGAGGGCACGGGTCCTGCTTGCATTCGGGGTTGCCATTGAAATAGAATGGGAACGATATGAGGTTCCAGCCCGAATGGCCCGGGCTTTTATGCAAATTATATGTCTGAATATACCTGACCGAACTTGTTGAACTGGAATCCGTGCTGTCATCAGCTGCGCGTACCAAAGGCAGCAGCGAAGCCGCGAACAAAACAAACGCGAAACATACGATCCACTTATTCATTTACACACACCTGCTTTCAATTAAACGTAGGCAACCAGCCTGAGTGGGTATATGATTACTTCAACCGATATTTAAACCTTAAGCGGAACAATCCGGCGCAATACCGTTCCATTTCGCTTTAAATAGAGAATAAATAGCATATATTACTTGAAAAACGCAAAATGGCTGAAAATAAGGCTTATTTTACTTAAATTAGGTAGAATTGGCGTTTATCACAAAATTTTCAATATTTGGAATTATTTTCTTTCGGCTATTCGCCGCATTTTTTCTATTGCGTAAACCAATCCGTTAATTCCAGCTCCTTCACCTTCCCGAGCCTTTTGGTTTGGATGATGTTCTTGTTCTCAAGGCCGAAAATCGCCCTTGAAAGTGTCACCTTGGGAATGAGGAGTTCGTGGTATATTTTGTTCTGCCTGCCCTTTCCGCCATTCCGGATCAGGAAGTGCACTATGTTCCTCTCGTTTTCGTTCAGGGTCTGGATGATTGCAGCCATCTTCCTTGTTGTGCCCATTGCAGGTTTGTTTGCATCTGGTTTTGTAACTAGCCTTTTTTTGGGTGCATGCCCATTTCGGCGTTCTTCCTTATGCTTTGGCGCATGGAAGTATTTTGAATAGACCACAATTGCAACCAGCAGGGCTGCTGCCATTATCATCGATATCGCAACGTAATTCGTTTCCCCGGATGGCACCTGCTGGTGCATCAAATTTATCTGCGCGATTTTCAATTCGCCCTGCCGGAGCTGCATTTTCAACGATCCCGTTTTGCCATTTAATGACCCGAATATTTCGCAGCTCCCTGCAGGCACGCTGCGCAGGAGGAACGAGCCATACTCATCAGTCTTGAGCTTTGAGTAGTATTCGCCCATATTGTAAAATTCGGACGCGCATTTCAAGGCAATTTTTGCCTCCGGAACGGTCCTATTGTCGATGAAAACTATGCCCGAGGCCGTCCCAACAGGCATCAGGAAAAGCGTGAGGTTTGCATCCCCCTCTACCTGCAAATCAAGCACGCCGAAATAATCGTTCCCCGGGGTCACGGGGTCGTTCATCTCTGCAATCAGGTTCCAAACCCCGCCATCGAGGCGAATCGAAGCGGTTGCATCGTTGCCGGTCAGCTGCGCATTCCTGATCTGCTGTTCTTCCCGAATAAACAGGAAATTGACCACGCGATCCTTCAGCAGCAGCGAAGTCCCGGAGTCCTTGATTAGGAAATTGACCTCGTAATCCGCCTGAGGCAATGCAGGCGGCAAATCCTGGCCGATAGCCATCCCCCATAGCAATAGTATTGCGGCTGCCCCGAATAGAATTCGCATGTTTAACATTAATTTTAGGGTCTATTTAAAGCCGCCATTCCGGTAGGTTGAATGCAATTACTGCGCAGGGTTTTCGATTTCCTATAGCTTATCCAATGATATGCCGATTGCGCGCTTGATCATTGCCTGCAGGTTCTCGGTGCTGCTTGCGGCCTTCACGCCCACGCTAACCACGACCGGTTTCGGGATTGTTTCAATCAGTTTTTTTGTCTTGTGTGAAAGGGAGCCATAGAACTCATCCTGGAATATCACGATTCCCGCATCCTGGCGCTGCAACAGCTCGTTCAATTTCACATCCGCATCCTCGGCAGAGCACACAACCGCATCCCGGATGCCAACCAGCCTGAAGCCCGTGACCATGTCCCTGTCCCCCAGCACCAGTATCTTTTCCATATTAATCACAAATTTTCCGCATGTTCCAATCCGATCATAAATTATTTTCAAACCATCCAATTCTATTTAGTTCATGCATTGAAGCTGAAAATCATGCCTTTCAATTCATCCGTGAAATCATACTGCTTTGCATACGCGATTTTCCTGACTGTGCCGATCTCCTCCTCCTTCAGGTACAAATAACCGAGCACCACCGCGAAATCAAGCACGGCGACCCTGAGCATGCGCATGGTTTTCCTTATGAACTCCCGCTCCAGCGCAATTTCCAGCGGAATCAATGTGTTTAGCTTTATGCATTCCTCAACAGCATTTGCAACCCTTGGATATTTTCTCGCAACCCTTTCCAGCATTTTATTGAAATCGCCCATTTTATTCAATTCCTTTGCAAGCCTGTCATCCTTGCTCACGAGGTATTTCAGTGCATCCTCATTCGGGACGCTTCGCTTGATCCGTAAAATCACCATTATGTTTCGGACGTTGTTCCTCCAAACTATCAGCTTCCAAAGCAGGTCTTCCTCCTCCTTCCTCAGCGTCCTTAGCTTATCGAAGTAGTAAGCCGAAAGGGCGCGCCTATAAATCCGAAAATCCTGCGTCTTCTCGAAATCCTTCCCCGCATTTTTGAGCGCTGCCTTGTATTCGGTCCTCCGAAGCCGCTTGATGAGCTCCTCCAGGCTTTTGCAAGCCTTCAATTTCTCAATGAACTTTTCCTCATCCTTATCCAGGATTATCAGGTCCGTTTCGGAAATCTCAATTCCGGCTGCCTTTGCGGAGATCAGGGTGTTGATGTTTTGGATTTGGAAATCCTGCAGAAGCAATTTCAATGCCACCCTGCCTTCTTCAGGGTTGATTTTCACAAGCTTTTGCAATGAATTCTTGAAATTCTCGTGCAATGCGCGCATTATCAGTTCCATTCCCTGGTATTTCGTCGAGAGCGCCACCAATTCGTCCTTGTAATCGCTCTCCTCAAGTAGCTGCACCATTTCGCTGATGCTCTTCACTCCAAGCAACTCGCGCAGCTTTGATTCGCTAAGCAAACGCGCTTTCATTCCCTTAATGCGTGTTGTTGCGTATTCAAAATCAAAGGACATAAGGATCCCAGGGACTTTATTCTATTTTGCACTCCTTAAAAAAAAGATAAAATTATTTTAGCGTTCCGCTATTTTGAAGCCTTGCCGAACATGGATTCGAATGCGTGCTGCTCCAGCTCCTCCTTGTTCTTCTCCAGCAGCGCCTCAAACGTGTTGTTTATCCGCATCCTGCCGTCCTCGGAGCAAATTATCGCACCACCGGCGCAATCCAACTCGGCTGTTTTGCCGAATTTCTTTGCGAACGCAATATCCTGCTTCCTGACCATTATCACAACCTGCTTCGTTCCAAGATGCCTGATTCCTTCCCCTATGAGCTGTTCGAGCAACTTCTCGTATTCGCGCTTATTGCTTGTTTTCTTTTCAAGAAGCTGTGCAGTAAATCCTAGCGCTTCCGAGACCATCTGGTATTTTGCGTCCTGCAAAATTCGCTTCGCTTTCAGCCGTGCTGCCGGGATCCGCATCTTCTCGATCTCCACGAATTCCTCGGCCTCCTTCTGCGCCGCTTCCCTGCGCCTTTGCAGCTCCTTTTTTGCATCCTCCTTGATGCGCCTAGCTTCCAGGCGCACTTCGGCATCCAGCCGCTGCACTTCTGATTGCGTTTTCCTGCCAAGCTCTTGCTTGAGCGTTTCCAATCCCATCTGACTCACTTGATTGTGGTCGTGAGGATCAGGTATGCCACGACGAATCCGAGGATGACGAGCGTCTCAGGAAGGGCGAGCAAGATGATGACCTGCGTATCCTTGCCGTCCTTTTCAGCCATCAAGCCCATGCCTGCGGCTCCGATTGCCTTCTGCGCCATACCCGTACCAATTGCGCCTGCGCCTATTGCAATTGCCGCGCCCAACGCAATCAATCCACTGCCAATGTCTGCCATTTCAAATCACCTTTGCCCCTTCTTGAGAAGAGGCATAAACGTTATCTTATAACCAATTTTTCAAACCCAATTCTTTTAAACGACACCTCCAGGGGCTCCGCCCCTACTTGTGTCACGCAGACTTTGCGTCTGCTGAACCGCGAAGCAAGCTTCACGGTCGCCTCTACCCCGTATTTTGCCTTGTGAACCAATCATTTACTGTTTTCCATGTCGCCCTATTATTTACTATTTTTCAGGTCTTTTCCTCAGCGGCACGAACGGCAGCCCGCCACCCTCGAAGAATTTTGAGAAGAATTCCACGTAATGCAGCCTGAGGCTTTGGATCCCCGCCTCGATGATTGCAAGAAGCAATGCCATTATGTGTGAGAACACCAGCAAGAATGCGAATGCAATGAACGCAAGCATCGCACCAACATCGAATGCCTTCGAGAATGTGATCATCGCGAAGAAGCCGTCGAAATCAACCGGCAATTTGTTGATTATCTGCGCAATAATGACCCCCGACAGCCCGAGTGCAACAATCCTGAGGTATGACAGCATGTTCGCGAGCAAGGACGGCACTTCCAGCAGGTGCGTGGGGCTTTCAAGCATTGCAATAAGGATAAAGCTCAATAAAATCCCCCCCAGGCAGTACGGCATCGGGAAAATGTGTTTTAAAGGGCTGAAAATATGGATCAATGAAATATCCATGAGGCCCACGATAGTGGCAATCATTGAAATTTCAAGCAGCAGCCATGCGAGCTTTGCGATCGCATGATTGTAGTGCTTGTGCAGGAAATTCGTGGTTGTGCCGATGATCAGGCCGAGTGCAAGATGAAGCACTCCCACCAATATTGCAAGGTTGATCATCTCCTCGACTTCATACACGCGATGGATCAATGGCACCATCTCACTTCCAAAAATGTGCTCAAGCCCAAAGAACTCCGCGTAAATAATCCCGAATATTATTGCGCTAAAGGCGGAAAGCGCAAGCATCCCCGCAATCCTGCGCGGCAGCTCGTCCTTCATTTTCAATTTGATTAACAGCGCGGCGAACAGGCACAGCAGGCCGTAGCCGATATCCCCCATGATCGCGCCGAAGAATAATGGATATGTGATTGCGATGAAAAGTGTCGGATCGAGCTCGTAGCTTTTGGGCAGGGAGAAGAACTCGACCAGGAATTCAAATGGCGCCACGAGCTTAGGGTTGTTCAGCTTGGAGGGCGGCACCTCGTTCGTTTTTATCGTTTCGACCAGCACACTTTCGAGCCCGCCCATATCGCTCTCAAATTCCTTCATGTTCTTCGATTCGATCCAGCCCTCGACAACTGAAAAGCTGTCAGTCCTTCCGAACTTGAAGGGCAATTCCGATTTTATTGAAGAGACTTCGAGTTGTTTCTTCAGCTTTAGTATTTCGATGCCATTTGCATTCTTGTAATCCGCAAGCCATTGCCTTGCAATCTCGATTTCTGCCTTGGTTTTAATTATCCGTTCCCCGATTTTCGAAATCTCATCCGCGTATGTTCCCTCAATTGCCGGGATATCCAAAATTACGGACGCATTTTTCGCGATTATTCCCTGAATTTTTTCTGCATTCCGCCTGTCATATGCGATTAGCGCAAAGTTGCGCTTCCCGTCCTCGACAACAAGCAATTCGTAGGGCGTTTTGCCAAGACCGCCGCGCAGCTGCCTTTGGGTTGTTTTCAATTGGAAGTATTGCAAATTCACCCTTTCAGAATCGAATTTTTTGGGGTTTACGGGCAATTTTTTAAACGGCGCGAGCGTTTTCCGGCGTTCTTCAAGCAGCTGTACCTGGGATTCGAGCTCCGCAAGCTCCCTCCTCTTCAAATCAAGCCCCTCAAGCTTCAATTCATCGAACCTGCCTTTTGCGCCCTCAACACTGGATTCCCCAACATCAACAGCGCCCTTCAAGCCGAGGCATTTCTCCTCGGCCCTCAACCTGATCAGCATTTCGGAAACGGCCTGGAAATCCGGCAATGCGAGATCCAAGGGGGCGGTTTTGCATTCCTGCACCTGGATTGCGCCGAAGCCATAAAGGGAGTGCACCACCTTGGCCACATCGTCCCGGGGGGCAATCACCCTCACTTTTTGCATCTTTTCCAAAGTCAGCATAGCATCTCACACATGGGTAATAATTATTTTACTTTACAAGCAGCGGAAGCAGTTTTTCAGCGGCCTTCCTTGGCTCGGCTGATTTCCTGACCTTTTCCGCATCCTTCTGCGCCTTGTCGATTATAACCGCGACGTCCTTTTCGATTTCCCTAATTCCGCGGGCGACTTCCTTTTCCTTCTCCTTGTCAATCTCCTCCTCGCCATCCTCGAGTATTTTTGCGGCCTCCTCCCGTGCCTGCATTATCATCCCTTCCTTTCTCCTTGCTGCCCTCCCGATTTCCGCCTTCGATTCCTCCTCCTGCTTTTTCAAGGCATCGAGGCTTTCGGAGAATTGTTTCTCGTCCTTTTTCCCGTCATCTTCGTGTGTTTTCATGTCTTAATTCTACCCACTAGCCTTTAAACTGTTATACCAAAACGGCAATCGCCGAAATTAGCCAAATAGCAGCAAAACATAGCCGAAAAAAGTATTTAAATGCTACTCTTCCGCCCCCTGAAGGATACCTCTTTATACCTCCGGTTCCTTGCAGTGTTGGTTGTTATGGCATCTGCTGAAGAAGGAATACTTGCCTTGAAGAAATATGTGCGCGATGTAAACGACGCGATTACGGCCGGCAATATTGGCGATCAGTCCATTCATCCCCTTGTCCACATGCATGGCGGGCAAAGGCGCCTTTCGCTTGTTGTTCCGCCCGCACATGCAGAAACGGTTACCCTTAGATTGAAGGATATCCCCGGACTGGAATTCGAGGTACGGCGGTATGCCAATCCTCGGGCCGCCAACTCGCCCAAAGTCTTGTTCCAGATCGCCAACCATCCCCGAACGCCCGGCGAGAGATTGGCGAGGGCATTTATCGGATTCCGTTCCGCCTATCTGAACGCGCCCCAAATTAAACCGCCGGCGAGGCCCGTGCTTAAAAAAAGGAAAAAAACCTGAAGTCAACTTAGCGAGCGTGCAATGGTGCCTCAATGGGAATTTAATTTCAAGCGATTTTACTCCATTACCTATGCCCTCCTTTGCTTGATGAGGTTTATTTAAATTCCAATATTCCAATCCTTTTTGAATATTCATGGCCGACATCTACCGGAAGAATCCCGTAATTATACTGATTTCCGAAATAAACCGGAATCACCGCAAGAAGGAGGACGGCCGGCAGTTCGGCGCGCATATACTCTTTCAGCCAGCAAAGGGCGGCATCCACCGGGCGTCCATCAGCATCCATCCCGATAATAGAATAAAGATGGACGAAGCAATGGCAGAACTGGGGCTGAGGCCGGCAATGAAAATAAGAACCCAACCGCCGAGGATTTACTATTACCTCAATTCCGGAACGGACCTTGCGCACCTCGACCTAATCGATGCTTTGAAGGTACATGCGAACAAGGGTGCGATAGCCGAGGCAGTACTCGCGCACGCGAGGTCTTTTTGGGCTGGGGCAAAACACTAAGTGCCTTCCTGCCAGCTCTCCAGATAGTGCTTCTGTTCCGGTGTAAGCTGGTCGATTCTCATCCCCCATGCCTCTAGTGCGAGCGCTGCAACAGTATCATCAATGTGCTTGGGCACATCGTACACCTTCACTTCGAGCTTGCCCTTATTCTTGACGATGTGCTCGGAAACCAGCGCCTGGCAGCCGAAAGACTGCTGCATCACTTCGGATGGATGCCCCTCGGCTGCGGCCAAATTCACGAGCCTTCCCTCCCCGATCAGGAACACCCATTTTCCATTCGAAAAAGTGTATTTCTCAAGATTTGGCCGAATCGTTTCAACCTTCTTGGCGGTTTTTCGCAGGCCCTTCACATCGATCTCAACATCAAAATGGCCCGAATTGCATATCACCGCGCCATCCCTCATATTCGGGAAATGCTCCAAAGTCAAAACATCCTTGCAGCCTGTCACTGTAACAAAGATCTCGCCGATTTTCATCGCTTCCCTCATCGGCATTACTCGAAACCCGTCAAAATGCGCCCTGAGCGCCTCAACCGGATCGACTTCTGTTACAACGACTTTCGCTCCGAGCCCCTTTGCACGCATTGCAACCCCCTTTCCGCAATGCCCGTAGCCCGCAATCACGAAAATCTTACCGGAGAGCAGAATGTTCGTTGCGCGGATGATCCCATCGATTGTAGATTGCCCGGTCCCATAAACATTATCGAACATGTGCTTTGTGGGCGTATCATTCACTGCAATGACTGGATATTTCAGCGCGCCCTCCTTGGACATGGAGCGCAGTCTGATCACTCCGGTTGTGGTTTCCTCCTGCCCCCCGATCACGTTTTTCAGCAGCTCCTTCCTCTTTGAGTGAATGGTTGAAATCAAATCGCACCCATCGTCGAGCGTTATATGCGGTTCCAAATCCAGCGCCGAATTCAAATGCTTGTAATATTCCGTGTTGTCAACCCCCCTGATTGCAAAAACCGGAAAGCCCTCTTCCGCCAATGCGGCTGCAACATCGTCCTGCGTGCTCAACGGATTCGAGGCGCAAAGCGCGACTTCCGCGCCACCCGCCCTCAGGGTGCGCATCAATACTGCGGTTTCCTTTGTCACGTGCAGGCATGCGGCAATTTTCGTTCCCTTCAAGGGCATCTCCCTTTCAAACCGCTCGCGGATTTTAAGCATTATCGGCATGTGCTCCTCTGCAAATTCGATCTTCTTTTTTCCTTCGGAAGCAAGCTTCATGTCTTTAACTGAGTATTTCATGAATTCCACCTCTAAAACGACACCTATAGGGGAGTAACTCCCCTACTCGTAGTCGCCTCTACCCCTTTAGTTAGCATTCATTGATAATTTATCTCCTAAATCAGCCAAACAATTTGTTTGGCAACGTTAATAAAGGTAATTGGCGAAAAATAGCTATTCTATTTAGTCGGTGATATGCTTATGGGATCGAGGCCCAGAAAGTGGAAAAAGAAGGGCCATATGAGATGGAAGTGGATTCGGAAGCGGATGCGCAGGCTTAGGAAGAAGCTGAAGCACAGGGTAGGCGAGCTGTAAACTTTATATATTCTCCCTGCCTCCTTCAGTTATGCGAAAAATAAGCGCCTTATTCTTAGCCGTATTCGTAATCAGCCAAGGCGCATTTGCTGCAGCGGACTCCATTTTCATGGATTGCCCGACCGTTTTCAATGATGATATTTCCAACATCACGGCGAACATTTTCATCAGCACTCCCGGGAATCCGCCAACTGGGGACTGTGGTCAAATGAGTGCCGGCCCCGACAGGTTCTGCAACGACCTTGCCGCAGGCACCAACCGCTTCAACATCACAATAGACAACACCACCGACGATCTTATCAGCTGCGAATGCGATAACTTGGCAAATCCGGGCTCATGGAAGATTTCAATTTCAACCCCGCTGCAAAAGGACTACAACATTACCGCCACAGTCACAAATACGACCGATGCGATATCCGCATCCTATTCGTGCAAAGTAAAGCGCGCATCATTCCAGGGCCAATTCACGGTGCCGGAATACTCGCCTCTGCTGCTTCCATTATTAATGTTTGGCGCCATTTTGGTAATGCGCAAAACGAAAAAGGAATATTAATTTAGGGATATTGTGGGGAATCTTATGACGGAATTCATGCCCTGGGTAGAGAAATACCGCCCAAGGAAATTATCCGATGTCGTGGGGAATGAGCTCATTGTCAAGCAGCTTGCGGCATTCGTCAAGAACAAGAATCCGCCGCACATCCTTCTTGCAGGCCCTGCTGGCAGCGGGAAAACCTCATGCGCGCTTGCTATGGCGCACGAGCTATTCGGGGAGGATTTCACGCAGTGCTTCCTTGAGCTTAACGCTTCGGATGAACGCGGGATCGATGTTGTCCGGACCAAGATCAAGGATTTTGCCCGCACGCTTTCCCTCACCTCGGTTCCCTTCAAAATCATTTTCCTCGATGAAGCCGACGCGCTGACGGGCGATGCGCAGCAGGCCTTGAGGCGCACCATGGAAAAATATTCCTCCACGACCAGGTTCATCCTCTCCTGCAATTATTCCTCGCGCATAATAGAGCCGATACAGAGCAGATGCGCGGTTTTTCGGTTTTCCAGGCTGCAGGATGCGGATTTGAAGAAGATGGTCGACTTGATTGCCGAAGGCGAAGGGCTGAAAATTGAGAATTCCGCAAAGGAAGCGCTGCTTTATGTGTCGGAAGGGGATGCGAGGAAACTGATCAATTCCATGCAAGGCGCATCCGCAATTTCAGAAAAAATCACATCCGAGGAGGTATACCAGATCGCCAGCAGGGCGCGGCCAGAGGAAGTAGAGAAGATGGTCAAGGCCGCATTGAAAGGCTCATTCACGGAAGCCCGAAAGCTGCTCGATGAGATCATGCTGCGCTATGGAATGTCCGGGGAGGAGGTAATCCTGCAGATATTCCGCGAGATTACCGCAATGGATATCGGCGACAAGGAGAAAGTGATGCTTGTTGACCGCATGGGCGAATACGATTTCCGGATTGTCGAAGGCGCGAATGAGCGCATCCAGCTTGAGGCGCTGCTGGCGCAGATAATGCTCCATGGAAAGAAGTAGCTATGCGTTCCCCCGCTTAGCAGATTCAAAATTCCCGGAAATTTCGCGAATGTATTCCTGGGTCTCTGTAAACGGCGGAATCCCTCCGTACTTGTTTACGTTCCCCAAGCCCGCGTTGTAGCCTGCAAGCGCCAGCTTGTAGTCGCATTTGGTGCTGTGCATAAGGTATTGCATGTACCTCGCCTGGCCCTGGATGCTCTGCCGCACATCGTACCTATCATGCACGCCCCAGTCGCCTGCCGCGCCCGGCATGAACTGCGAGATGCCCTTTGCGCCTTTCGGGGAAACCGCTTTGGGATTGAATCTGCTTTCCCTCTGGATTTGATAATACAGCAATAGTGCATACTGCGAGGAGGTGATTTTTGCCTGGCATTTGGACGGATAGTTCAATTTTGCATAAGTATTCAGCAGGGATTTTACCTCGGAGCACGCTTCCGGGCTCATCTTGCCAAGGCAGTTCAATCCCCTCATCTGCTCGGCAATTGCGGCATATGTGAGCACTTCTGGCTCATTCTGCTCCGGCTGTACGGCAGCAGCCGAATATGGGAATTCCCTTATCAGGACATAGGTGAGCGTTTCTGCTGACGCCAAGCCGATAAAAATCAATAACAACATGGCGAAGGTGTTGGTTTTCATGCAACAATTAGATGATCCGCTCTTTTTTATACTTTCGATTGCCCGAGGGCCGGAAAAATCGCTTTCGCCTTCATGAGCGTTCCATAGATCCTTTGCAGCCTCAGTGCGACCTTCCCGCCCCTGAAAATAGTTTTCAATGCAAGCGCGGCAATCACTTTTTGGTGAGCTTTGGAGGCGCATTTCAAGAGCAACAGCTGCTTCCCGCCATCAAACGCCTTCAGCTGCAATGCGGCCTCGGATGCGCCCTGCTCGCCAACCAGCTGGAATACCGCCTCGTAAACCAGGTGCTTTGCATCCTCCTCGGATAACCTTTTCTGCGAAATCAGCTGGAATTGCAAATACCTGCGTTTTTCCCTCATCATTTGATGCGTGCACCTTTTTTTCTGATTCTCCGAACAATATTGTTTTCTTTTGCAGCGACCCTACTTTTCTTGCAAAAAAGAAAAGCCGGGCCAGTTACTCCGCCATGATGTTCTTCACTATCCATTCCTCATTGAACTCCAGCAAATCGTCATACCCCTGCCCGGTCCCGACGAAATACACCGGCAATTTGCACTCGTACGCGATGCTCAGGCTTCCACCGCCCTTCGCATCGCAATCCAGCTTGGTCAGGATGATGCCATCAATGCCCAGCTTCTCATTGAATGCCTTCACCTGGTTCACCAGCGAAGTGCCTGCTATTGCCTCCGCGACAAACACCTTCAGATGGGGCTTTACCACCCTCACGATTTTTTGCATTTCAGAAAGCAAATTCGCATTCGTATCCTGCCTTCCTGCGGTATCTATCAGCACCACGTCGATTTTATGCGCCTTTGCATGGTTGATCGCATCGAACGCAACAGCCGCAGGGTCTGCGCCATACCTGTGCTTGATCACTTTCAGCCCTAATTTGGCCCCATGATGCTCCGCCTGCTCGATTGCAGCTGCCCGAAACGTGTCGCTTGCGGAGATTACTGCCGTAAGGTTGTGCTTTTTCAAGTTATGCGCGATCTTCGCAATAGTGGTTGTTTTTCCCATCCCGTTCGGCCCCACAAAAACGATTATGAACGGGGTTCCCCCACTTGATTTTGCAATTTTTATTTTTTCATAGAAGTCGCTCTTCGAAGTCTGCAGAACGGATGCAAGCGCAAAGGCGATTTCCTTCTTGACTTCGGTTCCGATCTGCCCGGTCCTGACCCTCCTGCCGACCAATCTCGTTTTTAGGTCGGAAATCAGCGCCTGTGCGGTCGGATAGGAGACATCGCTCTCCAGCAGCGCCATCTCGAATTGCTCAAACAGGCTATCTGTATCCGCTTCCTTTATCTCCACTTCCCCGGTAATCAATCCTTTTAATTTGGAAAACAAGCCCACATTGGGCTTCAGGTCGCGTTCCTTCCCTGCCGCCAAAAATTCCTCCTTCTTCTCCCCGAATACCTTCCTTGCAATTTCCTCCCTCTGCTTCTCCTCGACTATTTTTTTCTCGGCCGCCCTGGCCTCCCTCCTGATTTCCCCCTCAAGGGTTCCGCCAACGAGCTCTTCGATTTCCTTATCCGCCTCATCCTCGACACCCCCGAGGGGCTCCGCCCCCCTCCACGTGTCACGCAGACTTTGCGTCTGCTGAACCGCGAAGCACGCTTCACGGTCGCCGCCACCCCCCGTTGATTCACGCACCATTTCCTCCGCAACAATTTTTTCCTCGATTTTTTCTCTTTGCTGTGCAATTTTTTCAGGCGTTTTTGGCTGCACTTTTGCAGCCGATTCCATTATCTGCCCCTCCTTTTCCGGCGAAATGTGCTTAATCTCGATGATTTTCGGCTTTTTCTCCTCGATCTTTTCGATTTCAACGATTTTCTTCCCTTCAGCCCCATGGATTTCTGCTTTTTTAGGCTCTTCAGTTCCCCCCCTTTCCTGGGGAATTGCGATTTTTTCCTGTTTTTTGATTTCTACAATCCTTTTTTCCTCAGGCTTGGGAATTATGGTTTCTTCCTTTTCAGCCGGAATCTCAATTGGTTTCGCAGACTCCAGCTCCTCCAATACGTTTTCAGTCGCAGCCTCCATCATCGGAGTTTGAACTGGGGGCCCGATATCCTCAATTGGTTTCTGTGGTTCAACAACCGCCTCGGCAACCGGATTTTTTTCATCAATAATTTTAGGTTCGGTTTTCTCAATTTCAGCCTTAGCCTCTTCTTGTGCAACCTTCTCCTCCTTGTGAGTGAAGGTGCCTACGAAATCATTGATTTTCTTTTTCAGGAAGTCGAACATAACGGTCACTGCGAAACTCTTCAAAAGTATAGTACGAATAGAATTAGAAACTTATTGCTGCAAATCCTCCGCTAGCCCGTCTATTTCCTGCAACCGCCTGGTGAGCTTCTGGAGGTTGTTCTTGAGTATTTCCATCGCCTTCTCGACGTCTTTCTTCCGCTTTTGCATAAGCTCCTTTGCCTCCTCGGGATTCTTCTCGGCAAAAACGCCCGCGCCTATATCCATCAGTATTCCGGAATTCTCGGCTGTTTTTGCCTTGATGAATGCGCCTCCGCCGAGCTGGAAATAATCCTCCTCCTTGTTATCCTTCAACCCTTCGATGGTTTTTGCCGCGGCCTCCAGCTGGGATGCGATCGCGATTGCCTGCTGCAGCTGCCGCTGCATCTCCTGCGCCTGCTGCTGCAGGTACTGCGCCTCGTATGCAAGCTTGTTCAATTCTTCTTCTGACATGACCGCACCACCCATCATTTCATTTGCAATATTTAATAATCGGTAAGCTATCCGAAAAGGCCCTCGAAAATTTTCTGGATTTCGGCCCCGGAAGTCGATTCGCCGACGATTGCGCCCTTCGTATTCGCCACAACCCCGTAGGAGTTCGCGTTGCTTCCGGAATTCACGGTTCCCGGAGTGCCCCTAACCCCGAAAATCCTCTCGGCCATCTTCAGCTCCACCTCTGAAATCTCTCCGAACGCGAACAATCCCCTGTTGGTCACCACGTTTTCCGACCCGACTGTTTGCAGGTTGGCGATGGGATGGCTGAACACTTCCACGCCCAGGCAATCCCCGATTTTTTTCTGCTCGGGCCTGGGTATCCGGGGGTTCACAAGCGCTGATTTGTCGTTGGCCAGGATGTTATTGCCCGGCGCGAATTTTTCATCCATGAAGAATACGTTCAATCCAAGCTCCCTTAGGGGCCTTACCTCGTGTTTTTCCGCCAATGCGGAAACCACGCAGCCATTCGAGTTGAGGGCGGAAAAGATCCCCAGAACCGGGGATTGGCATAGGAATATCGGGACAATCTCGACTTGAAGTGCCTCTTTCACAATCGGCACTATCTTCTCATGGATGTTTTTTGGCACAAGCGCGATCCTTTCGTTGGCCCTGATATAAAGCCCAATGAACGGATTCTTGTAAAATGAGGTTTTTCTTATTGGCATACTCTGCGCACCTAATGAACACTAATAGTAGATAGTGGCGTTCGTTTTTAAGAGTTTTTCAAGGCGCAATTTCGGCAAGCACTCCGCCCTCCTTGTCCTTTGTGGCCTTGATCTTGACTTTCTTCAAGGGCCTTCCGGAACCCCGCTTCCTGATTGCATTGTTGAGAAAAAGCGAGATTTTCACTTTCTTCACATCCGTTTTCATGTGCCTTGAAAGGTAGTTTTTCAGGAATTTGATTGCCGCATTCCCCCTCTTCATCATTGGTTTCGAATAAAGATGCATGAAGGGGACTGTGCAAATCCTCTCCAGGATAATTTCGCGCTTCTTGGGCTCCTCCTTTTTTTCCTCATCCTTCTTGGCATCGGTTTTCGGGCTTTCCTTCTTTATTTCGCCCTTTTTTTCATCCTTCTTTGCTTCAAGCTTCTTGGTCTCGCCTGCCTCCTTTGCTTTTTCCTCCTTCTTTAGGTCCTCGGCCTTCTTCTCTTCAGCCTTCTTCTCCTGCACTTCTATGAATTTCGCTTCCTTTGCGCTTGCCACGTCTGCCATATTACTCTTTCACATCCATTTTTTTAGTCCTCCAATTCCTTGAAAACCTGTTGAACGCAAGTTTCCTGTTGGTCTTTGCAATGGCGAATACCGGAATCCTTCTATTGACTTGGCCTGCTCTCACAAGGATCTTCTTCCGCCTTTCGCTCTTGTTGGTTGCCATTTACAATCCCTCAAAATCTTCTGGCTTTGGATATTCCTCATCGTTCGTGTATTTTCCCTTCAGCCTAAGCACTTCCCTTGCAATCAGCCATGCCATCAATACAATTGCCTTCCTTCCCTTGTTGTTCGTCGGCACCACCAAATCCACATATTTGGTGCTGTTGTTCGTATCGCAAAGCGCGACAACTGGAATATTTATATCATATGCTTCCTTGACCGCCTGCCGATCCGCATTCGGGTCGATCACGAATATGATTTGCGGTTCAACGAAATCCGCCCTGCGGGGGTTCGTGAACCTGCCTGGCGTGAACCTGCCGATCAACGCCTGGAAATTCGTCAATTCCGCCATTTTTGCAAGCGGCGCTTTCGCATTTTCCTTGTTGCTGATTATGTAAATCTTATCCTCGGGGTACTTTCCGAGCAGCTTTGCTGCGGCCCGGATCCTGCCATCCATCTTCTTCAAATCAAGAACGTGCAGGCCATCCTCCCTCACCTTGTAGATGTAGCCCTTCATCCCTCCGGACTTGTTGCGTGTGCCTATATGCACTCCTGCGCCCAGATATTTTTCCTGTGGAACCAGCAAATCCATGTCATCAACCCAATAAACTCCAAACAATTCCCGCCCCAATCCCCCCAATTTGAGGGCCATCGCGAAACCTAATCGTATTGCATCCTCCAAAATTAGAGAGTTTATTCTCACTAATGAGGGGAATAGTTAACCATAATCAGGTTTAAAATCCTTCTTTTAATATAGATAATTAGCTTTTTAAACTGTGGTGGGGAACGTGGCGCAAGATGCTGATATTACAAACGAGGTTACGCCCAAAGGCACGCTTTTGGCTGCCTTATACATTGCAAACCGGCCTGTCGCCCTTGAGGAGCTCTCCAAGGCCGTTAACCTGGGCGAGGCGGATGTCGAAGGGCTCGTTGCGGAGCTGAACGATGATTTCAAGAAATCCGATCTGCCCTTCGAGGTGGCTGTTTTCGAGGATCCGGCGAAACTGGCTGGTTCGCAGGTAAAATTGGAAATCACCGGCGCGTATTTGCAGCGGGTCTCCTCGTTCTCCAAACAGATCGAATTTGGAAAAAAGGCGCAGAAAATACTCGCCCTGATCGCCAAAAAGAAGGAACTGCTCCAATCCGAACTCAAGTACTATTTCAAGGGCGACATCTACGACGCAGTCCAGGAGCTGGTGGACCTGAAATACCTCCAGTGGGAGAAATACAAGAACACCAAGAAACTGAAGCCCACGAAGCTGTTCTTTGAGAAGTTCAAGATGGTTGATTAGCTATCGTGTTACCAGAATGCCGAAGATAAAACCCAATCCATAAAGGAATCCATTTTTCTTATAATCCGATGCTATTGTGAATAAGCCTGCTAATAAGAAAACTAATCCAAAAGCCCATAGAAGATCGCAGGGCGAATTAGGTATTTTTTGAGCTGAACTGCAAAATGTTTGAATAATGGTTAGTGAAATTCCTTCTCGGCTTACATCTTGAACAGTTTTCAATTCTATTCCGATTAAAAGCCCAGTTCCGAATCCGGCGGTAAATGCAACTTTTTCAATAGCCATATTGATATTTTTGAGAGGAAAATTATTAATTCGATAGCAAATAATGGGGGTTGGGCATCCGACTAAACTAGGGGGAAATGTGTTCCCCTTGGGTTAGTCAATCAGATCTCCAATCCCGCCATCTGCAATATCTGCAATTCATCCATGCTGATTTTCTTTCCGGCCTTGAATTTTATGTAGATTTCCCTTGCGCGCTCCTCGAGCTCGTCCCTCCTCTCATCCTCCTTCATCTTGCGCTCATGCTTTTCATCCGAATAATGCTTCCGTTCCTCATCCTGCATGCCGTCGCGCACTTCCCTCATCTTGGAATAAGTATCATCCGCATCCTTGCGCTTCTCGCCAATCTTCTCCAAATATTCGGAAATCTTAGCTCTTGTCTCATCCGCCTTCTTGTAGGATTTGAGCATCGTTTCATGGTGCTTGTCGCTCTCCTTTGCATTCAGTTCCTGCGCGCCATCGAGCGCACGGAATTCCATGCTCAGTTCCTGCCGCTTCCTGTGCAGCTCGTAAATCCTCTTCCTCAAAGGCTGCGACTTCATTATCGCCTGCTTTTCCTTCAAAAGCTCCTTGATCTGCTTGGAAAATGCATTCTCATCCTTCACGGACATGCTCTGCGTTTGCTGCCGCCATTCGAGCTCGTCAATCATGCGCTCCAATCTTGGCAACGGGATCCTTGTTTGCGGCTCCTTTATTTTTGCCGATTCCGCCTCAAGCTCCCGCAATTCCGTGTCAATTTTCTTGCTCTGTTCGATCAATGAGCGCCGCTTCTCGCTGATTTCCTTGACTTTGGCGTTATAATCGTCCCTTAATTTCCGCTGCTCCTCCGCAGTATCGAGCAATTCGCGAAGCTTCGCTATGTTTTTCGAATTTTCCTCCGCAAGCTTCTTGACCTCCAAGTTCTTCTTGTGGGTTTCCTCCTTCAAATCCTGCAGCTGTTTTTCCTCTTCCATTCTCTCCCTAACTAGTCCTGCGATCCCGCAGGGGACTCAAGCTCTATTTCCACGATTATTTCATCCAACTCGGCTCTTTGCTTTTCCAGCACCTTTTGGATCCTGCGGATCCGTGCCTGGGAAAGCGCGATTTCCCTGTATTTCCGGGAAGCCTTGTTGAAATGTTCCACCGAGAGTGAATTGTAGGGCTCTGAGTCCATGCTCATGGCGATATCCTTCAATATCTCCGCGAGCAGGTAATTGGCCGCAAGTTTGACCTCCTTCTTTAGTTGATGGGGTTGCTTGAGGTTCTCCCTGATTATGGCAACGATTCTTGCATTGGGGAATGGCAGTTTTGCCTCTTCTGCTTCGGAAACGATATCCGGCCCCTGCTCCTCTCCGGTTGCAGCTGCAGGCTGCTCATCCGCATTTTCAAAAGGCTTCTGCTCTTCTTCCAAATCCATCTATAACAACCCCGAACCATCAAAATTAGCGCATTGTTTTGGATTAAAAGCTTTTTAAATAGTGGTTTTGGGCCGCCAAAAACACATTTTTCAGGCTTAAAAAAACCTATTTATTAATTAAGAAATTATTTCCAATTCACACATCATGCGCCCGCTCCTCAAGCCGTTGTAAACCGCGGTTTCCCTCTCAAACTGCGCCGTTTTCATCAGCCCGAAGAAATTGCCCTTCATCATCGCACCCTTGATTGCATTCGTGGGCTCCCCCCCCTCAACCTTGAATGCGATCAGCAATGGGAATGAGAAATCACCGGTAACCGGATTCGCTCCGGAAGTGAGAAAGGAGTTTATGAAAATACCCCTCCTGCAATCAGTTACCAAATCCGGCTCCTTGCCGCCTTCAATCGAGATGTTGGAAAACGAGACCATCGGCTGGGCAGTGAATGCGGGCCTTGCTCCGTTTCCGGCTTTTTCCCCCTTCATTTTTGCTGCTGTGCGCATATCGAAAAGGAACGAATCGACTACCCCCCGTTCAACCAACCTCCTCCGGGTGCTTTTGAATCCTTCGTCGTCGAATTCCGAAGGGCGGGTGCCATTTGCCATCAGTGGATCGTCAATAATTGAAATATTTTCAGAAGCAAATTCTGCACCCTTGCTAATTTTAGTCAATTTCTTCCTGTATGATTCGCCGCTGAAATTGAACGGCAGGAATAACTGCAAAAGCTGGTGCAACGCCCGGATGTCGAAGATCACCTCCCGCGTTCCGCCATTGATTTTTTTCGCATCAGCGGATGCCTTGGCGAACTTCGCCGCATTCAGAGCAACTTCCGATGGGTCGAAGGAAAACTTTGCAGAGCTAAACGAATCATCTGCCTCGGTTTCCAAAAAGCCGCATTGCGATGCAGCAAAAAACGAGGTAGATTTGGTCTCCACCATGCCGCCTTCGGAGCCAATCAGCAAATCCGTGGAGGCCGTTGCGCCAATCAAGTTCTGCACGCTTTCCACCTTTTGCCTTTCATGCATATCCAGCATCCCTTCGAGCTCCTCAATTCCCCAATTTTGGAAATTCGTGCATTTCCTATCGTAATATTTCCCGGACTTCCCGTTTTCCCCTGAAAAATAATACTCGGCCTTCTCCTGCAATTCGCCCAATTTCAGCGCCCTTCTGACCGCGCTTTCCGCTTCTGCTGCGGATTCGAACGGATAGAATCCCAATCTCTTATTCCGAATTGTCCTGACCGCGAATCCCGAAGTGAAATTTGCATCCTTCGAATGGACCTCCTTTTTTTGGGATGAAAGCATGTAGCCCTTCTCCGCCGTGCTGAAGAATTCGATTTCGCACCTATATTTCCTTGCAAGCCTTGCAATTTCATGCCCATCCATACTCTTTTCCAAGGAAATTCCCAATTCCATGTTATTAAGGTATCGTTATAGCCTTCCTGCGGTGCATTTTCATTTCGAAGCAAGGCTTAAATTCACCCGCCTTTCAATATTCCCACCTACTTGCGAGGTGTATGGCATGGAACGAACCTTGATACTGTTAAAACCGGATTGCATCCAAAGGGATGCTGCGGGCGCTGTGATTTCCAGATTTGAGAAAAAAGGGCTGAAGATTGTGGGCCTGAAGATGATGCGGCTTGATGACGATCTGCTGGACGAGCATTATTCGCACTTGAAGGACAAGCCGTTCTTCGGGGGCATAAAAAAATTCATGAAAAGCGCGCCCGTGATTGCGATGGTGCTGGAAGGCCTCGAATGCGTTGAAGTCGTGAGGGCGATATGCGGCCCCACCAATGCAAGGAAAGCGCCCGCGGGCACAATAAGGGGGGATCTGGGCATGTCTGTGCAGAGCAACATCGTGCATGCGTCAGACAGCAAGGACGCAGCAGGGAAGGAGATATCGCGGTTCTTCAGCGAGCGCGAATTATTCGAATACTCCGAACCGGATTCCGGGATCGTGTATTCCTCCGATGAGCAAAAAGGTTAGATGATGGTTCAAGACGCCATTCTCGAAAGGGTGTGGAGCGCCAAGCTGCGGACTACGGCTGGGCATACTTATTCGCGGATGCGCATGCAGCGCGTGTTCTGCGCTTTCAATGCGATTACCGATGCGGTGGTCCAATACGGAAAAAAGGAATACGAGGCCGAGTTGAAAAAGTGCGACCGAAAAAAAATCGGATCGCTCCAAAAAAATTTCTCCCCCTCCTCCGTCGAAACAAAGGAGGAGTTCTTCGCATGCTTCCTTGACGTATTTTCGCGGGGGAAGGCGCTTGAGATCCCTTGCCACAACCCCAAATTGTTCGAATGGTTCAAGGCGGTTTTCAGGGAAGAGATCAGGATGGGGGGCCAGGCGGGCATCATTTCAAACCAGCTCTCGCAGCTGCAGGTGAACACCGTATGCTATTCGCCCATACTCTCAAGGCCGCAGTCGAGATTATTCTACAAGGAAAACCTGTATTTCCCAAAAATCATCCATGATCGGCTGGTGTTCAAAAAACCCCGGGCAAGCTTCGAAGCCACGGACCCCACGAAGACCAACTGGATTTTTGAGTTCAAAAAAGGGGATGCTATCCGTTTCCAGAACAGGCAAATCGTGTGCCCCCGTTCCAACCGCCTAATAGTCGCTTCGAGGCCCGCGAAATACGAGCCCGTTTTTGCTGCCGAGATCGAACCGCATCTTCAGGAAATCTCGGGCTCATTCGATGTTTTCTTCCTCGCTGGCTTCCAATCCTTCCAGCACAAAATGGACGGCCGCCATTTCCGGAACAGGCTACAGACGCTCATATGGCAGTTGAAGCTGCTAAGGCAAAACAAGCGCGCCCGTTTCCATATCGAATACGTGGCGATCCATGACCCGTATCTTGATAAAATAATTTACCCGCGGCTGCTGCAATTCTTCGACAGCCTCGGCATCAACGAAGTGGAGACGATCCATTTCCTCAGGCGCATGGGCGACCGCAATCTGTCGCATGCGCTGGAGAGGCACGAGTCCCCCCACAATTATTACCGGGCAATACTGCGCATTTTCCATAAATACAAGCTCAAGAGGCTGCATGCGCATACCTTGGGGTATTTCCTGCTGCTTCTGCGGAAGGACTATGCGGGGAGGAGACTTCCCTCGGAGTTCGTCAATTCGATGCTTTTTGCTTCAAGCGTGGCCGATGCCCGCGCGCTGTTCGGGAAGGCGCCGTTCCTTCCCGATCTTAAAAAACTTGCGCATCTGAAAATTTCGGACATAGGGATTGATGCGATGAAGGCCATGGCAAATGCACTGCACCCGGGCAGGCAAGAGGCGGAACGGTTCATGCTGAATGGAATTTATGATGCGGGCGACCACTGGCTCATAATGGTTCCGACCGCAATCGTAAAGCCCAAGGCAACCGTCGGATTGGGTGACACCATAAGCTCGGTTTCGTTTGCGAGCGAGCCATTCTGATCCGCCAAGGCGCGGCGGCATTTGCCAATAAGCTGTTCTGATTGGTTAGGGTGATCCGGTCCTTGCATGCAATGTGCTTGTGCACCGGCCCCGGATCAAATTCGATGTGATGTTCAGGCAGGTGGTCAGGTTTCCCTGTGCCAATGCCGCATTGTATATGCACATATCCTTCTCATCGGCTGCCGTGCCAACCATCATGTCGCACAAAGTGGCATTCCTCTCGAGCCTCGCAAAATCGGCTACGCATGAATTCCGCAGGCTTTCGATATCGATCTCGCCGCACCAGGTGTGATTCCTATTGCGGTTCGCG
The DNA here is from genome assembly GCA_043803465.1 of Microcaldota archaeon. GTDB lineage: Archaea > Micrarchaeota > Micrarchaeia > Norongarragalinales > SBBD01 > JACRGC01. Next base: position 27,263 of record JAZDKC010000029.1, read on the forward strand.
AAATAATTGAAGCATTCGCTCCTTTCTGCCGCAGTATGGTTGATCGCATCGCACATGATCACGTTGTTGGTTGCGACGGCAATTTCATATATGCATTCGCCTGTTTCAGCAGAGCCGATCCGTTTGCATATGGCCGTGTCGTTC
>JAZDKC010000030.1:0-12516 GCA_043803465.1 Microcaldota archaeon
CGATGGCTCAAATACCGTCAGCAAATTGTCGCGTTCTGATGGCAGCATAGCAGGCACCTATCGCGTCGGGATTGGGGCAAGGTCGCTTGCAATCGACCCTTCGGGAAATGTTTGGGTGGCAAACATGGGCATGGAAGAAAACAATGTAATGAAGCTTGATGGCAGTACTGGCGCCTTGCTTGGCACGTTCCCGGTTGGATTTGATCCGGAAGGAGTTGCGGCGGATGGTTCCGGAAATGTTTGGGTGACTAACCGCGGGGATGATACCGTGACCAAACTGGACAATTCGGGCAAGCTGATCGGCACCTACAGCACGGGCGGAAGGGCGCCTTTCGGGATTGCAATCGATTATGACGGGGATGTCTGGATTGCAAACACCTATGAGCCCCAGACAGTAGCAAAGCTCGATGGCCAAACAGGCGCGGTAATCCACAGCACTCCGTTCAATTCGCCGTCCTTTGTTGCAGCAGATTCACACGGAAACATCTGGGTTTCATCCGGATATTTGTACAAGTTGGATAATGAGGGCAATATTGCAGGAAATGAGTCCGGTTACTATGCATATAATGCGGGGGTCCTGGCAATTGACGCCCAGGACAACGTCTGGGCAAGCAGCAAGGACGCCATGATAAAATTATCCCCAGATGGCGTGAGATTGGGCACCTATTTTAGCGGGCTCGCACCAACGGGGCTTGCCGTGGACCAGGATGGCTTTGTGTGGGTCGTTAACGGGGCAGCTGGAAATGTGATGAAACTGGATTCCGGAGGCGCCTTGGTTGGAAATTACTCGTATCCAAGTACGGAACCTTATGGGGGCATATTCAGCTTTGGCGACTTGACCGGCTTTGCGCTGAGCAATTTCGTAATGCGCCGCTAATGAATTGCCCTGTTGCGGAGCCGGGCTGCCGGATTGATGTCGCCCGATTCAAGCGCGGGCCCGGGTTGCGCACTCCGGGCATTGACAAATGAAATGCTCCTTACGGGATTTGAACCCGTGTTCTCGGCTCGAAAGGCTTATCCTCCCAGATGCTTTTCAGCGCAGGGAACGGAATCCTTGACCGGACTAGACGAAAGGAGCGAAGAATGTAAGTTCATCTGATAATAGGAATAAATAACCGACTCCTTGGCCTAAAAGGAAGGGTATCGGTAAGGACGTAAACTCTTTTCTTTTTCCGGAGGGCTTCCCGGAAGACTTTTTAGTCTTCAGGTCCGCAAAGACCACGAGGGTCTTTTCGGTTTCTTTTTAGGAAAAGAAAAAGGTTCCTACGACGAAAGGAGCAAGGAAATTGGGAACTATTAGTAAAAATCCAACTTTTTAACCCTTTCCCGTTAATATTATCCTTATGGTGGAGCTGTACGAGCAGATAACATGGAACAAGCGGAAGAGCTATTTGTACATGCTGTTCTTCGTGGTGCTGATGTTCTCGCTTGCGTACATTTTCGGCGAATTGACGGGGTTTGGGTATTTCGCCTCCACTTTCGCGATAATAATCGCAATCATCATGGTGGTCGGCGCGTATTACTACAGCGACAAAATCGTGCTCTCAACAGTCAACGCGAGGCCGTTGAGGAAAAGCGAATTCCCGTTCCTTTTCCATACGGTCGAGGGGCTTTCCATCGCTGCGGGATTGCCGGTGCCAAAGGTCTACGTCATTGATGACGAAAGCATAAACGCGTTCGCAACCGGCAGGGATCCGCAGAATGCGGTCTTGGTGGTCAACACAGGCACGATCAAGAAATTGAACAGGCTGGAGCTGGAAGGGGTTATTGCGCACGAGATGTCGCATGTGAAGAATTATGATATCAGGATGATGATGTACGCTGCGGTGATGGTGGGCGCAATTGCGATTATTGCGGACATGATGCTGAGGGTGGGCTTCAGGGGAGGGGGGAACAGCAAGGGAAAGGGCGGAGGCGCAATAGTGATCATAGGGATAGTGCTCGCGATCCTGGCGCCAATCTTTGCAAAATTAGTGCAGCTTGCGATTTCAAGGAAGAGGGAATACCTGGCGGATGCATCCGGAGCGCTGCTAACCCGCTACCCCGAAGGGCTTGCGGCTGCATTGGAAAAAATCAAGAACGACACTTCTCCGGGAATGGGGAACGTGAGCGAAGCGGTCGCACCGTTATTTATTTCCAACCCCCTCAATAAACGGTTCGTGGGCAACCTGTTCAGCACCCACCCTCCGCTGGAGGACAGGATTGCGAAATTGAGGAGGATGTGAATTGGACGGAAGCAAAATTCGAGGGGGTTGCAGGATTTGCGCCCAGGGCCCGCATAATATTCATAAAAAAATCAGAAGGGGGGATATGAGATGGACGGAAGGATTCTTGAGGTAAGGGTCACATGCGGCAGCTTGAAGGAGGCGAAGAGGATCGCTCTCTCATTGCTGAAGGAACGGCTCGTGATATGCTCGAACATAAACGAAACGGAATCGATGTACGAATGGAAGGGCAACTTCGAGGACCATGCGGAATGGACGCTCATTTTGAAGAGCACGGATGCGGCGTACCCGAAGGTCGAGAAGCGGATAAAGGAAATGCATTCCTACGAGATGCCTGCGATTGTCGCAATACCCATCTTGAACGCGTACGAGCCGTACAGGAAGTTGGTTGTTGAAAACGTCAAGCCGTAGCATTGAAACGCCTTTGATTCCAATCCGGGATTGGGGCATATCCATAAATAATCGGGTTGCATGGCGAGCAGATATGGGCACATGGAGATTCCTGCGAAACCTTTTCGTGATCGGGGGGATAATCACATTCATCGCAGACGTCAAGAACGATAATTTCCCGCCCAAAAACTACATCGAGTTGCCCAAACCGGGGGCAATGCAGAAATATGAGCCCCAAAAAAGAAAGCCTGCGTTCACCGACCCCGGGGAAAAGCAAAAGAATGGCATAACGAACGTGGAGGATTGGAAAAAAAGGAATAAGAAAGAGTTCGAGGAATGGAAGGGGAAACGCGAGAGGGAGCGCAGATAGCCTTAAACCACTCCGCAAAGAACCTTCATGACCTTGACGGCCTTCAGGGGATCGTTGTAATCGGGAATGTTGTTCTGCCTTAGCACCGCAACGCCTTCCGCGGAGTATTTGCCGCCCATGAAAACGCAGATTATCGGCTTATGCGCAAATTTCTTATGCGCAGCAACCACGACCTCCGCATCTTCTTTTGAACGCGTCATCGTTTGCAGGGTTTGGATCACAATCACTCCATCGACATAGTTTTCCGCCAAAAGGGTGTTGAGCGCCACCTCGTATCTTTCGGGGAGCGCATCACCCACCAAGTCCAAGGGATTGGCTTTGGAATACGCTTGGTGCATCTTGCCGCCAGCCTCCAGCTTGCTGATTGTTTCCGGGGTAAGAGTAACGACATTCAGCCCGTGCAGATCGCAGTAATCGGCAGTCAAAACGCCTACTCCGCCGCCATTCGTGATTATCGCCACATTATTCCGGCCCACTCGGGGCTGTTCGCTGAGCGCCTTCGCCAAATCGAACAATTCCTCCCATGATTCGGCCATGAACACACCCGCTTGCTTCATTGCCGCTTCAACTACTGCGAATGAGCCTGCCAGGCTTCCTGTGTGGGACGCAATTGCCTTCTCGCCCCTTGCAGAACGCCCGCCCTTGAGCAGGATTATGGGCTTCTTCTTTGTGACCTCCTTGGCGACCCGCAGGAATTTCCTGCCATCCCGGATTCCCTCCAAATAAAGGGTGATTGCCTTTGTTTCGGCATCATCAGCGCAGAACTCGAGGAAATCGGAAACATCCAGATCGGCGGAGTTGCCCAGGCTGACGAGCAAAGAGAACGCATACCTTGCATCCAACGCCCAGTCGACAACGGAATCCGCAAGCGCGCCGGATTGCGAAATGAATGCAATCTCGCCGGATTCGGGCATCGAGAGGGCGAATGATGCGTTAAGGCTTATGGCCGGCCGCAAAATCCCCAGGACATTTGGCCCTAAAATCCGGATTCCGGCTGCTTTTGCGATTTGCAGGATTTCATCCTGCAGTTTTTTTCCTTCCTCGCCGGTTTCCGCGAAGCCTGCGGAGATCACAACGGCAGCCTTGACCTTTTTCTCCGCGCTATCCCGCATTATCTGCGGAACTATCTTTGCGGGCACAGCAATTACCACCAAATCCACTTCTTCCGGGATATCCTGCATTCTCGCAACGCAGTTCCTGCCAAGAATTTCCTTTTCATGCGGGTTGACCGGATAGACGCTGCCGGAAAAAGCGCTGCAATTGTAGCTCTTGAAAACGCAGCCCTCAACGAGGCTCTTGAGCACCCCGTACCCTACCTTGTTTTGGTCGCTGCTCGCCCCAACCACTGCAACGCACTTCGGGTCTGTTAGCGCATTCATTGCATTTCGAGTTGAATCATCCATATGAAAACCGACCAAAATATTTGACTTTTAAAAACGGATTATCGCGGTCCCAGAATCTTTTCATTATTGCATATTTTCATTAAAAAAATTAAACCGATCTTTCGATTTTATCATTTAAGGACTATCCTCGCATCGACCACAGAAATTTCATGCTCATTCGCAATGACCGGGTTGAAATCCAGCTCCAAAACATCCTCCCCTTGAATAAGCTCGGCTGTTTTGTAAATGACTTCGATAAGCTTTTCCTTCGAAACGCGCTTGTTCCGGTATCCCTTCAGAAAGGGCGCCGCCTTTGTTTCCAGGATCATTTTTTCAATCTCTTCGGATGTGACGGGCAGGACGCGCAATGCACGCTCCTTTAGCAATTCAACAAAAATGCCGCCCAATCCGAACAGCAGCACCTTGCCAAAGCTCGGATCCTCCTTGCCGCCGATGATGAACTCTATGCCCTCTTTCTGCTCTTGAATCAGGTACTCTTCAATCCGCAAATCCTTTGCTGCTTCCGTAACCTCATCGAACTCGTCCCGAAGCTCCGTTTGGCTGTGTATGTTCAGCCGCACGAGGCCGCGCTCGGTTTTGTGCACTGCTTCAAGGCTGATCACTTTCAAAACCAGCGGCTTGTGCATCTGCATCGAGTATTTCTGCAGCTCGCCAAAATCCCTTGCACGGAAATTTTTTGCGAAGGGTATGGCGTATTTTTCCATCAATTCTTCCGCTTCTTCCGGCAGTGCGACATGCATATCAAATCCGCTCAAATTAAATCGATAATGATTTTTTCCACTTCGAAAATCCTATTTACCTGCATATGCTCGATGCAATAATCCAGTTTTTGCTGTGAGGTCGCGATGAGTTCCGCAATCTCGTCATCCTTCTCGACATTCTCGCCATTTTTCACCTTGAGGAGAATTCCTGCGCGCTTGTCAGTAGGCGCACCGAGCATCCTGCACACACGGGAAAGCGCCTTGTTGTCGATATGCGAGATCTTCCCCCGCTCCTCCGCAAGAATCTTGGCACTTATCTTTCCTATCGGGATATCGCTTGACCGGAGGTTTGGATTCCCGCCCTGCGCGCCGATGATTTCCTTGAGTTTTTCATATGCCTTTCCGCTTTGCATCTGCTGGATTGCTATCTTGTAGCCTTCCTGCTGCGAAATCCCGCGCACCATATGGAGGATGATCCCGGACATCAGGCACGCCTTTTCGTAAAGCATATTGTGCTCGTTTGTCTCAAATGTCCTAAGCACCTCCCTTGCCTCCAATGCGGGCCCGATGCCAGATGAAATTGGCGCGCTGCCATCCGAAATCAGGCATTTTATCTGCATTCCAAGGCTTGAGCCAAGGCTTTCAAAATCCCTTGCAAGCATGTGACCCTCATCAATTTTCTCGATCTTTGCACCCCGGCCAACGGGAATGTCGATCAGCACATATTGCGCGCTTTCCGCCTTCTTTTTTGCAAGGATGCTCGAAAGTAGCAGGGATTTGGGGTCCATCCTCAAAGGGTTGCGGATCTTGATTAGCTTGTCATCAGCGCTTGCAAGCCTTACTGCGCCGCCCCATACCAGGCAGCCGTTGGTTTTCTGTACCACATTTTCAATTTGGGAAACGGATAATGAAACCGAAGTGAGTACTTCCATCGAATCTGCCGTACCCGAAGCGGATGAAATCGCCCTTGCGGCTGTTTTGGGCATCTTTATCCCAAGGGAGGCAATTATCGGGACAATTAGCATCGCAACCCTATCACCCGCAACCCCCCCGATCGAATGCTCGCTTACCACTATTGCATTGCTGATTTTGAGCGTGTCCCCAGACTCTGCGATCGCATTCGTCAATGCGATGGTCTCGTCCATGCTAAGGCCGTGGATGTAGATCGCGCTCACAAATGCGGCAAGTTCTGTTGGCGAAAGGTTTTCATGCATGAGGTCGCGGATTATCGTATGCACTTCCTTTTGGGATAATATTTTCCCGTCGAGTTTTTTCTTGATGTAATCAAGGCTAAGCGGCCTTTGAAGGGGTTCGAGGGAAACCAGTTCGCCGTCATTTGCATCCAGGAGCTTGGAAACCTCGTCAAACAGGCCGATCTCATCGGTCCCTATTGCCTTTTGGGAGTGGTCGACTATCGCAACAGCCTGCTTTCCGCGCAATTTCAGCTGCACACGGTCATAAAGCGAGAGCCCCAACTCGGCTGCGCGGACTTCGTTCAGGACGCATTCGCTTTGGCCCTGTTCCACATCGAAAATCTTTGCCTTGAGTTCGACCATAAAACGCACACCAGATTGAAATTACAAAGCAAGGAATCAATTTAAAGCGATGGTAGAGGGGAAAAAAATAAGGCGGAAGTAGGCATATTGGGCGCAAAGGAGGATGCATTGGTCGATTAATCCGCAGGGGCAATTAAAGGGTGAGGGGCGGAATAATCAAGGGGGAGGCGGCGACAATAAATTCGCAAAACCAATCAGGAGGGGAGGCGGCGACACGAGTGGGGAACCTAGGTTACCCAGAGGTGTCGATGAAACATTTAAAATTACTGCATCAGTAACTACTGAGGGGGAATAAGATGCGCCAAATCGCCGTGCTAGTTGCGGTGCTTCTATTAGCGTTGATTTTCAACTCATTAACGCCCAAAAGCGGCGAGCAGCAGCTTGACCGCGCAACAGTCGAAAAGTTCATCCTCGAGGATGCAAAGGTCACATATGGCGAAGACGCCGAATACAGCATAGTAAAATTTGCAAAAACCGACGGCAAATGGAATGTTGAGCTCGACATTACTTCGAAGTATTCGCAACCGCAGCAGGTTGAAGGCTCATTCTGCTCGAAAACGATGCGCAGGTATTACACGCTGTTCCCGATTGTTTTCAGGGAGGAGCTTTACAAGAACACCTGCTGATTTTTCCAATAGACTGCTTCCAACGGGCCGCTATAGCAGGAATTCGCATCTCTCGCAGAATTCGGAGCCCTTCTTGTCGACAAAGAGGATGTTCGGGGAGAAGCTCATTACGCATTTCTTGTTCTTGCAGTGCTCCAGGCCCATCATGTGCCCAACTTCATGCAACGCTTCCTTCAAAATGCGTTGCGAATACAGTTTTTCGTTTTGATGCTTGCCATAAAAACCCTCGCCCAGCCGGAAAGCCGAAACGATCGCATAATTGCCGTTCTTTTCCGCAAGGCCGTAAACGAAATTGAGCGAGTCTACATACATATCATATGGAAAAATGCCAAGGACCATGAACTGGCCTGCGCGGGTTTTCCTAAACTCGCCCCTGAGCTGCGCAAGTATTTTGCCGCCATCCCATTTATGCTTGCGATGATTGAAGCATGAAGGCTCGACGATGAAAGTTTTGTGATGAGTGATTATTTCCTTTTTGAATGCCAAGCTCAGCTCCGATTTCAAAGTGGCCATTAGGGGAAAATGCCGTTCAACTTCAACTAACAGGAGCCTCATTGCCTAAGAATGAATCGCAAGGAATAAAAACAACAACGGCAGGGGCAGGGAATAAAACAGGGGCAATGAAAAAATCGGAATAGGGGGGTGCTTCTTGATTAATCAGATTATTACCATCAGGAAACCGATCAGCATCAGGAATAGGCCAAGGAGGATGATGCCGCCTTGCATGGTGGTAATTAGCATGGCAAATATTCCGGAATTCTGGAAGCCCAGCCAATACGCAGCCGCAACAATCAGGATGCCTAAAATCAAAGACACTAATCCCGGTTTGGAAATCGCCATTCTCATCCCCCTCAACTTATGAAATCCTCAAGCAATTCAACTGCACGCCTGATGCTCTGCTCGATTTGCTTTTCGCTCTTTGCGCCCGAGCAAATCACCTTCCCGTTCTTGAAGAGCAACAAAGTAGTCCCGATTTCCTTTAGGCGCATGATCGCACCCGGGAATTGCTCGGGCTCATATTCGACATTGTCGACTTCCATCGCGATATTGAAAAGGTCCAGCTCTACTTCGAGGTTGGCGGACGCGACGATATTCTCGACCTTAAAATTCATGTTTATCTTATGCTTTTTCTTGGCCTTTTTCATGCTAGTAAATCGCCTCTGCTGCCTTTTTGGCTTTATAAAGTTTACTTCCGGGAGTTTATAAATGTTTATAAATGGCGCGGGGAGAACCGTTCCGGTGCCGCAGCACGCTCGCTAAGATATGCCGCATTTGCCTGCGCGGCTCGCTGCGCCCTGCTCTTGGGCCCCGCTCGTGTTGCCCCTACCCCCAAATCAGCCGAGAATCCATATTAAGCCGAACACGAATGCGAATGTGACTCGCCAACACCTCCAGGGGGCACGCCCCCTACTCGTGTTGCCCCTACCCCCAAATCAGCCGAGAATCCATATTAAGCCGAACACGAATGCGAATGTGACCAGCCAGCCTATGCGGAACCAGTATTTCTCGAGCAAAATGATGATAAGGGACATTCCGATGATTGCATCTATTCCGTAAAAGCCCGGGAACCAGCCCCTGAAGGGAAGGAGCATCGTGGCATAGTCGAGGCCAAGGTACATATTCAAAATAAACATTGTCGGAACTGCTATCCAGAACACTACGAGCCAGTCATCCAGTGTTTCGAGTGAGGTTACCATTTTTTCATCCCTAGTTTAAACCCGCCCTTAATGCCAAGAATAAAATCAAACCTGAAATGAAGAACACCATACTGCCCGGAAAATACCTGAAGAACACAACAGGCGCAAGCATGACCATTGAAAATGCGATTATCGGCCACGGGTAGCTGAAGAAGTCTGAAACCGCATCTGCTGCAGGCAAATCCAGGGCAAACCCCCTGGAGGTTATGAGTAGCAAAGCGAACAGAATTGAGACCATTTGGATCGGATCCGCGTGGTGATGTAGTACGGTCATGCGACTCACTGCTTAAAGGCAACTACTATTAGGTAGTTACAAGTATTTATACTTTACCCTTCAATAGGGCCGTATTTATGTATGAAATCTGCGACACGTGTTGCACAGAACAAGAATAAGTAACTGGCACTCGAAGTGCATTCCATCAAAACCTTTTTATTGTTTATAAACAACAAACTTTCGCTGATTCTTAAAGCAGCTAGGGATAGCAGTAGAATTTAGCAGATTACAATACTTGGAGAGTGATACGAATGAAACGGTCGCATGGCAAATATAGCGGAAAGGGCAGGAATCTGAAGAGCAAGGGCAGGCTGCCGATTACAATACACTTGCGCGAATTCACTATCGGGGAGAAGGTCCGGATCAACATCAATCCCAGGTTCCCGCAAGGCATGCCGTATTTGCACTTCAACAAAAAGAGCGGCGAGGTCATTGGCAAGCAGGGAGATTCGATAGTCGTCGCGGTCAAGGACATCAACAAGCTCAAAACATTAGTGGTGTATGGCGCTCATCTTTCAAAAATTTAATTGGTGGTATTGATGAAAATGATAGAGGAAAAGGCAATTTCATATGCGGAAGCAAAGGCATTGCTGGAAAAGCACAAGAAGGATGGGGAGCTCGGCTACGAGCAGCAAAATACCCTCGAATACCTCGAAAAATTCACCAAGCTATCCGAATCCGAGAGTGAAAAGCTTGGAAAGGAGCTTGGGGAGCTCAACATCCTGTCTGAAAAGCAGATAATGGAGCTGACAAACAATTTGCCAACAAAGGAGGAGCTGGTAAAAACCATCCTGAGCAAGGAGAAGCTCGATTTCACTTCCGAAAAGATCAAGGAGATCACGAAAATTTTGAAGAAGCACAGCAAGTAATTGGTGGATAAAATGTTCAGGAAGGAGGAGCATGCATTGGTGCTGGATTTCTTGCCGCATGGGAAGGCAGGCGAGAGCAAGCAGGAGCCTACGGCCCAGGTGCTTGGCGAAAGCTATTTCACATTGCTGGAAGTGGTGCTCAAGCCCAACATGGCGGTTGCGCCATTTGAAAGGGTTTACATCGGGAAAAACGTGCGCGACAAGGTGGAGCGGATCAAAGCACGCCTGATTTACAAGGACCTTACCAATGTGGGCCAGCGGGAGGTCGAAAATGTGATCCGAAAAATCCTCGAGCTGCATGAAACGGAATTTGTGGGCTTCCTGAACAGGGCCGGAAGCATAAATATCCGGATACATTCCCTCGAGCTATTGCCCGGTGTTGGAAAGAAAAATTTGGAGGTATTCATAGCGGAGAGGGAAAAAACGCCTTTCCAATCCTTCGAGGACATCAATTCGAGGATGCCGCACCTGCAGGAAATCGAGGAGATCATTTTGCATAGGGTCATACAGGAGCTGAAGGCCGAGGAGAAATACTACTTGTTCGTTAAAATCCCGCCGAGGGAAGAGGGGGAGGCGGCGCACGAGGGCCATTCACATTATGGCGACCACTCCCACTACGGCGAGCACCACAGCTACACGGATACCCATTCGGGCTATTCGGATAGAAGGTATTAGCTGCTAGCACGGGACTATTGCAATGTAAGAACCAAGTGTCCTATTCGTGCCCGCACCCCTGATGCGGATGCCATAATACGCATTTGGCTGGCCTGGAGAAAGAGCCCCGAGAATGGTCGTATTCGACAAATCGATAGTCACATTCATCCCGATGGGTTCGCTCCAAACAACGTTTTGCGACCGAATCTCCAAACTCACATTCACGCCTACATTCTTTGAAATGCTGATGTTCAAGTAATTGCCGCTGCCATTGAAAAATTGCGTGCCAACTATTGCGGCTAAGTCAACGCATGCGACTGTGCGGTTGGTTATGTTGACATAAATTTCATCTGAAAAATAAGTATGGATGTTGTCCGAGTAGGCATTGAAGAGCGCTTTGAAATCGTCGCAGAATGCGGGCGCAGAAAGTGCAGGCGGGCTGGCGGGGTATAGGCTGCAGTCGTAAGATTTGTAGCCCGCATCGACAAGCGCATCTATCAAAGTCCTGTTGAATGCGTCATTCGCGTCCTTCATCCTCTCCGCAACCCTGCGGATCTCCAGATCATATTGGGCCGTATCGCGGAAATCCTTGAATGAGAGCAGGTATGCGGCACCGACGAATAGCACCAACGCTACCAGCGAGATTGTGACAAATGAAAAGAATGCCTTTCTCATGATACCCAAACCTCTTTCTTTACATTCATCAGGCCCTCCTGCATCGTAAGGCAGAAATTGGTCTTGTTGACATAGCAGAAATCCGTGCAACCGCACGGCCTCGGATATTGGTAGAGCATACTCCGGAGGAACAGCGGCCCGGAGTCCAGCAGGGAAGTGTTCTGGAAATAATCATAGTAAACCAGCTTCACATCATCGAAATCGGACCGGAGGTTGTGGGGCCCGAATTCATCCCAGCTTGCGGACGCCTCTAAAGCGGGAAAACCCGATTGGGGGGCGCTTGCCGACACATCAATATAGGTTAATGGAACCGGCATATTGGCACTCGGAAGCAATGGATTGAGAAGGCCAGGGCATTTCGGATTTGTGCCATCATATGCGCATTGCGAGTAGGTGCCGTTGCTTATGCCACAATTGACCCTGTTCCCGGTCACATTGACCCACATCGTCCACCAGATTCCGGGCAAATACAGCCCGTTGGTGCTGTTCAGGAGGGTTCCCGTGTCATAGTCTATTGAATCCGACCAATTTGAAATCCGGAACATAGCCAGTTTGCCCGCATCATTCACCTGCGGGATAATAATGCACCCGTACCTCGCACCGGTCAGGTTGGATCGGATGCTTACGCCTATTGAACCGTTGAGGTACTTGCTTGGACCGACACTGGTGCCGGCTATTGGGAGATGGAAAATCACTTTCGCTTCGAAATAATAATTTCTTCCGGGGCGTGCGATGAGCGCTGATGGCAACGAACCTGCATTAATAGTGCTCACTTGGCTGTAAATCCCGCCGTAATCCGGAAGCCAGCTCCAGGTGCCGTTTATCGCCGTGAAATCGTCTACCTCGGAAAAGTTCTCAAAGGCCGTCGTGCCATTCCAGAACGCGGTGATGTTGTGCATGGTGAGAGATGCGAATGTACCCGGATCGATGGGGACTTTCAATATGTGGTTCAGGTACAGGAAGTCGCGGCCCTGGTTTTCAAGAGTTGAATATTTCAGGATTTCGAAATGAGAGGAGGAAATGACGACGTAAACCAGCGCAAGAAGCGCGAGCGCAGCTAGCGAAAACATCGCATC
>JAZDKC010000031.1:0-2301 GCA_043803465.1 Microcaldota archaeon
TTTGGCGGAAAGGCGGAATTGGTCCTTGCAAATCTCAAACATTTGCCTTTCAAAGCCGGGAAATTCGACGCGATTGTGCATCAGGGCATTCTTGAGCATTTCACGGAAAAAGGGGCAATTGCAATAATCCGGCACCACCTATCCCTTGCGCCCCTCGTAATTTTTTCCGTGCCGGTCCGTTCGCCTTACACGGAGGATTATTTTTCTTCAGATTCGGTTGGGAGAAACCTGCATCCCCGTGAAAAATGGGGAAAAATGCTTGGTTCATTTAATGTGAAGGAAATGAAAGTGGCAAAACAGCGGACTACAAACCTTCTAGTGGTGATCTCAAGATGACTCGTCTGCTCCTGATAAGGCACGGCCTCACGCCGATGAACATCGACAACCGGATTCAGGGGAGCATTGAAACTACCCTTACAAAGCACGGCCTGAAGCAGGCGAGGGATTTGGCGCGGAGGCTCAAGGATGAGAAAATTGACGCGATCTACAGCAGCACCATGCAGAGGGCCATAATGACCGCAAATGAGGTGCTGAAATATCATCCGCGCCTGAAGCTGAAAACCTTTGAAGGCCTGATGGAGCGCGATTTCGGCGAATTCGAAGGCCTGCACTACGGGCATGCGAAGAAAAGGGAGCCACGGCTGCTTGCAAATGTGAATTTCACGGATTTCGATTATGTTCCCAAGGATGGCGAGAGCTGGGAGCATGTGAGGAAGCGGTCAATGACTGTAATCAACCACTTGCTCCGGATACATAAGGATGACACGATTGCAGTAATAGCCCATGGGGGTACCAACCGCGTGATTATTGCCACCCTGATCGGCCTGCCATTGAACTCCATCCCAGTTTTCAAGCAGCACAATGCGTGCGTGAACGTGATAGACATCAATGGAAAGAAGGTGCGGCTCGTCCTCCTTAATGATACGGACCATACGATTTCTAACTACTGATGATTTCCGTTCAGGGAAGGATAATCCATTCGTTGCGCTTCTGCTTTCCCACAACATTGCTGTACTTTACTCCTGCCCGGCCCATGGCCTTTATGCAATCCGCAACTGCATCGTCGGTTTTGAAGGTTGAGAATGGTATATGGAGTGCGAAACCCATCCTCCTGGAGAGCCTTATCGCATCCAGAATTGCCCCAACCCTCCAGTTTCCGTATTTCTTATGCAGTTCCTGCGGGAGTTTTTTTTCGGGGTCCTCCCCGCTCACCCTGTAATGTGATTGCACGCCTGATAGCACGAGCTCGTTTCCATACTTGTCCAACCTCAAGGAGCCAATGCTCCCATTGTACCTCATTGCGGGCCCACCTGGCACCCGCAGCCCCAAATATGATTTTTCAAAACGCCTTACGTCTTCTTCCATGGGCATCGCGACAATCCTGTAGCCTGGAGCGAGGTCATATTTATGGGATGTAGCGATCTCTTCGGGGAACGCAAGGTTTACGATGCTATCCCTGCGTTTCCTGCCCACGAACACCGCATCCTGCGTTGCGGGTCAGCTCCTGAATTTTTTTATCCAATATGGTTCCTCCATTTTATTTCACAAACGCATTTTCATGCAATATTCTTGTGGATAATCGAATTATAAACCACAATCCATTGATTTTTCCCTCTCGGAAGCAAAAAAACCGGGAAAAGATTTATATACGGCGCCTGATTTATTTTTTCCCCACTGGAATATTCACATCCAAAGAGTTGAGGCCATATCTTTTCGTCGATAAGGTCTGCGTTCAGCAGGCCAAAGAACCTGATGCAATTCAAAGGCCATGACTTATCGTCAGTCGGGACTTTGGCAAACCAGCTGGACATGGCTTTTGCGGACAAGGAACTGAAGCTGCTGCTTATATGGGCGATAATTTCCCCTGCTGCAGGGGTCTCCTACCTCATTTGGCTGAAATACCCCAAGCTGCGGCTGCTTGCGCTGCTGGGGTTTGCAATTGCGCTAATCCAATTCTACTCGCAGATGGGAACGCTCCAAAACTCATTGAGGCAGGTCGGGATAGTGCTTTAAAAGCGAGGCAATTGTTTTTAACTCCTCCAATGCCTATCTATTCCATCTCTGGGCTAGCTTCAAGGATGTTCTTAGAACTAATGGGCCCGTAGCTCAGCCTGGATAGAGCGACAGCCTTCTAAGCTGTAGGTCGTGGGTCCGAATCGCCTGCCTTGCCTTTCTTTTCAGAAAAGAAAGGCGTAAGGCGCCGCCAAAGAAAACAATTTGCGGCTCCGCCAATTAGTCGGCAAGGCATGGATATCCCACCGGGCCCGCTTGTTTTTTTTTGGAAATGTTGATTTGGTGATG
>JAZDKC010000032.1:0-48024 GCA_043803465.1 Microcaldota archaeon
CCTTGCTGTTTTTCGGGTATTCCTCGCCAATCGCTTTGGGGGTGGAAGGAGCAAAATACGCCTCATTGGCGCTGAGCGGCGCCATGCCGATTTACGACTACGTATTCCTGATCCCCGAAGTGCTTGCGGCATATTCCGCCGTGCTCCTGGGAAGGGGCGTGCTGGATGATTTCGAGGGAAAGAGCATATTCGAGCATTGGAGCGCTGCGTTGAGGGTATTCATGGTTGGTTTTGCATTGGTGGTCGTGCTTTTCTTGTTGCGCGGGTTTGTTGTGAAATGATTCGAACTATTCGCCCACGAAACGAGAATTGGAAGTCCAGCAGAATTCGTTTTTCACGTCCGGCCGCACCTGCGTAACCGGATTGCTGTCCACAAACACTATTTCGTTGCTCAAGGAATCAATATAGGGGCATTCAAAGCCTGGATCGGCGCATTGGCGCGCCCGGATATTGAGCGCAGCCATGGTTTCGGAATTTTCCGGGTCTAAAACAATATCCAAGTAGCTTTTCCTTCCGGAATTTGGGATCGTGAACAGTGTTAAAAGGCCGCTATTGTTCGCCCCGTCCCCGGCTTTTTTCAGAATCGAGTTGGCAAACGCCCTCGAGTAGTATTTCCTTGCTTCGTCCTCAGTTGCAAAGGGTGCACGGTCATACCCATTGCCCAGGAGAGGGGAAAACCCTATCTTGTCACAGCCATGGGCACCGTCCGAATTCCCAACACAACTGCCCTCAACAACCCCCCTTGCCGCACCCTTATCCAGCTGTTGCGCGCCGGGCGCGTCTGAAATCGAATCCGCCCCATACGCCAGATACTCGTTGAATTTGAACGCCTCGTCAAGGTATTTGAAGAAGGGATAGGAGATCGGGGCGTCATAATCCCTGTCCGTAATGGCGCCGGTGCGGATCTTGTTGCCCGCGGTATCCTCCGCCAGCACCCTCGGAAATTGCCGGTATACTTCGGAATTCTGGACTGAAACGCGCAGGAAGAACTGGGTGCCGTCCTCACATCCTTTTACAACCGCACTGCAGCTGTCGTCGTTTTGGTTGAGGGAGGAACAGCAACGAAAGGGGTCCGCGGGATTGTTTGCAAAGTTCAGGCAATCCATTTCAACTGCTGAAAGAAGTTGCTGGCAAAGGGAGGTGCCTTCCGAATAGCCTACAATATTATTAGCGCCGATTACGTTTAGAAATGATTCCGCATTGGAGGCGGTCAGGGTGATGCCTTCAAAATTGCTTTCCTTTACCAATATGGACGCCCATGTCGCAAGGCTGTATAAATACGAGGTATTTTTGGAGCAAACAACTGACTTGATCAGATCGGAAGAGCGGGCGCATAAATAAAACCGTTCCTCGTTTTCCTGCAAAAACCCATCGGTGTTGAGATCGGGGGATTTTAATTTGCCGTTGTAGGCGACCATGCCCACGTCGAGGGCATTTCGGTTCGTCATGGTAATGGGGATGAAATTCGACCAGCATTTTGAGGTGAGGCCGTACTCGATGTTGCGCTGCAGGCCGATGTTGAAAACAGAGCCGAGGTCGTTGCGGTAGATTTCAACTGTTGAAACGAGCTTGTTATGGTATGCATCACCTACTGTTTCTGAAACGGACGCACGCTCAGAGCGCGCCATGTTGATGATCACCAGGATGCAAACTAGGAAAATGATCGTACCAAGAAGGGGCGCGGCTATGAACCCTTTATGCTTCATGGAATTAGGAATGCGGCTGCGGATATAAGGTTTTTGAATGGGTTGAAGCAGGGGTGAAGGGAAGTTGATACAGTTAGATCCGCAGTGCCAAACAGGAGGGGTAATGAGGCACGATGAGGGGAACCCCGGTTCCCCTGGTGCCAAATGGGCCCGCGGAGAATCGGACTCCGAATCTCCTGTGTTTTCTTGAAAACCAAAGCGGTTTTGGAATTCCGTAAGACAGGCGTCTTGGCCATTCGACTACGGGCCCATAAAAAACAAAGAATTTGCCGGCCCAAATGGGGGAGGCGGCAACTCCAAACGCACAACCACATAATTTGAAAGGGAAGGTTTAAGGGAGTTGTTGCGCGCCAGAGGATAGGATTTAAAAGGCAATTGTGAAAAATAGTATGTAAAATAGGGGTGGAAAAAATGGCAATGGAAGAAGCGTTAATACAAATCGTAAGGCTGGTGCTTGCAATAGTATTTGCAGTCGCAGCACAATACCTTGCAATCAAGATTTTCGACAAGATGACGTCAAGAATAGACGAGATGGAAGAATTGAAGAAGGGGAATGTGGCAATCGGGATCGTGCTTGGCTCGGTGATATTGTCAGTTGCGACGATCATTTCGGGGGGGGTTGTGAATATCGTTCCTAGCTCGTTTACTGACGTGACGAATGTGAATTTCTTCAGCCACCTTGGCGCGGGGGCCCTAAACCTGGTAATCGCAATCGTTTTTGCGGTTGTCGCCCAGTTTGTTGCGTTGAAAGTATTCGATTCGATGACGGAAGGGATTGACGAGCAAAAGGAATTGAAAAAGGGGAACCTGGCAATTGCAATATTGCTTGCAGCTGTGATTTATGCAACGGCAATAGTTGTGCAGGCCGGCTTGCCGTCTTTTAGCTTCGGCTGAATTTTTTCCTTTTTTTTTATTTTTTTCAGGCAGCGCAAGCCTGGTTTGGGGAAAAATGAACTGGGCTGTGGCGGCTTTCGGGTAATATTTGAGTCCGTTTTTCATGGGCTAGAGGTGTTTTTGCAACCCACCTTGTTTTTCTTTCTTTGCTTCCTAATTCTTGGGATTTTGTATGGGAATGGCAGTACTGGATTCTTCGGCGCTGATTTCGCTTTCTGAAAGCTGCGTGGTGTCGGTTTTAAGGCACTTGAAGGAAAAAAGCAAGGCGCGATTTGCAGCGCCGGAATCTGTGTTTGTGGAGAGTGTGGAGCGGCCGGCGAAAACCAGGCAGCACGGCTTTTCTGCTGTGCGGATAAAGAAGCTGTTTTCAGAAGGCATAGTTGAAAAAATAACAGCAAGCCAGGAGAAAACGCGGGATATTTTGAATACGGCGAACAATTTGTTCTTTGTTGGAAACGTGGCTTTGGAGTTAATCCAGGTCGGGGAGGCGGAGTGCGCAGCGGTTATTGGGGACAACCCAGATATGTGCATGATTATTGATGAAAAAACCCTTCGTTTGTTGATAGAAAGCCCGAATAAATTGAGGGCGGTTTTGGAGGGGGAGTATGGGGAGAAGATAAAGATTGATGGAAAAATGCTCGAAAAGTGGCAACACATGACGCGCGGCATTAAGGTATTGCGGTCCGTTGAAGTATTGGGAGTGGCAGTTGAAAAGGGGTATTTCAGGAGTTTTGGGGAGGATGAAAATTTAGCTTATCATTCCGCGGTTTTTGCATTGAGGGGTTTTGGGTGTAGTTTGACAAATTCAGAGTTGAATGAGTTTGAGCAGTTATTTGCACGGGGCCGGTAGATCAGCAGCAGATCGCATCGTTCGCAACGATGAGGCCGCGGGTGCGATTCCCGCCCGGTCCATTGGAAAGGTTAAGGAGGAGGCAAAACCTCAAAGCCTGGCTAATTTTATCCTGTGCTTCACATGTTGCACAACCAAACACACTTGCTAAAAATATAAATAATACAAGCAACACCTTAAACTAAGGGTTAAATTTATCTTTAGTTAACCATATTAGGAAAATTTTAAAAATTTCAACCTCTAACTAACTCTAACTAATGCTTCACGTGATGCTTATTATTAATTATTATTATTTATATTATTATTTTTTTGCAACAGTTGTTGCAAAATATTAACAATCAATGCTTCATGTGTTGCATCGATGTTAATATTTTATCATCAAAACCTTAACCTATTGCAACAGTTGTGCAATATTTATGAGTGAGTTTCAAACCACTCACCATATGTTTTTTTCAAACAAGCCCAATTAAACAGATGTTTCATTCTTTTTCCAAAAAAATTTCCAAAATCAAATTTCCCTTAATCTTTGCGTCACGTGTCGCATTAATAATCGAAGATCCTAGACTGGTTGCCAGAATGATATTCATTTTGCTCCTCAACCCCAACCAATCCCTCTCGCCTTATTCCTTCCACAACTTCCCTCATTTTCTTTTCTTTCCTACGTGATGACCAAAAAAACGTTTCATCCTTGCTTCCCTTTGTCACCAATATTATTGCTTTTCCTTCCTTTACCCTACCCGTTCTACCACGGCGCTGGATCAACCGAATCTCTGATGGAACCGCCTCAAAAAAAACCACCAGTTCGACTTCGGGGATATCGAGGCCCTCCTCACCAACAGATGTTGCAACCAATACATTATACTCCCCCTCCCGGAACTGTTGCATCACGTGTTGCTGTTGTTTTTGGCCCATACCCTCATTACTTTTGCCAATAAAACCCACCGGCTTCAACCCCCCCATTTTTCCCAACTCCTCCACAATTCTCTTTACCGTATTTCGAAAATGTGCAAAAACTATGATTTTCTTCCCCTCCCTCATTTCTTCTCCCATTATTTCCCTCAGTTTTGAAAATTTAGGGTGTTCCATCCCCTGTTCCACCAAATTCAAGCATTTCAATTGAACCCCCAGCCATCTTGGATCGTTTAATAACAACTTAACCGCCTTGCTTTGCCTTTCCCTAGTTTCCATATCCTTCATGAACTGCAGCAATGAATGCACGCCGTCAATTTCAACCAGATCAATTGCATGGCTCAAGTTCATTGCCCGGGCGTGCAAGCTCAGAACCTGGTAATTTATGGGGTCGGTTTGAAGAGCCGAAATAGCGCGCTGCCTCAACATCAACAACTCCCGCTTATGCGCCCTATAATCGATGGTTCCCAACACCCCCATCCGCTTCAACTCCTCCAACACTTCCCTTAACATCTCCTGCAGGGAATCCCTCAATTCCCTTAATTCGGCCGGCAGGCCCACAAACACCCAATCCATCTTGATTTGGTGTGCATATTTTCTCACATCAAAATCCAATTCATCCCTAATTTCAATGTTCCTCACCCCCAAATTCATGCAAATCTCATCAATCACTTCCCGCCTGCTCGAAGGGCTCGCAGTTAATCCAATTAGGAAAATGCCCCTCTTCCCTGCTTCCCTTGCAACGAAAGAATAGGAATACTCCTTCACTGCACGGTGCGCCTCATCAAAAACAATCAATGCAAAATCTTCCAACCTCACCCTACCTGCAAGCACATCGAATTCCACTGTTTGCGGTGTGGCGGCATAGCACCAAACCTCGCCCTTCTTCCAAAGCAATTCCCTTTTTCCAGGGGCCATTTCCCCAGTCAGCAGCATCACTTCCGAAATCTTTTCCTCCTCCTTCTTTTTTGCAGGGGTGCTTCTATCTTCTTGCTCCAATTCTATTGCCGATTCCTTTCCCTCCAAAACCATCCCACTGCTGCCTTCCTTTTCCTTCCCAAGCCTGCTTTCCCCTTCAATTAACTTTTCCTTCTCCCAAGGCCCAAAATCAATCAATTCATGCAATCTTTTTGCCTGCTGCGCTGCCAATGGTTTTGTTGGCGCAAGGAAAAGGAATTTTTTCCGCTCACGCTTTCCTTCCCGCATTTCCCTGACCAATTTTGCCATCACAAAAACGGATACGAACGTTTTGCCAAGTGCTGTTGGCATAATCACAAGCGAATTGCCCTTCCCCAAAATGCTCCTTGCAATATTTATTTGGTATTCGCGCACTTCTAGCTTATCCGCTTCCGGCTTCAAACTCAGCTCCTTCAAGAACTCCCCAATATGGCTTTCCATAAGCATCTCCATTTGTTTTTCTTCTATTCCTTTATATTCGGTTTGAGGCATCGCTTCTGGTGCTTCACACATTTTATCTACGGGGCTATTTTTTCAACACTTGCATCCGCCGCAACCTTTCCCTTCCAATTAACCTTAAGGCTTATATACTTTTACTTAGATAAACCTAAATAGGGCTTATTTTTCAAAAAAAGGTGCATTATTGTGGTAGATTTGCCTTTGGCGGCTGTTGAACGGCTTATTAGGAAAGCGGGGGCCGAAAGAGTGTCCGAAGATGCTTCAGAAGCACTTGCGGATGTGCTTGAGGATTATGCAATCTCAATTGGCCAAAAGGCGGCGCTGCTTGCAAAGCATGCTGGCCGGAAAACAGTAACCGGCGAGGACATCAAGCTCGCAAGCAGGGGCTAAATCAACTTTTAGTTGATTATTTATCAACCAAACCCTTTTCTTGCGCTTGCACTAATTTACTTAGCATGCGAAGAGGCGTGCCAATGCTGTTGCTTTTTTTCCTTTTTTCCCCACTGCAAGCTGCGACAATTTCAGAGCTGCAGCTGATTGCAGAAGAATCAACCAACTACCTTTCTTTCAAAATAACGCCCACAACCAATTACGAACAAATCATCCTGGCCCCGGAAGAAATCCAGGCGCTTTCCCAAAACCAATTCACACTTGCGGAAAATTTCACATTCTCGATCAATATTTCAAATACGGCCTATCTTTACGAGATAGACCGCACATCGAACGAAACAGTCTTTTCGGGCTCTTTGAATGTATGGTGCGGTGCGTCGTATAGCGACTGCAACAATTGCGGGGGCATGCCTCCGGGCACTTTCAAATACTGCAATGGCGCGTACCCCGCCTACTCCTACTACTGCGACAGCTGGTGCTACACCTTCTCCCCAAAAGCATCGTACGAGAAGGCGCAAGTGGGTGCATTTTCAAGAACGGCGGTTTCCGCGCAAGTCCAGTTCAATAAATTCCCTGGCGCTTTCCTTTCAGCCAACGAATCCTCACTAGAGCAAAACGCCGCCAACGCCTCAATTACCCTACTGCTTCCAACGGTTGCACCTCCCTCACAATCTTTCCCCCTGGTCAGATCGTACACTTCTCAAAACTGGCAGCAGATGCAGCAATCCGACTTCCAATCCTACAAAAACACCCTCAGTTACTACTATGGCCAATACGCCGTTTCAATTGGCGCCGCATATGCCGCAAGCAACTCGTTGAATTCCGCTCTAAGTTCCTTAATTTCCAACTCCGAAGGTGCATATTCGGATTACTACTCTTTCTACCCCGCCTCCCCCCCACTACCCGAACTTAGAATAAAGCTCCAAGCTGATTTTGCAGGCGTCTTGGCGCCAAGGGGGAAACCCAAAATCCTAAACCTATCCCAAATTGCGCAATTTGAAAACGGCGCCCCTTATTATGCGCTAGAGGTTCAAAATGTCGGTGCCTCTTCCGATTCTTTCTTAGCAAGCCTTTCCTGTGTAAACAGCACAAACAGCTCCCTTAATTTTCCAATCCTAATCGAACCGGCATCCCAGCTCGCCTTAAAGCTATTCGTTTCCCAAATCACTTCCCCAACAATCTGCACTGCTGCCGCATTTATTTTCGACGCTCCGGCAATTTCCGATTCATTTACAACAACTCTCCAACCCTTCAAACTTCCATGCCCTTCCGAATACCAATGCTGCTCCGGCTCCGAGGCGTTTGAGGGCCGCGAATGCGCCTCCGAAGAACGCTTCAAACAGGAAGATGCGTACGGGAACGGCTATTATTACGCACAGCATTTCTCATGTGAAAATTTTATCTGCTCCGCTAGCAATACCTCTTTTTTGAGGCGCGTGAGCGGCAACACCCCCCCTCCAACTCAATCCTACTCTGTGTATTCGCCGCCCCAATATTCCGTGCCAATATCAGCCCCCCAAAACCCGCCAGTTGCAACTGCAACAACTGTGCCTTCTCCCCTGCCGTCGATTTTTTCGTCCCCTTCCCCCTCCATCGTGTCAATACCCATCAAAGAGCAAGCCATTGAAATCCGCATACCTGAATCAGTAAGCGAAGGCTATCACTCCATCCGCGTGTATGCAGATGCCCTTCCAGCCTCGGGAAATCTTGAGCTTACCTCGCCCTCTTCGCTTCATCACACGATTGTGCTGGACCTAGGAGTTGCGGAAGCGCTATTCAACGAGCCGGGCGAATGGGACCTAATCTACAGGGGCGAGACAAAATCCGTGCGCGTCCTCCCAACTGTCACGATTCAAATAATCGACAAGAAACCCGAAGTCTTTGCTGCAACCCCTTTCATCGCGCTGAACCTCTCAAACCTTCCGCTCATGGAGCTAGCGCTCCTCCTCTCCTTCTTCATTTTTGGCTTTGCCAGCTTCAAGCGTTATTCCGAAAAAATCCAATTCACAAAAAGCTTCGAGAACAACATCGTGCGCCTCGAGATACTGAACAATAAAACCGACCTGCGCAACCTCGAAATCACGGACATAGTTCCGGAGGGCACGGTCCTCTCCACCATTTCGAACCCTCCAAGCGAGGTTACCGAGATAATCTTTGGCAAGCACATCAAATGGAAAAAAAATGAGCTCCGGAAGGGCGAGCGGATGCTGATAAGCTATTCCATATTTGCGAACAACAGCGCCGGACCCCTCAGGTCTGCAGAGCTCATGGCCGACATAGAAGGAAATAAAAAACTCAGCGTGCTTTCAAATTCGATACGCCCATGAACCCCGACAAGCATCTGCCATATTATCAAAACTTCAAGCAAAAGAAGCGGTTTTCCCAGGTGTTCCTAAAGGATTATTCGGCAGTCTCCGAAATATTCGACAACCTGGACCTCAAAGGCAAGTGCGTGGTTGAAATAGGCGCAGGCGAGGGCGTAATTACAAAAGTGCTCGCAAAAAAGGCGAAAAAAGTGCTTGCCATCGAAATAGACCCCGAGCTTTGCAAAATCCTTTCATCCAATATGAAAAAATCCAAGAATGTCGAAGTGGTCTGTGCGGATGCGCTGCAAGCGTCCTTGAACTATCCCGTGGTGATCGGTTTCATCCCCTACCACATCTCCTCGCCCCTGATTTTCAAAATCCTCGGCTCTTCATTTGAGGAAGCGCTTCTGTGCGTCCAAAAGGAATTTGCGGACCGCCTGGTTGCTTCGCCTGGCACCTCCGACTACTCCAAGCTTTCCGTCATGTCGCAAAGCAAGGCGGATATCACCTACCTTGCAACCGTCCCTGCCTCCGCATTCTCGCCAGTCCCGAAAGTCGACTCCGCCCTCGTATATTTAGTCAAGAAAAAGCAAGCCGCACTCAACGAGGCGCTCATCTCCGCCCTCTTCCAGCACAAAAATCAGACAATCAAGAACGCCATCATGCACTCGCTGAAAAATTTGAACATCGGCCCGGAAACCGCAAAGCAATTCCTCTCAAAGGTTGATTCCAGCAAGCGCGCGCGCACCCTTTCAATTGTGGAGCTCGAGCGCGTCTGCACGATATACGATACTCTTAATTAGATCCCATCCGTGCTCCTTGCATGCTAGAAGACGCCGCACCCGGAAAATCGCCTAAGGAAGGCACATCATCCCCGACCGAAGGCCCAATTCCCGCAAATTCCGACCGCCTCGACGCAAAAAATTCCATCAAGCCCGAAGACAATTTGGAGCTGCTGCTTGACGACCGCGAACTGAAATCGCCGGTTGCAAAACTCCTATTTTCCCGCGGCGTGAAGCTTAACCCAAAACGCCTTGATGTAGCCGACTTCGTCATCAACGAACAAATTGCAATCGAGCGCAAGACCGCAGAGGATTTTGAGGCATCGATCATGGACGGCAGGCTGTTCGCGCAATGCAAGGACCTCAATGCAAATTTTCAATCCCCCCTGATTTGCATTTCCGGAGGGGATTTCAAGCATCTCCACCACAAGGCGATCATTGGCGCCCAAATATCAATTGCAACCGATTACAAAATCCCCATCTTCCACTTCGATTCCGAGGAGGAGCTCGCGGATTTCATCCATATCCTGCTGGTCCAAAAGGCAAAGGGCAAGAAGGACATGAAGCTGCGCTTTGAGAAGAAGGCACTCTCGAAGGACGAGCAGCTCCAAATGGTGCTTGAAGGCGTTCCGATGATCGGGCCAGTTCACGCGAAAAACATCCTTCGGAAGTTCAAGAGCCTTCAAAAGGTGTTTTCTGCATCTGAAAAAGCGCTCCAGAAGGTCGAGGGAATCGGCGGGGTGCGTGCAAGGCAGGTCAAGCGCATTGCAACTGCGGTTTATGGCGAGGAGGATCCTGCACAGAAAAAGGTGATCGATGATGCCACTTAAGGAGGACCAAAAAGAAGAATCCGGCCGAAAATGGGTAACGACCAACCAGCTCTACCACGAACTCAAAACGCTCGGGCCGTTCCCATCCGCATCCTATTTCAGGCGCAATGCATCGGATTTGATTCGAGCGCATTTTCAAACAAAGCCCTCCCCTAACAGGAAAAATACCCTGCTCATCCGCATCACTCCGCGCAAACTCGAGGCGTTCCACCAGAATGTGCTCGAACTTGGGATAACTTCGCACCTCATTAGCAGCAGGATGCTGACCGCAAACCTGCGTTTCCATTCCCCCAACAGCCTGCTTCGGGAAGCCGAATTGTATTAAGAACAATAGAGGGTGTCGACCCGAAGCCCGCTGTTCCCGACGCCGACGGTCGCCCCGTTTCCCTCAAGCAGCTCCAGGACGGGTTCGTTGCAAGATATGGCAAGAAGCCGACGGTCTATTCGCTGTTGAAGGCCGTTGCCTCCAAAGGGTCGCCAATCAAACACGAACGCGTTCGGGCAAAAACCAGCAACCATTTATTCATCAGGCCCAAGGAAGAGGACTATGATTCCCTGTACTACGTGCTTCACTCATCCGGCTCCGTCAGAATGCCCCGCGCCAAATTGAGGGAAAACCGGTCCCGGAAAATCCGCTTTTCACCAACCCGGAAGACACTTGAGCGGTTGCTGAACGCGCATAAAATACGGCGCCTCTCCGGCCGGGATGCCGTGATCGTGCTGCTTGCGGCGCATTCAAATCTTTCCTTCAATAAAATCGGCGGGCATTACGGAATATCGCGCGAACGCGTGAGCAACATACTTGAAAAATTCGGTTATTCTCGCAACAAACACTCTTAAAAAACCCGCCGCATTAAATTTGCCGAGCCGATCCGCATGGAAAAGGAATTCTTCACAATGGATGATTTTGATCTCAAGGAAAAAACCGTCCTCGTTCGGGTGGATATCAACTGCCCCTACAACGAACAATCGAAGCAAATAGAGGATTCCGAACGCATAGCCGCGCATGCAGCGACAATACGGGAGCTTTCAGAGAATGGCGCAAAAGTTGCAGTGATGGCGCACCAGGGCCGCAAAGGCGATCCGGATTTCATTCCATTGGAGCAGCACTCGCGGCTCCTTTCCAAGCACATCGGCAAGCCGGTGAAATATTGCGCCGATCTGTTTGGCGATTCTGCGCTTGCGCAAATCAGCTCCCTTCGGGCAGGAGAAATTCTCCTGCTTGAAAACACCCGCGGTTATGAAGATGAAACCAAAAAGCTGCCGAATCTTGAGGACTATTCGAAGCTCGAACTCGTGCAAAGACTTGCGTCCAAGGCGGATTTTTACGTCGATGACGCATTCTCCGCAGCCCACCGTGCGCAGGCGACCCTTGTGGGTTTTCCGTTCCTTCTTCCCTCGTGTGCCGGAAGGGTGATGCAAGCAGAGCTTGAAGGCCTCTCCCATGCGTTGGACCATGCCGAACACCCGAACATCTACCTTCTCGGAGGTGCAAAACCAGATGATGTTTATCAACTCCTCAAATTTGCTGCCATCTCCGATACTGTAGATAAAGTGCTTACATCTGGTGTGCTCGGCGAGCTGTGCGCAACTGCCAGTGGAATCGATTTAGGCGGGAAAAAAAACGAATATTTCAAGAAGAACGAATTTGACAAGATTTTGCCGGAGCTTTCGGGGCTAGTGCAAAAATACCCCCAAAAAATAGAATTTCCGCAAGACGTTGCGGTCAGTGTTTTTGGCCAAAGGGAGGAATTCGGCCTCCGTGAAGTTGCCCAAAAAGCGCCGGATGCTCTTACCGGGGATATAGGCAGCAAAACCATCCTGCAATATTCCCGACACATCGCAGCTGCCAAATCCCTCTATTTTAAAGGGCCGGTCGGGATCTACGAGAACCCGGTGTTTGAAAAAGGCACGCACGAAATCCTGCTGGCGATTCAAAACAGTGCCGCATTCAAGCTGATGGGCGGGGGCCATTCGCTCTCGGCAGTTGAAAAATTCGGGATTGACAAGTGCAGGATATCGCACATTTCGCTTGCCGGCGGCGCGGTTGTGGAATATTTGCAAGGCAAAAAACTTCCCGCAGTCGAAGTTCTTAAAATGGCCTACGAGCGGGACAAGGCAGAAAATATGCAATAGCCCCCTCTCGGTGATAAAATGAACCCCTCCATTGTAATTCACGGCGGCGCATGGGTGATTGCGGAAGACGAGATTGAGGCGCATAAACGCGAAATGACCCGCGCTTTAAAAATCGCCTCAGATATTTTATCCGCTGGGGGGCCCGCAATTGATGCTGTTGAAAAATCAATCTGCAGCATGGAGGATTCCGGTGTGTTTGATGCGGGCCGCGGCTCAGTGCTGAACAAGGAGGGCGAAGTGGAGATGGATGCGCAAATAATGTGCGGCGACCTGAAAGCCGGCGCGGTTGCAGCTCTTAGGAATTATCCAAACCCCATATCGGTTGCAAGGAAGGTCATGGAAAAGACACCCCATATGCTGCTAGCCGGCAAGGGCGCATATCTTTTTGCGGAGCAAAACGGCTTTCGGCAGCTTCCAATGGACTCGTTCATCTCAAAAAAAGAGAAAACCATTTTTGCCACGAAAAAAGACCCGGGGTTCGGCACTGTTGGATGCGTTGCGCTTGACAAGCAGGGCAATCTGGCAAGCGGCACCTCCACCGGCGGGACGCGCAACAAGATGTTCGGCAGGGTTGGGGATTCCCCGCTGATTGGCTGCGGCGGCTATTGTGATTCTGAAACCGGCGGCGCGTCCGCTACCGGCCATGGCGAATCGTTCATGAAAATATTGGCGTGCAAGACCGCCTGTGATTATTTAAAAACGGAAAAAACCGCACAGGACGCTGCAAACAAAACCCTGCACCTTCTCGAAAAACGCACCAATGGCAAGGGCGGCATAATCCTGCTTAGGAAAGATGGCGACATCGGAATCGCATTCAACACGCCCCAGATGGCCCGCGGCTATGCCCTGGGCGAAAAAATATCCGTATTTTTATAACTCCCTGAGCCCAATAATAGGGGTTATGGTCAAGCTAACAAGAGAAGAGTTTAAGGAAAAATACCGGGTTTCCCCGGTATTTGTGCATGACCTAGATGCCCGTTTCGGCTCAGAGGTACTGCGGCTTCTTTGCCATGAAGCTGCGGCAACCCTTTTAAACGGCCGCGACCATTCTCATTTTTTTAAAAACAAGCAAGATGCGCCCTTTATTCAAATTTTATTGGCTGCAAGGAAGCGCAACGCTGAAGATGTACGCAAGCATTCGCATGATTTGATCGGAGTTCTTTCCGCTCAGCATAAGAATTCAGGGATGCGGGTCTGGATTCCGGTCATCAAGGAAATCGGTCAAACCCCCCAGAATCTTATTGATGCGTACCATGCCCTCTTTGCGGAGCTTGAGAAGATGCCAAAATCGCACCCTAATCAATAAAAGACAGAATATAGAATGCCTTATAAAATTCGTTTACCTTCCCGCTACTGGTAGTTATGTATTCCCGCGAAATCGAGCGCCTCCTGAATGCGCAACAGATTCTCGAGGGGGACGAAGTCGAGGTCCTGTCGGAGGGCAGGAGCCGCAGGGGTGTCCTCCTTCCGCGCATCTCCGAAGTGCAGGATGATACGCTTACCCTCAAGCTTCCGAACGGGTACAATATCGGAATAAAATATTCGCCCGGAATGCAGATAAAAAAATAGGGCCGGCAACGAAATTAGCCGAAATACCAAAAATTGAAATCCGCCGTTCCAATCTCCCCTCGATTGCACTAATTGCAACCGGAGGCACAATCGGCACGCATGTGGATTACCGCACTGGCGCAGTTTTTATGTCCCGCTCCCCCGAAGAGGTGCTTTCAACAGCCCCGGAACTCCAGGAATTCGTGAACCTGAAAACCCTTTCATCCCCCTTTACCACTTCCGGAGAGGACATGAGCATCCAAAACTGGCAAATACTCGCAACTGAAACAGCAAAGCACCTAAACGACCCCGAAATCAAGGGTGCAATCATCACCCATGGCACGGATTTCCTTCATTTCACTTCGGCTGCTTTGTCATTCATGCTAAAAAACCTCTCCAAGCCTGTTGCAATTGTTGGTGCGCAACGCTCTCCCGACCGCGGCAGCTTTGATGGCACCCTCAATTTGAATTGTGGCGCCAGGTTCGCCGCATATTCGGACATTGCCGAAGTGGCGGTTGTAATGCATGGCAGCTCATCGGATGATTTCTGCTATGCGCACCGCGGCACCAAAGTAAAGAAGATGCATACTTCGAGAAGGGATGCGTTCCGCTCGATAAACGATAGGCCGCTTGCAAAAATCCATTCCAACGGGAAAATTGAAATCACCAACCCGAGCTATTCGAAAAGAACCGGCGGCGCAGTTGCAGCCGACACTTCGATGGAAACGCAAGTTGCAATCCTGAAGGCATTTCCCGGCTCCGACCCTAAGATTCTCGATTTCCTTGTTGAAAAAAAATACCGCGGGGTAATCATTGAAGGCAGTGGGCTGGGGCATCTGCCAACCGGCCAGGGCGGGGCCAATCCCGGGGTGTTTGACAAGAAATTCAGCTGGCTTCCTGCCATAAAAGATAGCGTGGAAAAGGGCGTTTTCATTGCAATCGCATCGCAATCCCCCTACGGCCGCGTCTCGCCAACAATTTACCGAAATCTAAGGCTCGTCAAGGATGCGGGCGGCGTGTTCTGCGAGGACATGCTCCCTGAAGTTGCATACGTGAAGCTTTGCTGGGTCCTTGCGCATTCCAAAAGCCATGAAGAGGCAACGAAATTGATGCTTACAAATTTGAGGGGGGAAATCAACAGCCGATTGGCAGACGATGAATTTCTGCTTTAATTGTGGATCTTTATGGATTACTCTGATTTAGGTTTCAAATGCGGGCTTGAAGTGCACCAGAGGCTCAACACAAAAAAATTATTTTGTGAATGCCATTGCGACCCAAATAGGGGGGAAGCGCCCGAAGCAACTCAAAAAATCAGGCGCAAATTGCGTGCAGTTGTCGGCGAATTGGGAAAATACGACCCCGCAGCTGCATTCGAGGCGTCGAAAGGGAAAAATTACCTCTATATTGTTGATGATGAAACCTCGTGCGCTGTTGAGGCGGACGAAGAGCCCCCGCACAAAATGAACCCCGAAGCGCTAAAAATTGTATTGACCGCAAGCAAGATGCTCGACTCGAAAATCCTCGATACTATTTTCGTTATGCGCAAAACCGTTATCGACGGCTCGGCGGTTTCGGGCTTCCAGCGCACCTGTTTGGTTGCACTCGACGGAACGCTTCCCACATCCAAGGGCCAAATCGGCATATCGACCATCGCAATAGAGGAGGAATCTGCCGGCATCCTCGAGGCGCACTCGGAAGGGGAAGTTGCATACCGGCTCGACCGCCTCGGCATCCCGCTCATTGAAATTGCAACGACCCCTAGCATCAAAGACGGGGCGCATGCAATGGAGGTTGCAGAAAAACTCGGCCAACTGCTCCGCTCAACCGGAAAAGTGCAGCGCGGGCTTGGAAGCATCCGGCAGGACCTGAATATCAGCATTGCAAGGGGCGCCCGAGTTGAAATAAAAGGCGTGCAAGACCTGAAGCTCATCCCGAAACTAGTGGAAAATGAGGTGCGGCGCCAAATAAACCTCCTCAAGCTACGCGAGCGCATAAACGAAAAGCACATCCTTCTCGGGGAGGAGCACTTTTCCGTAAAGGAGATAACGCAGACATTTTCAAACACCGGCTGCAGGCTGATCAAAGAGGCGCAAAAGCGCAACGAAAAGGTTTTTGCTATGAAATTGATCGGCCTATCCGGGCTGTTCAAGGAGCAGATGATGCCCTCCCTCACCTTTGGTTCCGAGGTCGCAGGCTATGTGCGCTCCCACACCCCGGCCAGAGGAATAATCCATTCGGATGAGAATCTCGAAGAAAAATACGGGCTGGGTGTTTCAGAGATAAATGCGATCGAATCCGAATTGAACCTGGGCGATGCCGACTTGTTCGTAATCTGCATGGGCCCAGAACGCGTTTGCCATTCCGCATTGAAGGTGGCGTTTGAAAGATGCATGCAAATCCAGAAGGGCGTCCCCGAGGAAACGCGCAAGGCAGAAGGGGAATTCAGCGTTTTCCTGCGGCCGCTTCCTGGCTCTGCAAGGATGTACCCCGAAACCGACCTTGCTCCCATCAGGATTACCGAGGATATGCTAACCGCCGCGGAAAATGGCGTTCCCGAACCCTTGGAAAAAAAGAAATCCAAATACCTGGGCTGGGGGCTAAGCGAGCAAATAGCCGAAAAGATGCTGCGCTCCTCGGATTGGGAACGTTTCGAGCAATTCTGCGCAAACAACCCCAAAATCTCCCAAATCGTCGCAGTCACATTGTTGGAAACCATTGTTTCCCTAAGAAGAGAGGGAATAAGGGCCGAGCTTCTTTCCGATTCCGATTTTCAACAGCTTTTCGACCTTTATTTAGATTCCAAAATCGCCAAGCCTGCAATTCCCGAACTGATCAAGCTGAAATGTGCAAACTATTCCCTGCCCTTCATTAAATTGGCCGAAGAAAATTCCCTCCTGAAATTTTCCGGCTCGGAATTGAAGCAATTGCTCCTAAAAACCGAAGGCTCCCCTGAAAAAAAATTCGCGGAAATATTGAAAACGCACCGGCTCCGTGTGGATGCGCTGCAGCTTAGGCAGCTGCTAGAGGGGAAATAAGCGGATTGTTGCTGCAATATCAATAACCCTTCCTCCCGATTGCCGGCATTTTTGTTTTCGTTTTTTCCCGCCTCCTCCTCCAAGAGCAAATGTTTAAATTCCCGGCAATCCAAAACAAACTCATGTATCCCGTGCTGAGCCTCATTGACGGCCTGAACATCGTCGTGCTGATCCTTAGCTTCTTTTCAATCTACAAGATGATGACCCTAAACTACATCGAAAACAAGCTCGTCGCATTGATAGTGTCGATCATGATCACCTATCTGGTGTTAATCCCCGTCACCTGGTTCACTTATGTCATTTTTGCGGTTGTGTTCATGCTTGAATTCCCGAATGTGATAGTTGAGGGGCTATTAAACGAATAAACGAGTGATTGAATGGACTTCACATTCCTTATAATCGTAGTTCTGATGATGCTTGCCGCGCAGAGCGGCAATTTGCCTATTGTCATCGCGCTTTTTGCGCTCCTGCTCGTGACCGCCAAAAACAAGTATTTCATAATTGCGGCAATTATTGGCCTTGCGCTTTCGGCGCTTTGGGGGCTCGAAATCGAAAATAAAACGATATATATACTCGGGGGGCTATTCTTAATATTGATGATTATTGCGAAAACGGATGTCACGCCGCCTGCGCCATACGGCGGCGGCGGTTATTATTGATGTGATTGCATGAATCCTTTAACGTTGATTTTGCTGGCATTCTTTGCATACTTCTTCTACTCCATCGGATCGACATTCCTTGCGTTCCTTACATTGGTTGTTGCGATCGTTTTCGCGCTTTCCTCTGCCAAGGAGGGCAATGCGCCGGCCGGGTACGGGCCCGCGGGGGTTGCGCATACGGGCGGTGTGCAGCCTATCATCATAGGCGGCGGATCCCAAACGCCTGCGGCATTCCCGAGGAAATTCGAGTTCCGGCCCAACTTTCCCGGGGATCCAGACGGTGACGAGTGGATTTCAGGCAAGCTTGGCATGTGGGTTGTTATGGGTGGCAGGCTGATCAAGAAAATTTTCAGCTCCTCTGCGCCAAAGGAGCATTCCAGTCACTGATGCCTTATGGACTTCGATTCAGTTTACGTGTTATTGATCGTAGTTGCAG
Source organism: Microcaldota archaeon (assembly GCA_043803465.1). Taxonomy (GTDB): domain Archaea; phylum Micrarchaeota; class Micrarchaeia; order Norongarragalinales; family SBBD01; genus JACRGC01. The sequence continues at coordinate 17,898 of JAZDKC010000032.1, forward strand.
CAATGAGCTTCCTGTTGCAAATAGAGTGGCTCTTGCTTGCCTCGATATTCCTATTCTTTGCGCTGATCTTCTCGAAATATTATGCTGCATTTTCCACAACCAGCTCTGCGCCAGCTGAAATTGCCGACCTTCCAGCCGCATCCGGGCCAGCGCAGCAGCCCATAGTTGTTGTCACTTCCGGGGGCGGCACCGCAGCTTCAATCACCGACAACATGATTGCAACAATGCTTGGCAATGTCATGGCGTATGATGTATTTGAAAAGAAGGACCAGGCAAACCAATACCAATTCCTTTCCCGGGGCATGAAGATGCGGCAGAACATGTTCGACCACCATGGCAAGGTCGCAAGCTCGCACCAGGGCTTCAGGCGGGATTATTCCGGGGCGGCAATGGACCGGCTGGACAAAGTGCTTACTAAATTAGAAAAAAAACTCTGATGCTATTCGCGGGTTTTCAGCCTTAGCAGCATGTCCCTGTTTGCCTCGAGTATTTTCATATCTATCTCGTATACCGCTTTTAGCATCGCATTCAATTCATCCAATTTCCTCTCCACTTCGTCTATGTTCCGGAAACTGGTATTGGGCATCTTCCGCATTATTACTTCCCGGTCGCTATTCTTTCCCAGCATCTCCCCGATGTTCTTAACCTTTTCCCCATCCGCGCTGATTGAAGTCACTTCCAATTCCGGGATGTCCTCAACCGCCCTGTCCGCCCGCTTTTTCTCCTCATCAGTTGGCTTGGGCGTAAACATGCTATTGCCCGAACCGCCCCCAAACAGGGGCTTTGTTTCAGACTCGAGGATATCCTTCGCCTCCCTCTCTGCTTCGTTATTTTTCTCCCCCAATCCACTTGAAAGCACGCCCTTTCCCTCCCCCCTCATCGCGTCCTCGTAATATTGTTCAGGCTCGGAAATCCCAAGCTCTTGCAGATTAGTGATGATCTCCGCCTTGCTTTGGCCGTTGCCAATCATTTCCCGAACTATTGCCTTTGCATCCATAATCTGGTTACCTTCCCCTGATTTAATAGGTTTTTGCTGCATCCTCAACAGCGAACCGAACTGCGTTCCATCCGCCTGCCAAATCGATCCTGCCCCAAACCTGCATCATAGGGCCTTCGTTCACCCGAACAAACCCCTAGTTTTGCTTAAAAAACCCCAAATGCAAGAGGTGTTGCAGCAGGTTAAAGGAGGCTTAATCCCCGAGGGTAACTTAAAAACCCTATCGCGAGTATGATGGTTCTCAAAAGGTGTTATGATGGCCCAGGCGAATTCCAACAATATTGCAAATTTCCTCTTCGAAATCGGGGACCTGAAACGGATTTCCCGAAGCGGCTGGTGGCATTGCAAAATCAACGACCCCGAATCGGTTGCGGACCATTCCTTCAGGACGGCCTTAATCGCGTATGCCCTGGCAAAAAAAGAAAACAGCCCAAATCCTGAAAAAGTCGCATTTTCCGCCCTCGTGCATGACTTGCCCGAAGCCAGGTTGACGGACCTGCACAAGCTCTCCGCCTCGTACATAAAAAATAAAAAGGAAATTGAGGCAAAAATATTCAAAGAACAGCAATCCCTCCTTGGTTTTGAGTTCCCCAAACCCACAAAATCCGAACTAATGATCATAAAGGATGCGGACCTGCTCGAGCTTGCGTTTTCCGCAAAAGAATATGAAAAAGAGGGCTACAAGGAAACAAAAATCCTTTTCAACCGGGTAAAAAAACAGTTAAAATCAGGGAGTTCGAGGAGTTTGTTCTCGTCCCTGGAAAAAACAGCTGCCTCGGATTGGTGGGCAACGCGCATTCAATAGTGGTCAAAAAATGGAAGAAATTACCGCATTCGAGGATTTTTTCAGGGAAGCAATGGCCCCGCAACTAGAGGAGCTCGCATCCAAATACCCTGAATCGCGTTCACTAGGCATAGATTACAAGCAATTGGAGCACTTCAATCCCGAACTCGCAGATGAATTGCTGCTGCACCCCGGATGATTTCATAAAGGCCGCTGAGGCCGCTGTTGAGAACCTTAGGGTGCCTGTAGCAAACGGGAAATACCTAAAGGCGCATTGCAGGTTCTTCCACCTTTCGGAAAACCGCAACATCATGGTCCAGGACTTGGGTGCAAGCCATCTGGACCAGCTAATCAAGGTCGAGGGGATCATTTCCCTATCCGCCGAGATCAAGCCCGTTGTGAAAATCGCCTCCTGGGAATGCATGCATTGCGGCGAAGTGACCAAGACCTTCCCTGAAAAAAACATCCTGCGCACGCCTGATTTCTGCAAATGCGGAAGAAGGGATTTCAGGCACCTTGAGCGGGAAGATGTTTTTGTAAACATGCAAAGCGCGCAGATGCAGGACCTGGTCGAGAAGCTCCGGGGCAACGCGCCCACTTCCCATATCCTCTTATGGCTGGAAGACGATATAGTCAATCAGGTTTCCCCCGGCGAAAAGTTCGTAATTACCGGTTTATTGCGAAAACGCGCTGTCAGGAAGGACGGGAAGATCTCCGCAGTCTATGATAAGCTGCTCGAAGTGAACCATCTCGAAAAACTCGAAAAGGAATTCGAGGCACTTGAAATTTCCGAGGAAGAAAAGCGCGATCTGCTGGAGCTTTCAAGAAAACCCGACCTGTTTGAGCTGATAATCCGGAGCGTTGCACCCTCGATTTACGGCCACGATGAAGTAAAATTGGCAATTGCATTGCAGTTGTTCGGCGGCAATTTCAATAAAGTGCTTCCCGATGGAAAGAAGATCCGCGGCGAAATCCACGAATTGTTGATTGGAGACCCCGGATGCATGATTGCGGATGAGCGGGTTGTGCTCGGGAACGGCGCGATTGTAAAATTGGGCGAAATAGGCTCTTCACACCTGCAAAAAATAAACGCCCAGGTGCTTGTGGGCCGGGGCCATGAGCGTGATTATGCAAAAACTTTCCATATTTACCGCAACCAGCCAATCCTTGAGATAATCACGGAATCAGGAAAATGCATCAAAGGCACCTACAACCACCCCCTCCTCGTTGTTGATGGGATGGAAAAGAAATGGGTGCAGCTTGAAAACTTAGCCATTGGAGATAGACTTGCAGCAGTATCCTGGATTCCGTGCACCATCAAAAAGCCATTGCACCTCAACTGGAAAAAAATCGAGAGGAAATTCGGGCCCAAATTCAAAGCCTCATTCCCGGACGTTTTGGATGCGGAACTTGCAGGCATCTTGGGGTATATTCAAGGAGACGGCTGGGTGTCGCGAGCCGGGGTTGCAATGGACGTTATACCTGAAGAGGAAGACCTGCTTCCCAAACTCATCCATGCAATCGAATCAAAATTCAATCTGGCGCCTAAAGTCGTGCAGGAACACCGGCCCGGGAAAAGGCCACTCAAGGTCGTGCATATCCGTAGCACCGACATAGCCGAGAATTTAAAATTCCTGAATGTGAAGCGCGTTCCGGATCTGGTACTTCAATCAAGCAATTCCATTGCCGCCGAATACCTTGCATGGCTTTTCGAAGCCGATGGCACCGTTTTTTCGAAAGGGCGAGGCAAGCGCGCCATCCAGCTTAGAACATCCCCCGAAAGAGTTGAATTTTTAAGAGATGTGCAGATCCTGCTCCTTCGTTATGGCATCCATTCAAGGATTCTTGCCGACCAAACATTGGCCATCCGGCGTGCCAATTCCATAAAGAAATATGCCGATAAAATAGGTTTCCGGTCAGAGAAGAAAAAAACCAAGCTCGCAAAATTAGTCGAGGACACCGCGCATTTGCATCACAAATTAGGCAACCGGCGCTCTGAACGGATTGTCAGCATCAAGCCCGCCGGATTCGCCGACGTTTATGATGTGGAAATCCCAAAGGGCCACCGGTTCATTGCAAACGGGATAATTTCGCACAATACCTCAAAAACGACAATGCTCATGTACATCAAGAACCTCGCGCCAAAATGCATCTACGTCTCCGGGAAGGGCACAAGCGGCGTGGGGCTGACCGCCTCCGCGGAGAAAGATGAATTCGGCGAGGGCTGGGTCCTGAAAGCAGGCGCGATGGTGCTCGCTTCAGGCGGGCAGGTGAACATCGATGAAGTCGACAAGATGGACGAGAACGACCGGGTTGCGATGCACGAGGCGCTGGAATCGGGCCAAATTTCGATTGCAAAAGCCGGAATCGTCACGACTTTCAAGGCGCGCACATCGGTTCTCGCAGCTGCAAACCCAAAGCTTGGCAGGTTCAACCCCAACGAGCCTCCGGCTGCGCAGTTTGACATAAGCCCTACGTTGCAATCGCGTTTTGACCTTATTTTTCCAATAAAGGACGTACTGGATGAGACAAAGGACCGCAAGCTTGCAGAGCACATTCTCATAGGGCACCGCTATTCCTCCGATTCAGCCCAAGCTGCTGACAGCGCAATCATCCCTCCGGTCCCAATAGACCTTTTAAGGAAATACATAGCATATGCGAGGAAAAATTATTCGCCCTCGCTTTCCAACGAGGCATCCGAAAAAATAAAGGAGTTTTATTTGCGCCTAAGGAAACTGGGGGAAAAGCAGAACAATTACCCTGTCACCGCAAGGCAAATAGAGGGCCTGATCCGCCTCTCGGAGGCAAGCGCAAAGGCGAGGCTTAGCAATGTCGTTGAGCTGCAGGATGCCGACCGCGCGATCAACCTAACGGATTATGTCCTCCAAACGGTATTCATGGACCGTGAGACCGGCAGGATCGATTCAGACATAATAAACATCGGCCAGGCCAAGAGCCGCACCGACCGCGCAAGAACCATTCTTTCAATAATCCAGGAAAAGGAGAAGGAAGTCGACATGGTTTCAATTGAGGATGTTGTGCGCGAGGCGGAGAAAGTCGGCGTAGACGAGCCAACTGCCCGCAGGCTGATTGAGGATCTGCACAAGCAAACGGAAATCTACAGGCCCAAATCCGGGTATGTGCGCACATCGAGGAAGACGCGCGAATAATTGCAAGCAGCCGTTACTCTTTTATTCCCCCAAAACTTACCCTAATCATGAAACTCCCCGCCCTGCTTGTCGTCCTGCTGCCGCTTGCGCTGCTGCTGCTTGGCTGCACAGCAACCCGTGACGTGAAAACTGCGGTCTGCCTCGTAAAAAAGCAGCCGGGCGAGAACCAGTGCTTGGAAAAGCTTGCAATCGATTCCAAGGATGTTTCGCCCTGCCATCGCATCAAGCTCCTCAGCAATGCAAATGGCACAATATTGCTTCCTACAAAAAATACGTGCTATGCGCAGGTCGCATTCTGGAAAGCGGATCCCGCAGTCTGTGACGGGCTCAATACGGAAACGGAAAAATCGGAATGCAGGCACAGGTACGACCTCTATGTCGAAACCGCGAAAGTCAAATGATCTTACCATCCTCATTATTTCCGGGGGAATAGATGAAGCACAAGATACGCGAAGAGAAAAAGGCGCTTAGGGAAATCCTTCCAAAAAAGGATGCATTAATGAAAAGCGGAATAATCTGCGAGCGCCTAATTGCACTTCCGGAATTCAAGAGCGCCAAGACAATCCTTTTTTACATCCCGATCAAGAATGAGGCCGGGACGATGCCCGCAATACTGGCCGCAAAAAAACAAAACAAGGTGGTGGGTGCGCCCCGCATCGAAAATGGGCGGATTTTGCCCAAAAAACTAGACTTAAAAAAACTAAAAATCGGATTATTCGGTGTTCCGGAGCCATATGCCGCTGCCAATATCCCCATGGCCTCCATCGATTTAGTTGTTGTCCCCGGCGTCGCATTCGACCTCCAAGGCAACAGGATGGGCTATGGAAAAGGTTATTATGATTCATTCCTACAGAAACTGCCGCATGCGAAGAAGATCGCGCTCGCATACGAACTGCAGATTGTTGCGCATTTTGAAAAAGAGCCCCACGACATTGCGGTTGGCAAGATAATCACGGAAAAAAGGATCATTGATTGCAGTAAAACCGGAAAACACTAAAGATCGTTGTTTATGCGAAAAATACCAAGGACAATGGCAACCCAGCACCCCGACAATGCATGCAGCCATCCGTTCTCCAACAAGCCGTTCGTTACAACGCAAGAAGAGGTGGAGGAATGCCATTACTCGTTTTCAGAGCTGCATTGCGAGGAATTCATGTGGGACTGGGAAGGCAAGCACGTGGATGAGGGCGTCACGGACAAGCTAATAGAGACCCATTTTGATTATTTTTGCAAGCACCAGCTCGGCAGGGACCTTTTCCTCACATTTCGGATCCCCAACATCTGGGTGGAAAAGGGCTATAGGGTTGCGAGGGCGTTCGCCAACCTCATTGCTGCGAATGATTTCATGGAGGAAATGCATCTGCACACCCCGCCGCTTTTCGAGCTAATTTTGCCCATGACCACCTCCGCAGAGAAGCTGTTTTTCCTGCGCTCAAAATATTCGGAGATTGTGAAGGCATTTGAATTCGTCAAGGAACCCGGGCCGCAAGACATCAGCCTCATTCCCCTCATCGAAGAACCCGGCCTTATGCTTGCCGCAGGAGAGCTGCTGGAGCAATACCGCATACTTTGCACGCGCAGCGCGTTCAAGAAATACGAGCTGGATTATATCCGGCCATTCATCGCGAGAAGCGACCCCGCGCTTAACTCCGGATTGGTTCCCGCAGTAATTTCCGCAAAAGCCGCGCTCTCAAGGTTTGCTGAATTTTCAGAAAAGACCTCCATCCCCACATTCCCGATCATCGGCGTGGGCTCCCTGCCTTTCAGGGGCCGCCTTTCGCCGGACAACATCAAAAATTTCGAAAAAGAATACCCCGGAGCCAGGACCGTCACGGTTCAATCCGCTTTCCGAGCTGATTTTCCGGAAGGAAAAGCCAAAAAGGGCGTTTCCGACCTGAATTCCGGCCTGAATGGAACGGCAAGAATATTTTCAGAGGAGGAAATTGGAAAAATCAAAAAACTCAATGGGATTTTTTCCGCAGAATACCAAAAATCCATCAATTCGCTCGGAGACCAGATAAACTCCATTGCCAAACATGTCCCATCCCGAAGGGAACGCAAGCTCCATGTGGGCTTATTTGGGTATTCCCGACAAGTGGGCAAATCCTCGCTTCCAAGGGCGATTGCCTTCACCAGCGCGCTCTATTCCCTGGGGATCCCGCCCGAATTCATCGGAACCGGCAGGGCCTTGCAGGAGGCGCAGAAGCATCATCTGCTCGATTTCCTGCTCGACAACTATGCCAACCTGAAATCCGATTTGCAATTCGCCGGCAACTACCTCAACAAGGAAAACCTGGAGGAATATTCGAAAAACTCAAAAGCATGGGCTGAAATAGGGGATGATGTCCGCCTCGCCGAGGAAACCCTCGATTTGGATTTAGGCCCGGAATCGCACGACCACCAGATCCACCGCAACCTCACCTCCAACATCCGGCTTCTGCTTGCAAGCAATAAGGACATCTCGGCCGAACTGCTTAGGGCTGCGGAAATAAGGCACAGCTTGGGTTGATGATTATTACTACGAATCGTTTGCAGTCCCCGAGGTTAACTATATATTTTTGCGCATAGGCATTATTCTGTGATGCTTATGCCGGTCAAGGAGAAAATTGTTGAAATCGGGGCGAATGTGTTTCGGCGGGCATGGACCCAGCCGACAATTGGGCACGGAATCAAAAAGGCTAGAAAGCTGGAGCGTGCCGGCGGCGGGGCAATACTGAATATTCTGGGAGAACATCACGACCAAGAGGCAGATGTTTTAAGGGATGAAAAAAAATATCGGGATTTGGTCGACGCAATTGCGGATGCAAAGGTAACTGCGAGGATTTCGATAAAGCCCACCCAATTCGGTTATGATCTCGGAAAGAGCGAGTATGCGTCTGTTAGGACGGACTATTTGGTTAAAACCCGCGACAGGATGTGGAGCATTGTCGATTATGCAACCCGTAAAGGAATTAAGGTTGAAATAGATATGGAACATTCCGGCACCCACGATTTTACCTTTGAAACTTTTAGGGGGTTTTGCAGGAAGCTCACCCAATCTGGCAGAGGCGGGATGCTGGGCTTGGCGGTTCAAGCCAATTACGATCGCTCTATTGGGGATGTAGAGCAACTTGCGAAATTAGACGAAAAAACATATGGGCGACTTAGATTGAGATTGGTAAAAGGAATATATACGCCCGCAAAGGGCGATCGGTCGGCGTTTGGCCCGGAGGAAGACCAAAAAACATTGGCAAACTACCGGAAGCTTATAGATATTTCTGCTGAAGCAAAAAACATCGACATTTCGGTAGGAACGCACAGGAACGATATTCTGCAATATGCGCTTGGAAAGCATGTTCCTATAGAGGAGCAAGCGCTTGCAGGAATTCGCTACCCATTCAAGGTGGGTCTTAGGAGACAAGGAATTTCAGTTTGGGACTATGTGCCCATAGGCTCAGGAAAAGCAGCTGGCGCGTATGCTTCGCGAAGAGCAACAAAGGCCATGCAACTTGGCTGGAGGACTTTTACTGATTTCATGAGGCCAGCTATTTGGAAAGGCACGTGGTTGCCAAGCGAACATCAGAAGAAAAAGAAGTGATTCAAATCGTCGCCTTCAGGAATCCGTAATACAGCGGCTCGGGCCGTTGCAATCTGGAATCGAATTCCGGATGGTACTGGCATCCCATGAAGAATCTGTGCTTAGGAAGCTCGACCACTTTCATGATCTCCCGCTTAGGGTCCTTTCCAGAAAACACCATTCCGGCTTTTTCCAGCCGTTCAACATATTCCGGAGTTACCTCATACCTATGCCTGAAGCGCTTGAATACTATGTGATTTTTCTGCTCGTGCTTATACAGCTCGAATGCTCTTGTTCCCTCCATAATCTTAACATCATGGGCGCCCAATCTCATCGTGCCGCCTTTTTCATCGATTGTTTTCTGCTCCGGCAGCAAATCGATGACCGGGTATTTTGTTTCCGGATTTATTTCGGTGGAATTTGCCCCGCCCAAGCCGAGAACATGCCTGCCATATTCTATCACCGACAACTGCAAGCCATAGCAAATCCCCAATAGCGGCACATTGTTTTCCCTCGCATATTTTATCACGGAAATTTTACCCTCAGCCCCCCTCGGGCCAAACCCGCCGGGGATCAGGAAGCCATGGAATTGCTTCAAATCGACCGCATTCTTTTCCACATCCTCCGAATTCACCAGCACCAGATTGGCTTTTACGCCCGCATGCACTGCAGCATGCTTCAGCGCTTCAAATACGCTCATGTACGTGTCCTTTGTTGTCTGCGCGTATTTTCCAACAACCGCAATTTTCCTTTCATCCTTGCATTTACCCCATTTTTCAAGCAACGGTCCCCATTCATCCTTCCCGTCCTCCTTGAGTTTCAATTCGAGTTTCTTTGCGATAATCCCCCTTATCCCCTGCTCCCGAAGCATCTTTGGCAATTTGTATATATTGTCGATATTCGGCGAGCAGAAAACGGAATCCGGCAAAACGTTGCACATCAGCGATATTTTCTTCTTAACTCCCTCTGAAATCATCGTGTCGCTCCTAGCAACAAGAATATCCGGCGTTATTCCCTTGCTCAAAAGCGCCTTCACCGAGTGCTGCATCGGCTTGGTCTTGTGTTCGTTCGTAGTAATCCTTGGCACAAGCGCCAGATGGACGAATAATACCGACGGGTTCTCGCCATTCTCGAATCTCATTTGCCTTGCAGCTTCGAAAACCACATCGCTTTCGATATCCCCCACCGTGCCGCCTATTTCGATAACCAGAACTTCCGCTCCGGTTGCTTTTGCCGCATTCCGAAACCGCCCTTTGATCTCATTTGTCGCATGTGGAATGAGCTGGACTGTTGTCCCCAGGAATTCGCCCTTCCTCTCCTTGTCCACAACCGCCTTGTAGACGCTGCCCATCATCATGTTCTGCTCTTTAGTCGCGTAAATGTCAAGAAAACGCTCATAATTCCCCAAATCCAGGTCGCATTCAAACCCATCGCGGGTCACGAACACCTCCCCATGCTCGTAAGGGTTCAAGGTTCCGGCATCAGAATTCAAATAGGGGTCCACTTTCATTGCGCTGACCTTCACGCCGGCGTTCTGCAGGATCCTGGCAATGCTTGCAACCAGGGTGCCCTTGCCCAACGATGACAACACGCCTCCGGTAACGAATATGAATTTTGTCATCCGAACCACCCCTAAAAAACGAAAGAAAAGTTATGCCATTTGCGGTATATAAGCCTAACTAATTTGCCTCGATCCGTCAACTATTGCGCAAAAAACCATTCGCCTTGCGCCCTTTTTATTAAATTTCCCAAAATCTTCCGCTTCAGCCCGCATTTGCCAAAAAATCAATAACTTCTTAAGCTCTAGCCGCATTCTTTTTTCGTGCCCCTGGTTAAAGGGGCAATGGAGGATTGAAAAGAAGTGAGTCTTAAGTGCACTTCATTGGCAGCTTTGTTTATAGTCGTCTTTATCTCTCTTTTCCCCCTCACGGCTGCAGCAGATGAATGGTACAATTCAACATGGCACTTCCGGCAGCGATTCGAATTCAACGCATCCGGGTACCCCCGGATCAATTGGCCAGTAGAATTCCAGCTGAATTTCACCTACCTGTTGCAGCAGGCAAACAGCCAGAACCTCAGCTTCGACATCAATTCGCTTAGGCTTTTCGAATACAACTCCTCCGGCCAAAGAGTTTATGAAGTGCCTTACCAATTCGAGCCTGCAGACGCCTACAACTTAAGCAGCAATGCAGTTGGCGAGCTCATTTTCATAATCAACGGCACCACCCAAACTTATCAAAAAAGGACATACTACGCATATTTCGATTCCGTAGCCAATGGCACGAAACCTCCTGCCAATTACGCCTCCTCCCTATCTTATTCGCAAGAAGGAAAGGAATTCAACGTAAACAACACGTTCTTCCAATGGTATGCCGATATTGCGCGAGGAGAGAACGCATCCGGAATTTATGCCGTAATTGGTAACTCCAACGAGCTTTTCAATGCACCCTCAAATGAGCTTCCTTATGAGTATTCCCAATACACCAACGGCACCAGCGTGTTCGGGTTCAATTTCACAAGCATCACCAACAAATCCGGCCCAATCCGCATCGCAGTAACCCTCACTGGAAATGAAACCTACTGGAACGACCCGTACGCGCAGACCGGCGAAGCGAGGCTCATCAAGAAGTACAGCTTCTACAATTTAGGCAATTTTATCAAGATAGAGCAAACTTACATCAGCACCGCTGCGGGGAGCATCAACCGGAGCTCGACTGCTTCTGGCGCAGTGGCGTTTGAAGCGGAAAGGCTATGGGGCATAGGCTATACCCCCCTCGAAAACACCACCGATCCATATTCGTGGTCCCATGCATCCGATGCATTCAACTCCTTCGGGGTGGGCATCATCAATATTGTGGAAAACAATACCGCAAATTTCGTTTCCCAACGGGATGCCGCAAGCGGGCGAATCGGAATAACCCTGCTGGAAACAGATATTTCTGCAGGCTCAAACATCTCGGAAACCGCAATCATGAAATTCAACGATACCGCGGGCGACCTGAACTCGCTTAGGAACATGAGCCTTGGAATGTACGATTCGTTTGCGGCAAACATATCCGATGCAGAAGAGTGGAAAGTAAATTTCACCATTAGGGCCAATTACTCAATCTACAACCGGAATGAGACCGTATTGATCCTCCTCAACCTCACAAGCGACATCTACAATTTCACTACAATGGCGAATGCGACTCTCAATAACGGTACCGCCAACCCGAGCGATGATTTCATCATCCAACTCTATGACGATGGAGCGCATTATGACGGTGCTGCAGGCGACAAGCTATATGCAAACAACTATACCTTGCCGATTGGCGCGGAATTAGGGGAATGGAATGTGTCCGCGCTCATATTCGCAAACGACACTCTTCCGCTTGCATCCAACTACTCGCTCTTCAATGTCACCGACGAATACAATTCTACCCTTACAATCTGGAACCCCTTCGGGCTTGTTGACCGTTTTGTGAATGCAACTTTCATTTTGAGGAATTTCAGGCAGGATAGGCATATTTCAAATGCAGTTCTCGCATGCAATTACTCCCTCAACACCTCTACCGATTACGGAAACGGCACCTACTTCATCAACTTCCTAGCGCCTCCCCTGCCTGGCAATTACAGCATCCAATGCAATGCCTCGAAGGGGGGCAACTTCATTTCCAATTTTGCCAATTTTGCCTCTGAAGCCGCAAAAACCAATGCAACTGTTTTGCATTCCCCAGGCGCACAAATCGCATCCAATGTTACCTCCACCCAGAATTTCAATTTCTCGCTGACAATCAATGCAACGAACTACGGTGAAGGCTCGGCAAACCTTGCCAACATCACTTTGCAGCTTCCCGCTTACTGGGGCTCTTCGGCGCCATATTATTCCTGCGCCAATGTGTCTGTTGGCAGCACCTGCTCCGCCACATTCGACATTACTGTTGCCAACCTGACCGCCTCCGGGAATTATTCCCTCAACTCGACCTTCAATTGGCAAAACCCCGACGGAACCCTTGATTCCAATTCCTCGCTTACCTTAGTTACCGTGCTATCCAACCCAATAATAGATGTAATTGAAAGTTCGTTTTATTCAATTGTTGGCTTAGGACATATGAAACAAATTGGCAACTTCACCATAAGGTCGATTGGAAACGATCCGCTGCAAAACTTGACGTTCAATGTGGCGGGTTTCAGCAACCTCAACTTCACCTTCATTCCTGCAACTATCGCAAGCGTGCCCGCAAATTCGCAAACTTCAGTTCAATTGAACGTCACGATTCCACTCAACCAATCCTCCGGCGAATATTTGGGCACAATCATTATAGCTACAAGCAATGCGGGCAATGACTCAATAGAGTTAAACCTAAGCATTTCGGGAGCGAACGTCTCAGTTATTGCAACCCCAAATAATTTCACTGCAAACAACATCACGCAAACGCTAAACCAAACATTCTCCCTCCAAGTTAACATTACCAATCAAGGGAATGCAACTGCATATTTCGCCAACATCACACTGCAATTGCCAACGGGCCTGCAGTCAGATTCGAGCATTTCGATGTGCGGCAACCTTAGCGTCGGCGCAGGCTGCAATGCTACTTTTCTCATCACGGTTTTGAACGCCACTGCCCCCGGCAACTACCTAATCAATGCGTCCTCGGCATGGAACGACCTCGAGGATGGAATCAAAACCAATTCAACGCCTGTGAACGTCACCGTTTTATCGAATCCGATCATGCAAGTCTCCTCCACATTGGTTTTGGGCAATGTCACCCACGGGAACACCACCATATTCGGCAACTTCTCAATACTCTCAACTGGCAATGACGCCATCCAAAATATCTCCATAAATCTAACTGGCCTATCGAATTTCAGCGTTTCAATATCGCCCTCGTTCATAAGCAATATTTCCGCAGGCTCCCTTCAAACAATACTGGTCAATATCACGGTGCCATTCGCATACGACCCAGGCAACGAAAACGGCACGCTCGCAGTCAGCACATCAAATGATGGCGGGGAAAACGTGACCCTTGCAGTTTCCGTCTCAACAGACCGGGATTGGGAAATGTCGCCAACTTTCTGCGCAAAAACAGAGAGCCCCAATGTCGGATTGGTTTGCCAAATCGATATCAACAACACCGGAAACGCATTGATGGATTTCACAGTTTCTCCCTCCTCGGCAAACTTCACTGAGATAAGCAATACCAGCTTTTCAATTTGGAAACAATCCGCATTCTCGTTCAACGTCACCTACAACATAACCGGCCAGCCAAAAATCATCTACAATTCAACGTATGCCGTAAACGCAACAAGCGCGGGCTCATTCCCCGCAACAAGAAGCCTGCAAATTGCGCTTGAGCCCTTCCAATCACTTGCAGTTGCCACAATTATTTCGCCCATGATAATCCAAAACAACGAAAATGTCACATTTGATTTCAATGTTACAGATGCCAACCTCGTAGGAATGCAAAATGTGACCGCGCGTGTCGTTCTGCCCAACAGCACTGCGACGCAAGTAAGCCTCTACCTCGTCAATACGATCTATAATGCGTCTGGAAATATCACGCAATGGCGGGGGGCATATCCCAATGTTACCGGAAGCACCGCATTAATGGGGAATTACACTGTTTATATAACCGCAATTGACAATGTGGATGCGAACGGCACCGCAAACGGCGCATTCTATTCGTACCCGAAGCTTAATCCGTCCATTCAAACCCTTTCCAGCAGCTATGCAAGAGGCAGCACTGCTTCGTTGTATGCGCGTGCCCGGGATATGGGGGGTGCCCCCCTGCAGAACGCGAATGTAACCATCTGGGCATTTGACAACTCGTCGATTTTAGTTTTCAACTCGAGCTATTCAACTGCAGTATCCGGAATCGTGGAGCCGCTTCCAACCCTTTCGATTTTAGAGGATGCCGCCTTGGGCACGTGGAACCTGTATTCGTACGTTTTTTACCACGATGCAATTGCAAACGTAACTGTCAACGGCACATCCAATTCCACGTTCACAGTTGTTCAAGGCTCAGCAGGCAACGTAAGTTTTTCAGGCCTTCTGACCGATTTCATCACATCCGACCTGTTCTTCGGCGGCGACACCGTGCAGTTTGCAATTTCGGTTTATGATGTGAATGGCGCGCCGCTCGACCCGGATTTCATGAACATCACCGTCTTCTCCCCGAACGAATCGGTTTATTTGCAGATCAACTTTTCCGAAATCAACCGCTCCTCCGAAGGACTTTATTATTATAAATTCGTCGTTCCCAGGAACGAAACCTCTGGTGTTTACCGGGCGGAGCTTAATGCAATCCGCGGCGCATACTTCACTCGCAACACCGCGCTCTTCCGCATCTCAACATCGCTTTTTGCCGATGTGGAAACCTCGTTCGTCTGGTACCCCGCGAGCGTAATGACCTTCAGGATGCTCGTATACGCGGGGGACGGAATGCCAATTGATCCAACTGCCCTGAACCTTACTGTAATTGATCCTGCCGGAAACACCTACTTCTCAGTTCAACTTGCGAGCATGACGCGCCAATCAACCGGCTATTACCTCTACAATCATGCGATGGGCGTGAACACCTCGACGGGCAACTATTACGCGCAAATAATTGCTTCAAAAGATGCATCCACCACTTACAAGCTTCTGCCTTTTCGGGTCTCGGCAGGAGGGCCCTACGACGTAAGGCTGGAACTTTTAGAGAATCAGGTTTACACCGGTGAATATTTGGATTTCCGTGCAGTGATTGAAAACAAAGGACCCGTTTCACAGGATGTCACCCTCGAATATTGGGTATCGGATGGTGTGCAAACATGGTACTATGGCTCTGAAGCAGTCCTAACGCCCGCATACCAGAACAGCACTTTCCTGAGGAGCGCATACATCTTCACTTCGCAGCCAATCGGCGCATACGCGTTGAACGGCCGCGTAACGTACGATTTGATCAAACCGCCAATTGATGTGAATTATTCTTTCATGGTCGTTGGCCGGCCCCAAGCATCCCCGACAACGGTGATCCCGGGCTCATCACCAACCGCAGCACCTGTATCGCCCGGCGGAATAGCCTCCCCCTCTGCATCGCCGCCGCCATTTAATGATTATTCCGGAATGCAAATCATCAGCTACCCCGATGAAATTTCCATACAGGCCGGAGAAATCAAATACCCCAAGATACAAGTGAAAAACACCGGCCTGGTCGCATTGCACAACATAACACTTGCACTTGCAGGCATGCCCTCCGGCTGGGTCGAACTCCTCCCGTACAGGGTGAATGCGCTTGCACCGGGCGACATTGCAACTTTTGTAATCAAAATCACGGTCCCCACAACGGAAAAAACATCCGTAAGGAAAATCCGGGCGATCGTGCTTTCTTCAGAAAGAAAAGAGGAGGTGCGTTTCGACCTTGCAGTGTTCGGATCGAAGCTTGCGCTCATCGAACATGAAATCCAGCGCCTGAAGGAAAAGGCGCAGAAAATTGCGAAGGATGCGGCCGAAGCAGAGAAGGCCGGAAAAAATGTCAAGCCCGTATGGGAGGCGATCGACCAGGCGCAAAAATACCTCTCGGATGCGGAGAACAACCTTCGCAGCGAAGAGCTTGATGATGCATTGAGCAACACCCAAATCGCCGACACTTACCTCGGAAAGGCGAATGCACTCCTGGTCACCGCGCCATTCAATCCCCCGTCGTATACGCAGCTGCCAAACTGGATCACAATCGCGCTTGGCGTAGTGGGTACCAGCATGGGCGTCCTGGTATTCTGGTTTGTTCGCAAGCGCAAGAAACAGCAGCCCGCGCCCGCGAAGGAATCAGCTGGAATGATTGAAAAGGTATCCGAGGTGCTCGAAAAAACAGATTTGCTTTCATTGCAAAAGGAGAAGAGCAAAATACTGCGCGCACTTCGCTTATTGGAAGAGGAGATGCATGATGGCTCGATTTCCCAAGGCGCATTTTTCGAATTGAAAAAGAGGTATGACCGGAAGCTTGTGGATCTGGATAGGAAATTGCATTGATAAATAAGATTGGCGCAATAATCGGATTGAAGATGCTTCGGCCCGTTTGCCTGAAAGTTCACTTCGAATTTTCAATCTCGTCCAATGCACCATTTTAATATTCAGCGGCGCTTAATGTTTTTCATCCTCGCAGGCTGGTGCAATTGCATGACTCGGGTCGTTTCCATTGTTTCAGGAAAGGGCGGCGTGGGAAAAACAACCGTTGCAATAAATGTTGGCGCCGCGCTAGCGAAACTTTTCAACAAGCGCATAACGATTGTTGATTGCAACCTCACGACCTCCCACCTTGGAATGGCGCTTGGGATCCACCATGCGCCAGTTGCGCTCAATCATGTGCTGCGCGGGGAAGTCGAAGTCGAGGAGGCGCTATACAAGCACAATTCCGGGATGTACGTCCTCCCATCCTCCTTGAAATTGCATGAAATGGATGGCGTCGACCTCACAAAGCTCAAGCCGTTGATAAAAAAACTTTCAGAAAAAAACGACCTCGTAATTCTGGATGCGGGCCCGGGGCTGGGCAGGGAGGCGCTATCCGCTTTGCATTCCTCGCAGGAAGTCGTATTTGTTGCCACCCCGACCCTTCCATCCGTGATGGACATCGTTCGGTATTTGGAATTCCTCCGGGAGCATGAAAAAAAGCAGCTTGGGGTTGTGATTAACATGGTCCAAAAGGGCGAATCACAGCTCACATTGACCCAAATAGAAAAGATGCTGGGCCTATCAATCATCGCGGCAATCCCGAGGGATTCTGCAATTCCAAGGGCGCTTGCGGCAGAAGTGCCTGCCGTGCTCGCATTCCCAAGCGCACCTGCGTGCAAAGAACTCCTCAATGTTGCAAGGCATGTAGCGGGGCTGCCCATCCAACGGGAAGTGAAGGTAAGCGCGTTTGGTGCAATCAGGGCGAAGGCATCGGAGCTTGCCAGGCGCGTTGCAAATTTTCCCTCGCTTGATTGAGCACGCCAAATGCAAAACCTATTAACGGCAAATCACCAACCCTTTTTGCATGATAAAATATGTGCTTCTTGCACTGTTATTCTTCCAATGCGCCCAGGCGCTTTCTGTCAATGACCAGCTAAGCCTCTATTTTCGTGAAGGCGAAAATCGCACCTACACCAATTTTTTCGCACTCAACTCCTCATTCTACATGCTATTTTCCAATTGCATCCCCTTTTCTATCCTGGAGGAAGGGAACGGAAAGCTCTCGATGGTGGATGCCGCCAGGGTGGAGGATCTTGTCGGCGAGTATATCCGGCGGGGCTACTATGGCTGCGATAACGAAACATTGGATCTCAATTTTTCAACCATAACAATTTATGCGCAGTTCCAATCGCGGCAAATTGAAGCAGAAGGAAAAATCGCTGCAATCGAGAGGCAGGAGGATTTGAAACTGCTGCTTGATGAAAGGGACGGGCTGATGCTTAAGGTGCACGCGCTGAGGGATATAGATTTCGCGGCGCTTGAATCGAAAATAGATTCGCTAAGCAGCATCCTGATGAACCTTAGGCGCGTGAAATCGCGTGCATCAATCCAGCGGCTTTCGTCTGATTTTGACTCTATGCGCTATGATGTGCAATCGCTTTTGGCGCAATATGAAAAGGCGCTGCCCTACTATTACCCCGCAGCCGCGGCATTCGCGAATGCGACAATGGCCCTGAGAAATGCGCAGAAAAAGTACGGCGGGGAGGATGCGTGGCTTAAGGCGCAGGAGCATGCGCTGCTTGCGGTTGAAGCGGAGCTTACTGTTTTGGAAAAGGACCTGGGCGCAGGCAATATGCCCCCGGCAGAAAACTTTGCAGCAGTTTCGCAAAAAGCGCTCGAGCTTCAAAAAAAGATGGCGCAGCGCGGCCCGCTGCTTCCCTGGTATTACATCTACGGCGTGCTTGCGCTTTGCGTAATCGCGCTTTCTGCGCTCGTATTCGTGCGGCTCCGCACACCCAAAAAGATTATTTCCGAGGATGTGCCAAAGATCCACAAGTACCTCCAGAAGCTTCGTGGCATCGAGCAACAAGAAGAAGAAATGAAGTAGCTAGCGGGGCAAGTTTGACACCAAAGGCTGCTTCTAATTTGTTCTTCCAAATGAATCTTGCCTCCGCTAGCTCTAAATAAAAAAAGAAAAAAGGCTGTTATCAGCCTACCAACTCACCGTCTATCCATACATCGTATGCCTGGTATGATGAGGTCTTCGGCACAACCACTTCGAATGCAACATTCCCATCCGTTGTATCGAAGCCGTTTGTGGACACCTTGATCTGGATGTCCGTGCAGAGGAAGTAGTTCGGCGTTGCTGCCGAGTCATGGAATATTCCGACTGCATAGCTATCCGTTGTGTTCAGATGGTCCACGGCTGCAATCCCGCAGATGGTCCCGTTGTTCATGTAGTGGTTCCCCGTAATGTAGTAGTTCGTGAGCGAGAAGTTCCCATCCGTTTCTGAATTGTTGATCGCAGGCACGAATGCATATGTGGGTGTGGCGCCGTTCTTGAAGAAGTATATGAACCCGCGGTCCATTGTGCGGTTGTACATGGTTCCAGAGCCTACTGTTGCAGTGCGTCGGACCTCCGCCCATATCCTTCCATAGAAGCCTACATATTGCTGCATCCTGGAAGTGATGTTCAGCAGGGTGCTTGTTCCGTTCTCGTCTGGAACCGCAACGTTGGTATTGTCTGATACATATAGTGGCGCCTTGACGAAGTTCACCACGAATACGAGCAGTATCAAGAATACGGCTCCCAATGCATATTGCCAACTTCTCATCTTGCATCATCTCTGTGAATTTTTTTTGTGGGTTACATCGGGCACTGCAGGAAGCAGCGCCTTCATGGTGGGAAACAACTAAAAACTTGGGCGGTATATAAGCTTTATGATTTTATAGTGCATTTTCCCTCGTAAAAGCACAATCTCTGGTAGCCGGTTTTTTTAGGCAGCTAAAAAAAAGTTGCAAATCAAGCCATTCGCTTAACCACGTAACCGAATTCGACAGCGCGTGAATCTTTTTGCAGCGCAGTTCCATTTAAAGCCCTTTTAAACAAAAAGTTGAATTTACTACTTTTAAACTCGTTTTTAAAGGCTTAAATACCCCTAAATTAACAATAATTGAGCATTATTTCGGGTTGGAATAGAAGATTTAAAAAGCGCCCGAAATTAATCTTTGCACCCTTCCCGCCCGTGAGCTAAAAATGGTATTGATTCAGCGCAAGAAAGACCAATTTACCATCACCCTTCCCAAGGATGTTGTGGCGCTGATGGGCTGGAACAAGGGTGTTGAACTTTATCCGTATCCTGACGATAAAGGCAACCTGATTTTGAAGCAAGTCAAGCAGAACGAGAAGGCGGAAGAGAAGACTGTTTTGATAAGAAACAAGCCCCCCCACCCAAGGGCGCAGTTCACATTCGGCTTCCCCTTCTTGGCACTGTTTGCGCTTTCGTTTTTTGGCGTGCTGTTCCAAGGCGC
This sequence comes from Microcaldota archaeon, assembly GCA_043803465.1. Classification (GTDB taxonomy): domain Archaea; phylum Micrarchaeota; class Micrarchaeia; order Norongarragalinales; family SBBD01; genus JACRGC01. Next base: position 37,842 of record JAZDKC010000032.1, read on the forward strand.
ACCTTCCGCTTTTGGCATGCCGATATTGTTTGCGGATGACGGGCAACCTGAACCCACATTTACGGCAATTCCGGAAATTTTACCAACCCCGATAATCGTCCCTTCCGATATTCCTACCCCGATGCCCACTCCTTCTATTTCGCCAACTCCTTATGCAACTCCCTTCGCTACTAATGCGCCCTCCCCCAATCCCACTCCTTCTATTTCGCCCTCTCCATCCGATATTCCATCGGTTACTCCTAACATCTCCCCCAACCCCACACCGACCATTTCGCCTTCCCCTTCCCAAACACCCTCCCCCAACATCTCCCCGAACCCTTCGCCTACCTTCAGCCCAACTCCAGAAGTAAGTGTGCAGCCGACTTCAGAGCCAACCCTTTCCCCAAATCCGACAACCGAACCTACCAGTTCGCCCATTCCCACTTCCTCGCCAACATCTGAGCCAACAATTTCTCCAACCCCGACAATTACGATTTCCGCAACCCCAACTTCCGAACCTACTAGTTCTCCAATTCCAAATACTTCCCCTTCCCCATCAACCGAACCCAGCCCCACCTATTCGCCTTCCCCCACCGCATGCCCAACTCCCAATCCCTGCCCCTCCCCAACATACTCCCCCAGCCCCACATTTTCACCAACACCCTCGGAATCCCCATCGCCCATGCCCACCCCGACCATTTCACCCTCCCCGAACATCTCCCCGAACCCAACGCCTTCCGAAACACCCTCACCAAACCCCTCACCAGACGCATCAGTTTCCCCCACTCCTTCCGCATCCCCCGAACCCTCAGTTTCACCCTCCCCCGAACCATCGGCCGTCCCTTCCCCCACATTCCAGCCATTACTTGAGCCATACGAATCATTGATCAGGATTAATGCAGATCCCCAATACGCAGAAAATATCGCATTCCTAATCTCCGCAACCTTATTCTCAAGCAGCGGCGCAGTTAACGGTGAAAAAATAAGCGTGTTGCTAACTGATGCCCCGCATTCCGAGGCAATTACGGGTATTGATGGTGCTGCTTTATTCAGTTTCAATTTGACGCAAGGAAACTACACGGTCACTGCTATTTACGAAGGAAACGAATCCATCCCCCTAAACGGAACAAACACAACCATTGAAATAATCGTCCTCCAAAACGAAACGAACCAGACCATAGAGAATCAAACGAATCAGACAACCGGCACCCTATTCGTTGAGACCACTCCTGCAGAAGCGAACGTTTTCCTGGATGGCGAATTCAATTCACTCACTCCTGCAAATATCGCCAACATCTCCCTGGGCTTCCACACCCTTCTCATCAATAAAACCAACTATTCCTCTTATTTCGATCCTTCATTTTATGTCGATGGGAACACGACCCTCTCCATCAACCTAACTTTCATCGGCGACATGATTTTCAACGAATCCAACTACACCGAAGAGCTCAACATCTCCGAATACAATTTCACGAACGGCACGCGAAAGAAGCCCACCAAATTCAAGGCGCTTTTCACCAACAAGAAGAAGAGCTACAAGATCGGCGAAGAGATCCGGTTCGAGATCGATTTCAACGACTATGAGGGCCAGAAAATCGAGTCCGGCCGCTTTAGCGTTTTCCTCGTAGCCCCGGATGGCGCTGAAACGGAGGTTTCCTTGAGGGAAACCGGCACTTCGAAGGAGTTCTACATTCCCGCATCAAACGCGCTCCAGCCCGGCCAATACTACCTGAGGCTGCATGCGAATTTCAAGAAGAACGTCGTTGAAAGGTATTTTGTCGATGAGAACGGCGAGCGCATACCCGATGATGAGCCCGCGCCGGATTCGGATGCATCTGTTGATGAAATGGCCCTCGACCTGCAAGTCGATTCAAACCAGTCCCAAAACAGCGCAGTTGGCAATTCAACCGAACAGAACGTTTCCGCATCGGCAACTCCACCCCCGAAAGCAGCCAAGAAGCAGAACGCCAAAAAAATCGAGAAAATAGCCGAACGCATCGAGGACATTTCCGATGGGGGCCTGGAGGACGGCTTTGCTCTTGGCCTCGTGAACCTCAACACCCACAAGAGCATCTATTTGCCAAATGAGATTGCGAACATTACCGTCGGCGTGCTGAACCCGGACGGCAGCAGGGCGGATACTGCATCGGTTGTGGTGCAAATCACATCGCCTTCCGGAATTCCAAGCGTGTTTACGACAGATTCAGGTGCGATACGCGATAATTATGACGGCGAATATACTCTTCTATTCCCGGTTACCGAAATTGGAAAATACTCGATCTATGCATCTGCGCAAAAACCTGATGCAGGAATAGACGCGGATTATTCCGACTCATTCGAAGCGAGGTCCGGGAGGGCATTTGACATCGAGCGCCAGGAACCTACACTCATTTGGCTGGGCATGACCCCTGTAAGCATCACAATCACCTCCTCCGAAGCCGCGCAGAATGTGCGCGCAATAGAGTACGTCCCATCCTCGTTTGAAATCGGTCCTTCAACAATTACAACATCCGATTTAGGGAATGGATACAAGCAAATTATTTTTGATCTCGGCAACATGGCTGCAGGGGAGAAGAAGAGCTTCGTTTACAGCTACAACCCCCCGCCAAAATCGCCAATGCTTTATCTGAGCGGCCCGCTGAAATTGGAATATGGCGAGAATTCATCCTATTCCGAATCCCGAAGCTGGACAATAGGCGCGGACGACCGGTTTTACATACACGACCTCACAGTCTATTTCAACCGCAGCTACTCCGCCTCGACGCCGTACCCCTGGGAACCGATGCTCCTTTGCGTGAACCATACCTACAACATTACCGTTGTCGCAGTTAACGGCATCGCCGCAACTGATTTAACCGGCAACATTTCAATCCAGTCTTCAGTTGGCGGGCCATATTCGAACATACCCTCAAACGGATGGGTAATAGAGGACGCGATCAATTCCCGCAATGTCCGATTTTTATCAACTGCCACCGCGCCCAGTTATGGCCAGAATGCGACTGCATTCATTGTCAAGCCCCAGTCTACTGGCAGCTTCAGCCTCAGGTCATACATGAGCCTTCGGAATGCGGTCGTGCAATTCCAGAGCAACGTCCTTCCAGTTTATGTAAGGAGCTGCGCCAACGTGCAAATCGGAAATAGGGACATTTCAATCAAGGGCCCCGACGGCACCTCCGATATTTTAATGGCAGGAAGCACCAATTACATTGCAATTCCCCTAATTAATTTCAACGAGTCCGCAAACCTGACCGCAAATGCGACCCTTTCAGTCCTCCTTGGCGGCTCCGCGCTTCCATGGTATGCCGAGGAAGGCGATTCCCAACAAGTCCGGATCAACCAATCCAACTATACGAAAATCGCCGCGCCCGTTTTCAACGAGTCCGTTGTGCTCTGGAGGCTGCACGTTCCCGACGATGCAGATACCGGCCAGGTCTACACCGCAAGCATCGAAGTCAAGTCGGATTTCCAAACCGCAACTTACACAAAATCATTCACCCTTGCAACAGAATCCGTCCAAATATTCACCTCTTCCGATGATTACCCCGATGCAAGCAACGAGGATGCGCAGGAGCACCTGAACATGTCCATTGCCGTTTGCAATTATGGTGACAAGCCGATCACCGACGGGACAATTTCCCTCGAATTCCCGGCAACCTATTTCACATTCATCCAGGCCCTTCCTAACAATTCCTCAAGCACCGACAGCGCCGGCCCCAAATGGGACAATGTGAAACTCGGCACCTCCTCATGCTGGGGAACTGTGATGCGCTTCAATCCGATAGATATCACCGGCCTCCCCCACGATTTCATCACGCAGGTCGCCTGGGATGGCGGCACCCGGGGAGTGGAGGAGACACGCACCCTGCAGCAACCCTCCTCCCAAGCGGACACCCCCTATCCCTTTGTAAGGATTTCTTCAGGTGACTCGACATTCTTCCCGAACGCTTCCGTGGAGCAAGGCTCCACAAACACGATCACCACCCGGATCTACTGGATGGGCGGCAGCTCTGCTGGCGACAGGGACACGAATTTCCATATTGTCCGAATGGAGCTTGCCCAAGGCTTTTCAAAGCCCTCGTCCCTGAGCGTGCCGGCGATGCCTGGCTTTCCGATCGGTTCAGTAGCAGAAGGCTGGGTCACTAAGCTCGAATCGCTGGGCCAGATTCAAGAGGCAACTACTTCGGACATTACGTTTAGCACAACTGTTTCCGCCACCCCATCCTTCCAACCAGGAGGGAAGCGGTTCTTCTTCTTTGCCCGGGGCTCCTCCCAGTCCGAAACCGCAACATCTACTCCTATACGGTTCAAGCTCGATGATAACCGCTATGCTTTGGTTGTGCAAGGCCCGTTCATGAAATCGATCCGTTATTATGCAACAGACCCCTCAGGGCCCTACACCTACGGGCTTCCGTCGGAATTCACATGCGGCACATACAACGTCAGCAACATGCTCCTGAACAAAGGAAACAGAGACGGATGGCGGTACAACATCACGGACTACTTCCCCTCAGTAATAAGCCCCGTTTATTACAACCCTGCAACCTACTCCAATTTCTCCTCGAATGCGACTTGGGGCGCAGCAGTGAATTTCACCATGAATGGCACGGATGACTGGAAGGCATACAATTACTCCTTCACCACGCCATTAGGGCTCGCGTACAACCAGCTGTTCCAGGCGAAGGCGGTTAACGGGACCAGCATGGCTAGCCACGACGGCCGCAGGTATTACGTGAATTTCACATGCACCGACACGCCCCAGTATCAGAACGCATCCGTCAACCCTCAAACCCTTGCTTTCGGTTTCCTGCGCAATTTCACAATTGCGGTCTATTCGGAATACCACGACCTTTACGTCAACCTTTCAATGTCACCTGACGGCCTTACGAATTGGACTGTGATTAATACCACTTTTGTAAATTCTGCAGGCTCCTGGGCAACTGCCAATTTCACCCAAAGGTTCGGCTGTGGGGACATCGGCACGTGGTACTACAATTTCACTGTATTCGATACGGATGGCAACATCAACATGACCGTCGCATCCCTCCAAACCATCTTCACCGTAGAGAAAGATACGCTGCAGCTCTCGCTGGTTTCCGGAAACGGTTCGTTGGCAAACCGGTCCTCATCCAATGTGGACTTGCTATCCGTCCGCGTCAACGATACCAACGGCACTTACCTCGACGGGTTCGAGCTCAACTTCTCCGTCACAACGAATTTGGTCAGTTACGGCCCCGCAACCCTGAACTCCTCGAATTCCTCCGGGATTGTCAACTATTATTTCAACGCGACCTGCGACCCGACCGAATACGACTCCACCGAGGGCCAGAGCTGGAAAGCATCGCTTGCAGGCAGCAGCTGCTACAACGACATCACCTCGGATATCTACACTCTCCAGGTAAAGGGCTATCTCGCCAATAACGTCACAAACCCCAAGGGCGATGAGAATTATACCGAGCCGGCGAATGTCCTGGCGCAGGGCAACGTGAAGGACGATTGCGAGAATTTCATCTCCCCGTTGCAAGCCCCGGCAATTTCCGTCAGTTTCAATTTCACAACCAACGAATCCGCGTATGCGTGCCCCGGCTCCAGCTTGTCGGGAGGCTTTTACGAATGCACCCTTGCAACCAGCGGCATACGGGGCGGATTCTACAATGTCACTATGAACGCGACTGCCGAGAAGTATTATTCCGCATTCCAGATCAAGACCGGCCCGCTGACCCCCGGCTTCCTGTATTATTTCTTCGGAAAGGCGCGGCTCGACGGTGCAATTGTCGTGCCTGCAAGCGAAGGCTGGGGCGTTCCCGTAAACTATTCAGTGAACGTCACCACGCCCGTCTACTATGTTGTAAGCACTTCCCATCTTTTCATAGGCACGAACCCCAGTACCATAACAACGGAAGTGCAGCCGGGCCAGGACTGCACGGGCACTGCATGCGTGAACGTTACCAAGAATTGGACGAAACAATTCGTGTGCGACAACATCGGCGGCTCGCAGATCGGAACGTGGTTCTACAAATTCACGGCAAACACCTCCGAGGAAATAGATTCCGAAACCTCTTCCGGCTCGACAACTGTCGAGAAGGACGACGTGAATGTTACCTATCATGCGGGCAACCTTTCTATTGCAAACAGGACCAACGACCAGACCGCGAAACTTTCTGTGAATATCACGGACATAGACCGCTGGCTCGCAGCAGGCACTCCGGAGGCAACAGTCACTTTCAACATCACCACTGACGGCACTGCGAATGCGACTGCCGGCTCGAACACGACGCAAACAAGCGGAATAGCCGATTACTACTTCAATCCCACCTGCTCGCATTCGGTCGGGAGGCAGGCATGGTGCGGGTTCACAACCGTCAACACATGCTATAAGGATTATGTTTCGGACGAGTTCTTTGTCGATGTTTACGGTGATTTCACATTCAACATCTCGAACTCGAACAGCACGGGGTCGGATTTCACGCAAGGCGAGAACGTGACGCTCACGCTCACGAACGGCGACGACTGCAACAACACCGTCGCGAATGCAACAATCGGCTTTACGATTTTCAGCATTTACAACATAACCTACTGTGCAGGCGATGACGTGGTAAATCATTACAACGGCACCTACACCTGCACGTTCAATACGAGCACTCTTGGCCCGGGCTATTTCAACGTCACTGCAAATGCGAGCAAGGCATATTTCAATTTCAACTCCTCAACACAAGCCAACAACTTCAGGCTGCTTGCAGTGAATAATACAATCCCGCTACTCCTCAACATTTCCGCGTATCCCGATCCGGCCGGCTGGGGGGAGCAGCTCAACTTCTCCGTGCTTGTCCGGGATTCCGAGGGCCAGGATGTGAACACCTCCCTGTACAACGGCAACGCCTCCACAGGCCCCTGGGCGGAGCTCAACATGACGACCTGCCAATTCTGCAGCAATAACTTTGTGAACTTCACCATCGACAAGGCATTCACCTGCTCGGACATCGGCACGAAATATTTCTTCTTCAATGGCACCGACGAGCAGCTTGCAAACGGCACATCCGAAGTAGGGAATTGGACCATCGAGCAGGACAACGTCACCATCAGCTATTCCGGCGGCAACAGCACCAACGTGACGAGGCAGAACACCTCGATTGTGCTCACGCTCCAAGCGAACGACACCGACAACCTCACCGCTGCAATGAATGCGGCTGCAAAAATTTGGGTCACGACCGATGGAAGCACCTATGACGCGGGCAATTCCACGACCACGAATTCAACAGGCCATTTCAATGTGATTTTCAAGCCATCGTGCTCCTATGCAGTAGGGCAGCAGAAATGGATCGGCGGCACCTCCGGGGACACATGCTACTTCAACAAGAACTCCTCCACAAATTACGTCTTCAACATCACCGGCGCATTGAACACCAATGCCACGGATCCAATCGGGCTCAACGTCGTTCCCGGGGAAAATGTCACCCTCAGCGGAACCGTCATTGATGACTGCGGCAATGCAGTTACCGGTGCGCTAGTCCGCTTCTCTATACACGATGGCGGCGGGCCCGTGCTATGCGCCGATATTGTCGACGAAGGCGACGGGATTTACAACTGCACCCTCAACAGCACGGACCTGGATGCTGGTTATTACCGGGTGATGATGAACGCCTCGAAGGAATATTACGCGAACGGCACTTCCATGCGGCAGAACGCATTCTTCATCCAGCGCGTCCCGGTCCTCTCAAACCCGGTTGCGAACCTTACTGCCGTTTACTGGGGAGGCACGATCATTTTCAACGTGACCGTGAGCGGAAAGGACAACGACGTTACTGTCAACCTGTGGCAGAAGAAGCCCACGGGATCCGAATATTACCTCGTCGATTCCCAGCTCTGCCAAAACTGCAGCAACGTTACGATGCAATTCTCCGACATTTCGCACGATACATGCGCCGACTACGGCACCTGGTCCTGGAAGTTCAATGCGACCAACCTCGAAGGCCTGAGCACGCAGACCACGCCCGCCACATTCGATCTTACGCGCCGCATACTGGTGGATCAGCACCAGGAGGGCAACGGCACCTCAGTCAACCGGGTTTCGGGCTCGACATTCCTCGCAACGAAATTCGTCGACGGCAACGACTCCACCCAGGATCTTGGCACGGGCACTACAGTCACCCTTTTCACCACGAAGGACGGCTCCATTTACGTAATTGACGGCACCAACACCTCGATAAATGCAATTGCATCGCGCAATTTCGATCCCACATGCACGATCTTTGTCGGGCCGCAGAAATGGAAGTTCGGCGTTCCGCAGACCGACTGCTATTATGCGGCCAACTCCTCCGAATACAACGTAACTGTAACCACCAACCCGCTCATCAACAACCTCACTTCGCCGCTCAACGGCACCTGTTACATCCCGGGAACAAAGGTTATAATGAACGGAACCATTTCGGACGAATGCAGCGGCGTCGCTGGCGCGTCGCCCGCGTTCTATGCCCAGAGGTCCTCGAGCAATTTCCTTTGCGGCCAGAATTCGGATTCGGGCAGCGGGAATTACGGCTGCACATGGGACAGCACCGGCAGGTCTTACGGCCTTTACAACGTGACCCTCAATTCCACCAAGCAATACTATGCTGACGGCCTGAACTTCACGCTCCATCCGATCCGGCTTGCGGCATACCCCGAGCTCAAGGAGCCCGTGATCAACGTTTCTGCTGACGGCTGGGGGACGAGCCGCACATTCAACATCACGGTCAACAGCCTTGCAGGCGGCGTATTGAATGTGAGCCTCTGGGTGCGCGCATACGGAACCTCCGCATGGACCTATAGGGGCTCGCAGCAATGCTCGAACTGCTTCTCGGATACCAACGTCACCTTTGCGGACATCGATTTCACGTGCAGCAACCTGCTTTCCAATGCGACCTGGGAGTACAAGTTCAATGCATCGCTGAACCTATGCAATTCATTCACGAATGAAAGCGCAGTTGCAAATTTCACCCTGCAGAAGAACGATGTCAACGTCACCCCCTATACCTACGGGAGTTCCATCAACAGGCAGGGAACGAGCACCATAAAGTTCGCTTCGCTCGTCTACGATACGGAGCGTTCGACCCCGGTTGGTGGAAATGTAAATGGTGCGATCTGGGTCTCCTACAACGGGACATTGATGGACAACAGCAGCCTCAACGCCACGAATTCTTCCGGCTACATCGTTTATGATTTCGACCCCACCTGCAGCTACGATGCGAACCAGCATTTCTGGAAGGCCGGAGTGCTTTCGGACTCGTGCTACAAGGACAAGAACTCCTCGACATTGTTCTTCGATATCGTCGGCCAATCCGTTGTCGCGTTGGAGCTGCCGGAGCAGGATGCGCAATACAACGTTACTCAGAACGCGACCATACGGTTCAACATCACTTCCGAATGCTCGCAGGAAGGCTTCCTCAATTCCTCCTACGCGAACATCACCGTGATCCATGAGCAAACCTCCGCACCCTACTCCTGCTCCCCGATTGAGAACGAGACCAACGGCTATTACAACTGCACATGGCCGACAACCGGGATGGCGCAGGGCAATTATTCGCTGCGGATAAACAGTTCGATGCCCTATTACGACCTCAATTCGACACTCTTCGAATACCGCTTCTATCTCAAGAACCTCCTCACCCTCGCGGAAAACCTGACCATGGACAAGCCCGAAGGAGGCTGGGGCCGGAGCTACCAGTTCAATGTGTCCATCAACGATCCCGAGCAGGAGCCAATCACCTGCATGCTCTTCACGAACACTTCGGGAGAATGGGTAGAGCGCGGCAATGGGACATTGCCTACGGGAACGGGCAACTGCTCCGTCACCGTCGGCCACTTCGCCTGCGGCGACATAATGAACGGATCGCAGTTCATGTTCCAGATAATCAATACCGAGCCGACGAACACCTTCAACACCTCCATCGGGGAGCTGTTCAACATAACCCAGGACACGATCACGCTTTCCTTATCTGGAGGGGATGGCGTTCCGGTCAACAGGTCCGGCGGCAACTCCACCCGCCTTACCATCCTGGTGTATGACGAGGATTACCCACAGTATGCGCCGAATGCAAACGGGACAATTTGGATCACGACCGACGGGGTGAATCTGGATGCGGGCAATGCGACGCAAACGAATTCGACGGGCGATTTGGAAATTTCGTTCGATCCCTCCTGCAGCTATGGGGTCGGTGACCAGGAATGGTAT
>JAZDKC010000033.1:0-50084 GCA_043803465.1 Microcaldota archaeon
GTGACGAAGAAGAAGTAATTATTTTCAATGAAAATGAGATAAAAATCAAGAAGAGTTTTCTTATAGAATATATCCATAAAAAAGGGCTGGTATTTGCACAATTTTTTGATTATAGACGTTTTTCACAAAAAACTTTAGCGGAATTAAAAATAATTCCCACACATAATAAACAATCGGGTCCCCACTTCGTCTATTCCCTTTACATTGATAGTTTGGATCTGCCATCAGATGATCTTAAATCATGCGCAGGAGTTCTCGGTAAAAAAGTCATAGAAGTGCCAGACTCCTTTAAGACGACAATTTTTTCCAATGAAAAAGAATATGAGGAATTTTCAATTAGAGTTGATGAAAATGGCAAAGATATTGCGTTTACCTGTAACAAAGATTACCTCGACAATTATTTTGGAAAGAATAAGGGCAGTCCTCATTACTTAACTCCAGTTTTTTTCAAAAAGGAAGTTTTGGATAAGTATTATTCGAATCCTGAGAAATTTTCTATCTCTGATGGTATTCTTTATTGTCAGGATCTTTGGAATCTTAGAATGGATAACGACCATAAGGATATAGTAATGGTATATTTAGGCGACTTGGGACATTTGACAACAAAGGAACAGAAACATTGGAAACAATTCAATGTTATTGATGGAAAAATTAGTCACGCTAATTTTAAAAGGAGTTTTGAAGCGGAACCATGCAATCCTAATATTGCCGACTTAGTCTTGAAACAAAAATTTGCAGTTTTCCGAGATAAATGGTTCAAAAAATATGGCTGGTATCTGTTTTTACCTTTACATGAAGAGGACGCGCATTACTATAAATCTTTAAGAATCCCGACAAAAAATTCTCAACAGGAATTTGATCAACTTGTTTTAGCAGTAACAAAAATTATCATCGACTCAATTAATGAAAAAAAATTAAAAGAAGGCCTTATTTCGGAGAATTCGGATGACCATTTAAAAAAGACGATTAGAGAAGACTCCGTCATAAAAAAAGACGATAAAAGCATTGAACTTTTTAGAAAATATTTAGCACAAAAACACAGGTTGCAATTCCCAGATATGATTTCTTTTATGAAAAATTTACAGGATCTTAGGTCGTCATCAGCGGCTCACCGAAAGGGCACTACATATGAAAAAATAAAAAAACGATTTAACTTATCGAATAATTTTAAAGATGTTTTTGAGAAAATACTCCTAGATTGTGTAAAAATCTTAGATGCCCTATCGGAGGAAAAAACCGGTTTATTATAGACCATGAAATAATATCTTGGCTACCCGCCAACTATCAATTTGTAGCCATTGGATACCACTCAGTATGACTTTTTCCGGGTCGCTGTGCTTTAACACCTCCGGCTTAGCCAAGGCGTTCTTTTCTCCATACTAATTTAAACCGCCTAAGTCTAGTTATATTATGGGCAAATCCGAGATCTCCAAGGTGGATTCGAAGGGAAGGCGTATGCTTGAAATAGGTGATTGATTTGAAAGGCAATCCATGGATTGAACGGCACCTAGAAGAAGAATTTAGAAATAAAAATATTCCGAGAGAAATCAGATGGCCATATAGTTTGAACGATGTACAAAGACATAAACGATCGTTAGTTAATCAACTAAAACAAATCTCGATAGAGAAAAAGGAACTCCAAAAAGAAATCAAGAAATATCATCGAAATTTTAAAGGATTGCTACTACTTGGCAGCGTAATAATGGTTGGCTCCATAATATTCACTTCATTTAACATATCGTTTTCATTCTTTTTTTTAAAAACAGGGTTTGTCCTGAATAAAGATATTTGGGGTCCTTCATTTTATTTAGGTTTGTCAATTTTTTCAATTTCGTTTATTTTCTATCAGATGATCGAAGAGCGAATAGTAAACTTGCTGGTGAAAAGAACGGAAGCTCTTTTTTCAGGTGAAGGTGAAATTCAAAGGCAACAAGATCTCGAGGATTTTGCAACGGTTTTTGCTAAGTCAGTAATCGAACAAAAAAATTATATTATTAAGAACAACAATAAAATACCAAAAAAAATTGATTGGAAAATTGTCGGTCCAAATACACACTACCTATATTCGAAGGGATTTTTAGGAAAACAAATAAATAAACGTTAGGATAAAACGCAGATTTTAGGACAACTTCAAAGAGGGCAATAAACGAGTAATAACCTGGAGATATTAGTAAGGTTGACGCAAACGGAGAAATGGCGATAATACTTAACAATTGATTTGCTACCAATCAGCTACAAATCAGTAGCTGTTTAGCAACACTTGAGAGTGGACTTTTCCAAGGCGCTGTGCTTCAACACCCCCTGCTCGGCCAAGGCGTGAACCACTTTTGCCCCTTCATAAAGGGGTAAAAATAGGCTTATTTGCCCCCCTAAAGAGTAACCTTTAAATAGTCTGGCTTCCAATATGATGGCATGGACGATGCAGAAATTTTGAAAGTACTACATTCGCAAAACCCCTGGTGGGAAGGTAAGCAGGGAAATGTGCCTGAAACGAAGCGGAGGGATTACTACGTTTTGTGGAAAGCGTTAGTTGATAAACAGATAACCGCAATAATCGGTCCCAGACGGGTAGGAAAATCAGTATTGATGCAGCAACTAATCGGTAAATTGATTGAGGATAAAACCGATCCGAAAAGCATCCTGTTCGTACGCCTGGATGAACCGCTTTTTGAACCGGAAAAAGGGCTACTAATTAGCAGACTTATCGAAGTATATTCGAAATACGTTCTTGAGGTGGATTTGGGTTCATTATCGAAACGGACTTACATTTTTTTGGATGAAATCCAACATGTCGAAAAATGGAATGAGACACTAAAAAGCTATTACGACCGAGGACATAAACTCAAGTTCGTGGTCAGCGGCTCTTCTGCTGCAGGTATCACTAAGGGCAGCTCAGAATCTCTTGCTGGCAGGATTTCACTCAATCTGGTAATGCCTTTGAAATTCATCGATTACCTGAAATTTAAGGGGCTAGAAGGCGATCTTGTCGATGTCAGCTTCAGGCTGCGGGAAAGCCTCAAATTGGCAATTGAAACAAACGATGCATCCGTATTTGTTAAGAGCCTAAACAGCAACCTATCCAAAGCAATTCCTAAGCAGACCCAAGTTGAACGTCTCCTTTCTGAATACATGATCAAGGGCGGGTATATCGAGCTTATTGAAAATGATGACTACGCATGGTGCGCCAAGTATCTTCAGGACCTTATGCAGCTTGTGATCTACAAGGACATTGTAAAGGTATTTGCAATAAGGAACCCGAAGGCAATGGAGGACCTCCTATTGTATTTGGGCAACCATTCATCTGAATTGTTTTCAGAAACGAGCGCGTCTTCAAAACTCAAAATGAAGCAGGAAACCATCGGCGAATATCTTGATTACCTAGAAGAGGTGTTTCTGGCAAGGCGTTCAGAAATATACTCCAAAAACCGATCAAAGCAGCTGCGCAATCCAAAGAAAGTTTACATTTGCGATACTGGAATTCGAAACGTCCTGAATGGAACCTATTCTAGAAGCGCCCTGCAGGACAGCGGGGATGTCGGTTTAATGGCGGAAACCGTCGCACATGACCACTTAGTTAGGCTAGCTTTCCATCTGGATTCGTACAATCCGAAATGCTTCTATTGGAAGAACGGCAAGGAAATCGATAATATCATCGTGCATGGAAAAAAGGCAATACCAATAGAAGTAAAATTCAAGAACGACATAGTTTCGGAAGATTCAAAGTGCTGCTCCGAATTCGTAGCTGAAAATTCCAGCCCGTTTGGAATAGTAATTACAAAAAACAAACTTTCTTTTAATGATAAGATAATCAACATTCCCTTATGGTATTTCCTGCTGCTGTGTTGATTTTCACCCGGATTAAAGTTAACGAAGCAATTTTCGGGCAAAATTAGATACCCTCCCAATTACGGAATTGGTAACCTTATTTGCATGTTTTGAAACTGGATCGGACCTCCCCCAATTTTGGATATTGTCGGCGGAATTCATTGCCAGTTCCCTAATTTCTGAATTTTTGTCTTTAATCAGTGTTTTTACGACATCGTAGGCACCATAGGAGCCGATTTGGGTCAATGCATCAATGCATGCAATTTTTACTTCAGGATCTTCGGATTTCTTAATAATTTTATCGATGATTTCAACGGCCTTTGAAGATTTAGCCTGTGCTATTGGATATGGGAGCATTTGGAGAACATCGTCTAAATGACCTTCGATGAATATTTTTTCGACTACTGGAAGAGCTTTTTCCTTTTCCTCATAGCACAAATTAAACAAAGCAGATTGTTTGAATTTAGGGCGCTTTCCTTCTAATTCACGAACAATAATTTCGTGGAACTTGATCTTGTCCTTTTGACCCACTAATTTTACCATTGTACTCCAAACAAACGATTCTTTTTCCTCATGCAATTTCTTTAAAACAAGGGGAACCGTTTTATCAAGATTCATTCTTCCAAGCGCTTCCCAGGCATTTGATCTTGCAACCCAATAGGTATCATCAGTCATTTTCAAAATTTCTCCAAATATTTTTTCGGTGTTCCAGTAGCTAATACGGTCGATAGCCATCCAACGGATAACTTCGTTATTGCTCCTTAATGCATCGAGAAGCCCTTTTTGAGAGTGTTCGGATCTAATTGACGACATGGCATAAAAAGCAATTTCCTGCATTTTTTTGTTCTTGGCCGTTTTCATGATTCGGTTAGCCTCGGAAACTAGCTCGTCAGTCATACATTTAAGTTCTTCTGCAACAGCGACCCGAACATATGCACTCTTATCCGCCTTAAGCATTTTTTCAGCTATTGATTTCCCTTTTTCATTTTTTGCTAGTCCAATGGCTGCCTGGGCGCGAACTAGTTCAGATTCGTCCTGGCTCGCCTTAAGCAACGGCTTAAATGCATAATCATCGGAACCGGCGGAAGCTATTGTTTGAATATACGCCGCCCTAACCTCTTCATTTTTTTCAGTAGGATAAAGATCAAACAAGTTTTTTGTACAATATTCCGATGCGCCATATTCACTTAGCGAAACTGCTGCAGCCGCCCTTACCATGGAAGATTTATCGGAACGTATTATTTCAATCACTTGCGAGGAATGATCTTCTGCCAAAGCACATGCAGCTAACATACGATCGAATTCGGAAGGGCTATTTTTTGCAATATTTAGCGTATGTGGATAAAGCCCAGCAGGAATTCCTGTATAATTGCCGATTTCTCCAAAGGCGCCGCGTTTCTCGGGACTGTCCCCATCCGAATAGATTAATCGAGCGAGCCTTCGGCTCTTTATGGGCAGCCCTTCCAACTCAAATTCCGTAGGTTTATTGAAAACCATATTAGTAGTACAAAAAATGAAACTTTAAATGCTTTGGTTTGATTAAGAGATAAGAATTTTGTAGGTCAATTGTCATTGCATTTATTGGGTTGAAATTATTAACGGGCTTAATTGCCGAAAAGAACGCGGTACCAACCAGCTACCAATTTGTAACAAATTGGCACCAACCATATATGACTTATTCCGAGGCGCAGTGCTTCAACACCACCTGCTCGGCCAAGGCGTTGGGTTCTTTTGATAGGTTTAAATTACCTTTACCCCAAAAGTAAGTATTAGGGGGGGAGTAATGATAAACTTCCAATTTGCGGAAATCAACCTATTGGCCGTCATTGTTGCCACCGTGTTTCATATTGTTTTGGGATTGATCTGGTTCCATCCGAAACTGTTTGGAAATAAATGGACAAAGCTCACGGGTAAAGACTTGAAGCCAAATTCGACATATCTAGTTCTGGGGATTTTCGGTCATTTTATTATGAGTCTCGTGCTGGCGATACTGATTAAATTTGCCAATTCGGGCAGCGGATTTGAGGGTTTGATCATTGGCCTGATCGCATGGATTGGTTTTATTGTGCCCCTGGAAATTGGCGAATTGATCTGGGAAAAAATACCGTTCAAACTGTTTATATTAAGGATTGGAAATCAATTTGTGGGAATGGCCTTGACCGGCTTCATTTTAGGCGCGTGGCAATAAATTGACAGCAATGCTCCCGGCTCGGCCAAGGCGCTGGGTTTCTTTTTCTAATTGATTTTATCTATGCGCCCAGCGGTTACAATGTGATGATATTTACCATACGGTTATATACCCTGGAAGGATAGGTATAAGGGGGTGGCGGATATGGATAAGAATGTCTTGTTTGGTTTGTTTGCTTTATTTGCAATTGTTTTTCTTGCGGGATGCACTCAACAGGGAAATAACGCAAACCCGCCCGGAATAGCCCAGGAAACCACCGGAAGGGCAGTATTCACACTTACAGATGCCGCTCCAGATATGGGAACCATCGGCAGCATCAAAATAACAGTCGATAGCGTCAGCGTTCAGGACGCAAACGGAAGCTGGGTAGTGGTAAGCTCAAGCCCCCAAACATATGATTTGCTGCAACTTAAAGCGTCCGGCGGAGAGGCCCTGCTTGCGGACATGCAATTAAAGCCCGGCGCATACGGCCAATTCAGGCTCATGATTTCAAAAGTTATGGTGACCGATGCCGAAGGGGAAAAGGAGGCGAAATTGCCGTCGGGAGAGCTGAAAATCGTCGGAGGGCTTGCGGTTGTTGCGAATACCACCTCGGCGGTTAAATTCGATTTCGTTGCGGATGAGTCTTTGCATGTTACGGGGAATGGGGAGTACATCCTTGCTCCGGTTGTCAAATTGGAGACACGCGAAAATGCGGAAGTGGACGCGAATGATACCAAAGATGTGAAGGTTAGGGGCGGAAAGGTACGCGCAAATGTGGAAGTCGGGATGGATATCGACGGCAATGTCGGTGTCGGGAAAAGGATTCCAAAGGAAGCCGATGTGGAAATTGATTCAACCGGCAAAATAAAAGTCAAGGCGACGCCGCCAGTTGAAAATAAGGGGCGCTTGGTTGCCGCAGTTACGGATGTTGCCGCGGATATGGGCAACGTGACGAGTATCAAAATTACAATAGAAAATGCGAGCGTGCAAAGCGCGGAGAAGGGATGGGTTGACATTGCTCTCTCCCCGCAGGCATTCGATTTGCTCCAATTGAAGGCGGATGCAGTGAATGCGCTACTTGCGGATTTGCAGCTTGATGCGGGAAAGTACAACCAATTCAGGCTTTCGATTTCGAAAGTTATCGTAACCGATGCGTCGGGCGATCATGAGGCGAAAATGCCCTCCGGCGAATTGAAAATCGTGGGCGGCCTCACCATTACGAACGGATCGACGTCCTTTGCGAAATTTGATTTCGCAGCAAGCGATTCACTGCACATTACCGGAAAAGGAGAATATATTTTTGCTCCGGTCATTCAACTTGAAACAAGGGAGAACGCAAATGTCAGCACCGGCAATGGTAAGAATGTTTCAGTTGACGGAGGAAGCGTACATTCCATCAAGGTGGGGATGGATATTGACGGCAATGTCGGTGTCGGGAAGAAAGTGCCAAGCTCGCAGAAAATCTCAATTGAAAACGGGAAAATAAAGGGATCTTCAGGACCCGATATGGGGCCATATTAAACTTTGCAGAAACCTGGAATAGAGGAAACGTTACCAATCAGCTACCAATCCATAGCTATTTAGCAACACTCATGTATGCGATTCTCCAAGGCTCAGTGCTTCAGGCCCCCCGTGCTCGGCAAAGGCGTGGAATTAAAAATTGCCCGGGAGGCATTTAAACTTGATGCCTAAAATTCGGAAAAACAACTAATAAAAAAATAGGCTTGATCTATTGGATGCCTCATCTGCCATTGTCCATCAAAGCAAGGAAAATGCCCCCTTAATGCCAAATAACTGCCAATAGCAATGAGAATCCCGTACGGCAGGTTTATTTTGTTATTTCTTTTCCACGCCCGACTTCCCCCTTGCTAGTCTCGCGAAAAAGTAAAATATCCTCAAAACCCATTCGATGACCACGGTAAAACCAATAAATCCTACAAAGGAGGGAAGTGCGCCCAACAGTTCGGTTAGCCTAGATTCGACAATTTCCTTTGAAAAAAGAGTAGGCTCCACAATGAGTACTCCGAGAAGCGCAAGCGGAAGCATTTTTGCGAGGTCAACTGCAATCTCCTCCTTGTAGTACGCCAATAGCCGAATCGCCGAAACCAATGAAATTGAAAGGAGGAACACGGTTTCAAGCTCTGCCGTTCTCGATAGCAGGAAAAGGAAGGTAGAAATAAGCACAAAGTAAATGAAGGTAATGGCGGGGAACATCAGGGTGTATTTAAAAAAGAAAATTGCCACATGGCCAAGGCTTAAAATAAAGCCCAAAAGCCCCCCGCGCTTTTCGGAATCGAGCTCAAAAAGAACGCGACGGGATAGGAAATTATAAAACGTGCCAACAATTGCGGCATATATTGCTATTCCAAAAGTTAGGATCAAAACGGTCACTCCAAACCTTCCCGTTAGCGATTCGACATTCGAGAATATGCCCACGGCAAACTGCGCCAATTGGTCTTCAATCATAATATATCGACGAAGGCAAGATTTATAATATGGGTGAACATTAGCGAGTTTTTTTGAATTTTATTTCGTTTTTTTAACGGGATTGCCATTCTAGCCAGCCTTTCCGCAGATGTTTTGGAAGATGCCGCAGTTGCCACTTGTGCTCCTTGGCGATTTCAACATAGGCATTCGCAGGATTGGCCGCGGCAACGACCTTTAGGGCGTAGTAAGCCGGACCGTAGGCGTGCTCGGGAACGTGCGCAGTTGCCACTGCTTGGCCTGCTGCACGCGCAGCAAAACAAGCCGCGCTATCTTTTTTCGCTTTGCGTGCGGCTGC
The DNA here is from genome assembly GCA_043803465.1 of Microcaldota archaeon. Classification (GTDB taxonomy): domain Archaea; phylum Micrarchaeota; class Micrarchaeia; order Norongarragalinales; family SBBD01; genus JACRGC01. The sequence goes on from JAZDKC010000033.1 coordinate 8,778, forward strand.
GTGGGCATCGAGCGAGGCTTTGCGTATATCGGCCATCTTGAATACGCCTGTGCGAACCCACTTTCGGCATGCGTTTATGGCTTTGCGGGGCCTGTTGTCCTTCGGGTATTCCTTCTCAAAAAATGGAAGGACCCGTTCTGCGCAGTCAGCTGCCCAGATTGCCAGCAATCTCTGATCTTTTTTGTTGAATTTCTTCATTGTTTTCCCCTTCCCGGCCAAGGCGGTTGGTTAGTTTACCTTAATTTTGAGTATGCAGGAAGATTTTTCGGATTTTTTCGGAATTCGTTGCGAGATTCGACTTTTTTGAACCATTTCGCTGTAGCAAATAGCAGGCCGGGATTCGGTTGGTATTTAACTTCATTTGGAACGTTTTCAGGCAACGCAGCTCCGGTTCTTCGGAAATCCAATGCAACGTTTTTATGGAGGGTTATTTGGAAATGCAAATGTGGTGACCAGGCTCCATTAATTTCGGTATCGCCCATCTCCGCAACCGGTTGGCCCTTTTCAATCGTATCTCCCTCCTTTACAGTTTCTATGGACTCGCGACTGACATGCCCATATATTGTATAGAATTTGCCTAATCCGAGCGCTTTTAGCCTCTGAATTTTTTTCTCGCTTATTTTAACCCCCAAATCGCAAATATCGTGCTCCAAAACCAACACGGGTCCATATGAGAATAAGGGGTCGCGGATTTTGGGATTATGGCCTGGTTGGCCCTTTTCAATGAATTCCTGTCCTTTGAAGTTGGGCTTTTGGCCTAGAAATGCATCCTCTAAGCCCACCACCTTGCCCTTGAAAGGTGCTAGAATTGGAGTTCGGGATTCGCCATAAAAATCAATTCCGGCGTGCACTAAACCGTGCTCATTCGCATGATATTGATTTCTCCCTTCTGCCCCCATGCGCTTACCTGCAGCAAAAACCTCATATGGGATTCGAAAGTGCGTGCCTTTAGGAGTTTTTTTCAATTTCCAAATATAATTCAATTTTGGTCTTTTTTTTTGAATTTGCCGCAAATAAGATTTATCGGCCGGCACATATTTGAAATGCTTGCGAATTAAATCCCGAAATCGCTCCTTTGATTTTCCATATCTCCGTTTCGGGTAAGTGAGTAACTGTACAGAATTCCAAAGACGCGATTCAAAAAGTGGGCTAGGGTTGCAGAGCTTTCCCACCCGATAGATTTTTTCTTCTTCTGGAACTTCCCGAATTGGTTGCCTATCCATTCCAATCAATTTGTTTATGCAGATGCAGCTAATAAAAGTTGGTGTTTTTCTAATGGATCAATACTGTTCGGGCCTGTTCCACTAACTAGCTATTTTTCTGCTGTTGGTTGCATGCCCGTCAAATCCGAGTCGGACACGTCCTATTTAGCCGGCTCTTTTACGGCACAATACCGTGCTTAAACTACGGTCTGGCCAAGGCGCCTTTTCTTCCCAAGCGGCAATTAAACGCAACCTTATTATTTGAAAACAGGGGATTCTTTTATGCATATTGGCCAGCCGAAATGACCCCCTGATCGGTTTTATAAGGATCATTTTTGCCAATAATATCCAGTCGTTCGAAGCACTATTTGTGGAGGCTTTGCTATGCAGTTTCAGCTTACGGCACCCTATAAACCATCCCCCGGGCAGCAAGAGGCGATTGAAAAGCTCCTGTCGGGCTACTCGAAGGGGGATAAGCAGACCCTTTTAGGAATCACCGGAAGCGGAAAAACGTTTGTGATGGCAAGCCTCATACAAAGGATGCAAAAGCCTGCGCTTATAGTGGCGCACAACAAAACCCTTGCTGCCCAATTATATGCCGAATTAAGGGAGCTTTTCCCGAAGAATCGGGTGGAGTACTTCATCTCCTTTTACGATTACTACCAGCCCGAATCATACATCCCAACAACGGACACCTACATTGAGAAGGATTCAAGCCGGAATGACCAAATAGAAGTCATGCGGATGCATGCGGTATCGAGCCTGCTTAGCAGGAGCGACACCATCGTGGTTGCATCGATCAGCTGCATTTATGGGTTGGGAAACCCCAATTACTTCAAGCAACTCTCCATTGGAATGAAAAAAGGGATGAAAATGGATCGGATGGGGCTGATCCGGAAATTGATTGCAATACAATATGAACGGAATGACCAAGCGCTTGAGGGCGGAAGGTTTCGGGTCAGGGGGGATGTAATCGATGTTGTCCCGGTTTATGAGAAGGAAATCACCCGGATCGAATTGCTTGGGGGGAAAATCAAATCAATAAAGGAAGTGGACGCAATAACCGCGGAGGTAAAAAATTCATTGGAGGAAACCGTGCTATTCCCCGCGGAGCAATATGTTGTGCCGGAGGAGATGAAAAAGAGGGGGCTTGAGCAAATAAGGCTGGAGTTGGAGGAGAGGCTGCCATCCATGCCCCCGCTCGAATCCCAAAGGCTCTCGCAGAGGGTAAAGTACGATTTGGAGATGATCCAAGAGCTCGGTTATTGCTCCGGGATTGAAAATTACACTAGGCATTTTGATGGGAGGAAGCAGGGGGAGCCGCCATATGTCCTGCTCGATTATTTCCCGAAGGATTTCCTTCTGATCATGGATGAGAGCCACCAATCGATCCCCCAATCGCGTGCCATGTATAATGGGGACTTTGCCAGGAAAAAAAATCTCGTAGATTATGGCTTCAGGCTGCCAAGTGCATTCGATAACCGGCCCCTTAAATTTGAGGAGTTCGAATCGAAGATGCCGCAAACCTTATTCGTTTCGGCAACACCGGCTGAATATGAGCTGCAAAAAAGCTGCCAAGTGGCGGAACTGATAACAAGGCCAACAGGGCTTCTTGATCCGGTTGTGGAGCTGCGGCCAATAGCGGGGCAAATGAAGCACCTTATGGGGGAAGCGAGGAAAACGATTGGGAGGGGGGAGCGGGTGCTGATCACCACTTTGACAAAAAAGATGGCCGAGGATTTGACTGATTATTTGGTGAAAGAAGGATTCAAGGTCCGGTATATGCACTCCGATATCGACAGCTTGGATAGGATAGAATTGGTAAGGCAGCTTCGGATTGGCGAATTTGACATCATGGTGGGCATCAATTTGCTCCGCGAGGGGCTGGATATTCCGGAAGTATCCACAATCTGCATTTTGGATGCGGATAAGGAGGGATTCTTGCGTGACGAGAGGAGCCTCATCCAAACCATTGGCAGGGCTTCCAGGAATGTGAATGGAAAGGTTATTTTGTATGCGGATGTTGAAACGAGGTCAATCAAGAGGGCGATGGAAATAACCTCGCAAAGGCGGATTTTCCAGATGAGGTACAACCGCAAGCATAAAATCGCCCCCGCCACAATCATCAAGGCGGTCAGCCAGAAGGAGGGCAAAATCAAGGGAACAAAGCACCTTGGGAAAACCGAAATACGGCGCCAAATCATCGATTTGGATGCAAAAATGAGGGAATGCGCAGAGCAGCTTGATTTTGAGGGGGCAATTGGGCTTCGCGACCGCATCGAGGAGTTGAAATATGCGGAAATAAGGAGGGGGAATAAATGAGGGATAATATTTTGGTCAAGGGCGCAAGGGAGCATAATTTGAAGAATATCGATGTAGAGCTCCCGAGGAATAAGCTAATCGTGATTACGGGCCTATCCGGTTCAGGCAAATCCACGCTTGCATTCGACACCATTTATGCCGAGGGCCAGCGAAGGTATGTGGAGAGCCTTTCCGCCTATGCGAGGCAGTTTTTGGGCCTGATGGACAAGCCGGATGTGGATTCAATTGAAGGGCTTTCGCCCGCAATATCAATTGAGCAAAAATCCACCAGCAAAAACCCTAGGTCGACAGTCGGGACGGTCACGGAAATTTACGATTACCTAAGGCTGCTTTTTGCGAGAATAGGGATCCATCATTGCCCCAAATGTTCGAGCACAATTCGGCCGCAAAGCGCGGAAAATATCGCCAGCCTGATAATGGCGGACAGGGGCAGGGCACTTACATTCCTTGCGCCGATTATCCGCGGAATGAAAGGGACGCATGAGCAGGTATTGGAGGATGCCAAAAAGCAGGGATTCACAAAAATCCGGGTGGATCAGAAAATTTACGAATCCGACGCCATAAACGAAGAAATCAAATTGGTTCGGTATGAAAAACATTGGATTGAGGCAGTAATTGACACCATCAAAATGGGGGATGAGGAAAGATCAAGAATAGCCGAGGCAGTTGAACAATCGCTTCTGATCGGAAAAGGCACGATGATTGTAATAGATAGCAAAGCAACCGATGGCAAAAAAAGGAAGGAGCTTGAGCGTTTTGCGGATGAAACAACGTATAGTACGTTTGGGGCGTGCCCAAACCACCCTGAAATAGTGTTCGAGAGTTTGGAACCTCGGATGTTTTCATTCAATTCGCCATTTGGGGCGTGCCAAACATGCCATGGTCTTGGGGAAATAACAGAAATATCCGAGGATTTGGTTGTTCCGGATAAAACCAAATCAATCATGGATGGGGCCCTTGCGGTTTATGGCAGGATGGACCTTAGCTGGAGGGCGCAGCAACTGGCGGTTGTTGGAAAAAAATACGGTTTTGACATATTCACGCCCTTGGATAAATTCACAAAAAAGCAGCTTGATGTTTTGCTTAATGGGACAAACGAGCAACTTAGCGGAAAATGGTCGAATGGCGCTTCCATGTGGATGAGGGAAGGGTGGGAAGGGGTAATTCCGCAAACAATGAGGTTGTACAAGCAAACGGAAAGCGAGTGGAGGAAGGAGGATATTGAGAAGTTCATGACGTCCCGGCTTTGCACGGTTTGCATGGGAAAAAAGCTGCAGCCTGTTGTTTTGGCGGTCAAAATAAGGGGGAAAAGCATCATCGATGTGACGGATTTTTCGATTGAACAGGGGGTTGAATTCTTCCTTTCTTTGCCAAATGAATTGGATGGTAAGGAGATGGCAATTGCCGCCATGGTGCTAAAGGAGATCAATGAAAGATTGGGATTTTTGAAAAATGTGGGTTTGGGGTATTTATCCCTCTCGAGATCCGCCAGGACGCTTTCAGGGGGGGAAGCGCAGCGAATCAGGCTTGCAACGCAGATCGGGAGCAATCTTATGGGCGTGCTATACATTTTGGATGAACCATCAATTGGGCTCCATCAGAGGGATAATGCGAAATTGATAAGCACCCTCCACCGGCTTAGGGATTTGGGGAATACGCTGATTGTTGTGGAGCATGACGAGGATACGATAAGGAATGCCGATTACATCGTTGATATGGGCCCGGGCGCAGGCATTCGCGGCGGGCATATTATTGCACAAGGGGCGCCTATAGCAATAATGAGAAATAAGAATAGTTTGACTGGAAAATACCTCTCGGGAGAAATGAAAATAGATGTGCCAAAAAAAAGGCGAAAACCCGTTTCATTCATCCAGGTTTGCGGGGCATCTGAAAACAACCTTAAGGATCTAAACATAGGCTTGCCCCTGGGTGTGCTTTGCGGAATTACCGGAGTCTCGGGTTCGGGAAAAAGCACCCTCATGAACCAGACCCTGATGCCCTTTTTGCGGAAGAAATTTGGCGAACAGGTGGATAAGGTTGGAAAGCATTCATCAATTCAAATTCCCGCAATTGTGAACAATGTGATCGTCATCGATCAGGACCCGATTGGCAGGACCCCTAGGAGCAATCCGGCGACATACACCAAATTGTTCGATGAAATCCGGAAAATATTTGCGGCAACAAGGGATGCGAAGGCCCGCGGGTATGATGAGGGCAGATTCTCATTCAATGTGAAAGGCGGAAGGTGCGAAACCTGCCAGGGGGATGGGGTTTTGAGGATCGAGATGAACTTTTTGCCCGATGTTTATGTGGAGTGCAGCGAATGCAAAGGGAAAAGATACAACAAGGAAACGCTAAGCATCCTGTACAAGGGCAAGAACATTTCCGAAGTGCTCCAAATGGAGGTGGGGGAGGCATCAAAATTCTTTGAGAATATTTATTCGGTTTCAAGAAGGCTGCAAACGCTGCTTGATGTGGGGCTCGGTTACATTAAATTGGGGCAGAGCTCCGCAACTCTTTCAGGAGGGGAAAGCCAGCGCATTAAAATCACCCGTGAACTTAGCAAAAACAAATCGGGCCATATCGTTTACATGCTGGACGAGCCGACGGTGGGATTGCATTTTGATGATACGAGGCGGCTGATCAGGGTGCTAAACAACCTGGTGGAAAAGGGGAATTCCGTTTTCGTCATCGAGCACAATTTGGACATCGTAAAGAGCTGTGATTACGTCATTGATTTGGGTCCTGAAGGCGGGAACGCAGGAGGAGAGATAATCTCGCAAGGCACCCCGGAGGAGATTGCCAAATCGCTAAAATCATATACCGGAAAATTCCTAAGGCACATGCTTGGCTGAAACCATGATCCAAATTTCAAATCCATCCGAATTCAATAGTGAAAATATCCCAATATGGCCCGGGGTTTACCTCTATAGGGATGATGCCAACGAAATCATCTACATAGGCAAGGCAAAGAGCCTGCGGCCAAGGGTTAGTAGTTATTTTTCGAATTCAAAGAAACCGGCAAAAACCCGCATGCTCGTTTCTAAAATCCGGAGCATTGATTGGATCGTCGTAGGAAATGAAGTGGAGGCGCTATTGCTTGAAAACAAATTGGTAAAGCAGCATCAGCCAAAATACAACATCAGCCTGAAGGATTCGAAAACATTCGCATATATCGCGCTTACAAAGGATGAATGCCCCCGATTGCTTTCCTCCAGGAAAATCACCCCAAAAATGGAGGTTTTTGGGCCATATACCGACGGGTTCATGCGGTCCGAATTGCAAAGATTGGTGGTCAAAGTATTCAAATTGAGGGTATGCAAAACAATGCCCAGGCGGGCGTGCCTTAATTTTCACATCGGCCTTTGCACCGCGCCTTGCATTGGAAAAGTTTCAAAAACGCAGTATTTGGGGCAAGTAGGGCAGGCTAGGGAGTTTTTGCGCGGAAATTACGGGGAGACGGTTGATTTCCTGAATGAACAAATGGGCATCGCCTCCCATGGACAAAAATTCGAGCGTGCGCTTGAACTTAGGAATCAGATCCAAAGCATCCGCCTTTTGACCCAAAAGCAAATCGTGGATAACGATAAGCGTTTCGACCAGGACATATTGGCTTTTTTGAAATTGGGGGAAAAGGTGCTTATTGTGCAAATGGGCGTTCGGAAGGGAGTATTGCTTGGAAAGAAGGAATTCAAAATTGACAACCAGGCGGGGGTGGAGCAGGGGTTTTTGAAGGCATATTATTCATCAAACCAAATTCCGGGGGAAATAATCCTTAACGCGAAGTGCTGGGCGGATGAATCGGAAAAAATGGCATTGGAGGCATTCCTTGGAAAGGTGAGGGGAGGGGCTGTTTCACTTATTTTGCCGGAAAGGGGGGATAAATTGGCCCTTGTGAAAATGGCAATAGCCAATGTCGAATCGAATCTTGGGGAGGATTTGGCGCTTGCCGATATGCAAAGCGCATTGAACTTGCCAGCCCTTCCAAAAATCATCGAATGCTTCGATATTTCAAATCTGGGCAGGGAGCACGTGGTATCGGGAATGGCCAGATTCATGGATGCCAAGCCGGACAAGGGCAATTACCGCAAATTCAAAATTAGGGCGGTTTTTGGGCAGGATGATTTCGCCAGCATGAATGAAGTGGTCGGAAGGAGGTATAGGGGATTATTGGCTGCAAAAGCGCAATTGCCGGACCTGATTTTAATTGATGGGGGGCCCGGGCAGGTATCTGCCGCAAAATCCGCGCTAAAATCGCTCGGATTGCAAATTCCACTCATCGGGCTTGCCAAAAAGTTTGAGGAGATATACCTGCCCGGCGAACAAACTCCCCGGGCATTTGATAAAAATAGCCGGATGATGCTGCTTCTTAGGAGGATCAGGGATGAAACACACCGTTTCTCCATAACTTACAATAGGAAACGCAGGGAAATGAAAATGCAAGAGGAGTTCAGGCACTAGGCAGAAAAATGTGAGATATTACAAGGCGCTTTTTTCAATTGTAACCCCGCATTATATAAAATCTAATTTTGTACATCAATGCATGGCGAACCGCACAATAAGATTGTTGATGGTCGTTGTTTGGAAGGGTTAATAAGCGTCCGGAAATATTACTACTTGATTCTCATGGCCGATTACCTGATCAAGATCCGGGAAAGGACAAGTAGCCGCAGATGGATGTTTACATCGCTTGCAATAGTGTTAGCCCTGATTTTCCTGGTTTACCGTTACGATTTGATCGTTTACTATTTCGACAAATATTTCATCCCGATGGTGGCAGCTGCGGTCATCGTCATTGCGATTGCAAGCTACATCAAGGTGCGGAAACGGAGAATGGCGGAAATAAAAAAGGGGGCACCATTAAAAACCAAAAGGAGCGGATAATTACCATTTCGAAGGGAGGGTACATGAAATATTCCGGCAACATGGCCGGGCGATCAGAACCCCAATTTCTCGTTCACGAAAATCACATGGAGCCGTTCAGGGCCGGATTCCTTGAAAATTGTGAGTAGCTTGTTCACGCTGCTGGGCGCTCCATACGCCTTCAACGCGCGCTCGTTTTCCAAAGGAAGGACGTATTCATATATGCGTTTCATGCCTTCCCCCGGGTTTTTCACAATTTTTTGAGTTCCGACAACCCATATCACCTTGCCGGCGCCATAAACGTAGGCCGGAATTTGGCTTCCGGATGCGGATGCAATCAGCAATTTGCCGTCCTCTGTAACGGCATGGACGCTTCCGAGGGCAAAATCCGGCGCTGCTCCGAGTTTGCGCATTTCACCCGCCTGCTTCAACTTGTCCATTTTGGTGAATTTTACCCTGACGGAATCAAACCTGCCGCTTTCGTTGATTTCCTTTGCGATGCCGGTTTCCAGGAGGGTCTGGGAGGTATAGGTGAAGACCTCCGCGCCTTCCGGAACAAGTTCAAGCACGCGTTTTTTTGCCTCTTCCCTGTTTGCGGCCAGTTCAGCGGCGATTCCGTTCTTTTTCAGAGATTCGATTGTTTTCTCAACAACTTCATTAACAGCTAGTTCAGAATAATTGGCCATATGCGCATCACCCCAAAACAATATTCAATCCCTGCCGTATAAAACCATGATGTTCAGGGATTCAGCTGCCAGACGGAGAAATTTAGGATCGCAGCGAAACTGACCCAGAGGATGTACGGGACAAGCAGGTAAGCCGCATTCCTGTTGATTTTCCAGAATTGTCTTATTGTCAGCGCTATCGAGAGCCAAAGCGCGATGATTCCGATCAGGCCGAGGAATGGGCTTTTCATTCCGAAAAACAAGAAGGACCATAGGATATTGAGTAAAAGCTGAACGCCGAAAAATTTCAGTCCCATCTCAGCCTGTTTGTTTTTTTCCCTGTTCCAGACCAGGTAAACGGAAACGCCCATCATTAGATAAAGCGTTGTCCAGACAGGGAAGAAGACCCAGTTAGGCGGTGAGAAAGAAGGCTTGGCTAGCGCAGCGTACCAGGTGGGGATGTTCGGAGAGGTAAAAATGGCCCCGATCCCGCCGGCTAGCTCGCAGCCGATTATTGAAACAAGGAGTTTTTTCCAATCCAACATATGTTTCGCCCCGAATTAATACAAACATCCGCATAATATAGCTTTGGTAGGAAGGGAACCCGCATATCCGCTTTATTAACTCGGCAACCGTACATTATCCGTGAAATCCAAATCCCCATTCAAAATTAGGTTATCTGTCGAGGAACTGGAATTGAGCGCGGAGGTCACCAATGTCTCGAAAGTCGAGCAGTATTTCCTTGAAAATCAGCTGTTGCAGCCTTCCTTGCTGAAGCTTTCCGATGCATTGGGAAAGCAGGTGAAGTTCAACGACCTAAGGCCTGAAATTTCAATAAATTGGCTCAAGCCAAGGGATGAGTACAAAAAATTGAAACCCGGCGAGAGCAGGATATTCCACAAATTGCTTCTTTCAAAAAACGAATCGTCATCATATCATGTGAACTGGTACCCTTTTGATGCCAATTTGGCGCCCGGCACCTACCGCGGGATGGTCGAATGGTCGAGCAAGGCGGATCGATGGGAGGAGTTCGACACGCATAATGAGATGCAGCGGATCAATGGCAAGATGAAGGGAGTGTGGCTGGGAAAGGTTTGCTCGAATAGCGCGGAACTGGTTCTTGAGTAAGCCCGGGACGCATCGGCAAATTTGGAGTTAAAACATAACTATTTATACGGCTTCCAGGAATCCTATCAGAAGGGGTAAATGATGGGGGAAGAAAAAGCGGAAAATCTTCAGGCAAAGCAGACCCTTTTTTGGGAGGTCGGCAAGAAGGGAGTTGTGATTGTTAAGTTCGCGGCCCTTCTTTTCATTTTCTGGCTTTTGCAGTTTGCCTTCCAGTACTATTTCGTTTCCGAAGGCAGCTTTGAGGATTCGGCAATCCGTGCGTCCTCTTTGGGAGGCGCTCTGCTTATTGCAATTTCCCTAATAATTGGGCCGTTGCAGTCGCTTTGGCCTAAGTACAATTACCTAAATTTCCGGAGGTCGTTTGGGGTCGGCGGTTTCTTTTTGATTATCGCCCATGCATACTCTGTTGTCATGTTCAGATTCGGAGGAAATGCGCTGAACGCGTTTGCGAACCTTAATCCGCTGCAGAGCGCACTTGCGTTCGGGTCATTGGCATATTTGCTCCTGTTCCCCTTGCTTCTGACCTCTACCGACTGGGCGATGCGGAAACTGAAGTTCAACAATTGGAAGCTGCTGCATAGGACGATCTATTTTACCTGGATACTGGCGGTTTTGCATTTCCTCATAATCAGGCCCGGGCAGCTGATGAACATTGCGGGCTATCTGCTGCTGGCAGCTACCGCATTGGTGTTCCTGCTGCAGTTCATCGCCTATATGGTGAGGATCCGGCGTTCGAGGAGCAAATTTGCAATGCTTGCAGGCATATCCGTAATTCTATTCCTTGCAACCTGGCTTTATTTCACGTACCCGAAATATTTGAAGGTGCTGGGCTTTTAGGGGTCAGTTCATCTTTTCGTTGATTATTATCTTCTTGGTCATGCCGTACGGGTAGGTTTTGATCACCTTTTTGTCTTCCAGCCTTTGCAGGACCCTGAAAGTCTTGACCGCGTTGAAACCGGTATTGATTGCAAGTTGCTTTTGGGTCGCTTCGCCATGCTGCTTGACCAATTGGTCGTACATTGCCTTCTCATCACCGGTAAGTAGCGTGGATATTGTGAAATTGCGCGTTTCCTTGTGTTCCTTTTCACGGAGATATTTCATAAGTATGTAGCCATTGAGCAGGAATGCGATGCCTGTAAGCAGCACGCCCAGTGCCTGTATGGACAGGACTTGGGAAAGGCCCATTTCGGGCTGCCTGTCCCTGCCGATGAATGCCCGTGTGCCGTTCTCTTCCGTGAAGGGGAGGGGGGAAGGGTATTGCATTGATGCATTGAACTGCCTTACCCGGTTATCCGGGAATATCGGCAGTATTTCATTGCGCCAAATGGCAAAATAACCGAATGTGAGGTAGGTGATCACGAGGAAGCCCCCATAAATAAGCGAGAAGTATGCGAGCCATCTCAATTCCCTCATATTTATTTCACCTTATTTCATTTCAGCCTAAAATCATTTCAATTCATTACTTATTACAGGTTATTACAGGTTAATAATATAGGTAGTTACTTAAAAATATATTAGTTGTTTTCTGGGCAGTTTGGCGGATACGATGAAAGACACTCAAAAAAAGGCCGTATTGGAATTCGAAAACGTCATAAAGGAGTATCGGATAGGTGACAAGATGCTAAGGGTGCTGAAAGGCCTATCTTTTACTGTTAGGAAAGGCGAATTCGTAGTGATAATGGGCCCATCCGGAAGCGGCAAGAGCACAATGCTCCAGCTCATGGGATGTTTGGACAAGCCTAGTTTTGGGAAAGTGCGGGTAGATGGGGAAGATGTAACTGCCGCGGGATCCAACCGGCTGGCGGATATCCGCAGGGACAAGATCGGTTTTGTATTCCAGGCATTCAACCTGCTCCCGAACTTCAGTGCATTGTATAATGTGGAACTTGCGATGTCCATTCGGGAATTGCCCCATAAGGAAAGAATCGAACGGGCAAAAAGGCTTCTTGCGCAGGTCGGGCTGTCTAATCGGGTAACCCATAAGCCGCCGGAACTTTCCGGAGGGGAAAAGCAAAGGGTGGCAATAGCGCGCGCATTGGCAAACAATCCCTCATTCCTGCTAACGGACGAGCCGACCGGCAATCTTGATTCAAAATCGGGGGAAGAGATCATGGCCCTGATAACCGGCCTTTGGAAGGAGCACGGAACCACGATTGTAATGGTCACGCACGAACCGATGGTTGCAAAATACGGGCAGAGGATATTGCACCTTATGGATGGCGCAATTGATTCGGAGGAAACTCCGTCAGGTTTATTGAAAAAATACAGTCTTAAAGCAAAATAGGTGGTTGTAATGAAAGAAAGCATGGTATTTTTGGCGATTTTGCTGTTGGTTAGCGCAGCAACTGCAGACACATATAATTTGACCAATGCAGGCTACTACTCCAACGCAGGCTTTACTGTGAACAATCTGAAGCAGACGCCCGACCGGATATACCCCGGGGATCAGGTGCATTTGACGTTCGATTTGCAGGATAATGTTCCCGGCGGGTCGCTTAACGTACAGCTGACCGCATTGGCGCCGTTCCTTCCGGCACAGACTTATTACATGGGCCAGATTTCGCAAGGCCAATCCAAGCCGGCTGTGATTGATTTCATTTTGAATCCTACCACCAAGCCTGGAAACTATGAAATATTCCTTTATGTACTGGACGAATATGGCACGCAAGCGCAGGTCGGCAACATCCCAATTCTTGTAAATGAGGAACAAAAAGCAAATGTTTTGGTTGCGACAATAAATTCAGCAGGGGATGCAAATGCGGGCGATTCCAAGGAGATCATAGCGACTATTGAGAATACGGGGGATGTAGCCGTAACCGATGTATTGGTGCAAATACAGTACAGTTCAACAAGTTCAGTAATCCCCGTCGGAACGGACCGGATCCACTTACCCCAAATTGAAGCGAAGGGAAGCGCGGAAGCAAAATTCACTGTTGGAATCAGTGCAAGCGCCCCGCCTGCGTTTTATCCGATTACGCTGGTGACTAACTATAACATAGATAAGGTGCCCCAAGCAGCCATTACCCAAACAGCCGCGCTTAAGGTGCTCTCGAAAACATTCCTGCTCATCACTTCGGGCGGTACAGTGGCCTCCTCGGATTCAACTGGAGGCAGTTCGCTTGCCATAACCGTTGCAAATACGGGCGATACGGCGGTAAGGAGCGTATATGCGATCGCATCGTCGGATGATTATACCGTAACAGGAATACCCGACCAGTTCATAGGCACTTTGAACCAGGATGACTCCTCCTCAATGTCGGTCACAATCGTGCCTAAACGGGCGGCAAACCCCGTTAACCCCAGTGCCGAGCCCGGCGCAGGGTTCCAGCAAAGCGGCGGAAAAGTGAACATCAAGGTCACTTACAAGGATGCGCTGAATATCGAGCATACGCAAATCCAGCAAATACCCGTAAGCATGAGTGCCAGCGGATTTACGGGAACGACCGGAATAGGAAGCACCCAGCGATTCGGGAGGCAACAAACAGGATTTCGGATATTCGGCATTGATTGGTGGATAATCGTAGGCGCAGCAGTGCTCCTGATTGCAGCATTCTTCGGCTACAAATGGATGAAGAGGCGTAGCAAATGAGGTTACTTGACATCGCAGCGATGTCGCTCGCTAATATGCGCGGAAGGAAGCTGCGCTCCTGGCTAACCGTGCTCGGGATAGTGATAGCAGTCGCTTCGATCATCATCCTGCTATCATTGGCATATGGCGTTGAACAGCAGGTTTCTTCAAGGCTGAATCAGCTCGGGAACGATGTCATACAGATCACTCCGGGGAATTCGCAGGCATCCCGGGGAGGCGGAGGCGGCGTGGCAATCCGCGGCATGGGCGGCGGGGACCAGCCAGGAGGGGGTTTCGGAGGCGGTTTTGCAGGAGGGGGCGAATTCCGGTTCGGCGGCAATGAAGGGCAGCTAACCTTTACGGACGCGGAACGCCTGAAGATTGTCGAAGGCGTCCTGGCAGTTGACCCGCGGCTGACCGGCAGGCTCAGATCGATGTTCAAGGGCTATAATGCAACCCTCAGCATAATCGGGGTGGACCCGTCGGGGTTCAAGGCGATAAACACGGCGCCGATGTACCAGGGAAAGATGCTCAATGAAAACGACAAATATTCAGTGGTTTTGGGCTATAATATTTATGCCCGCACCTTCGGCGGCCTGCCCATGATCAACAGGCAAATAAAAATCGGGGATTCATACTATACTGTAATTGGCATCATCAACTCGAGCTCCGGCTCCTTCATTACATCCGATTCTGCCGTTTACATGAACATCGATATTGCAAAGAGGGTGTTGAATGAGAGCACGAACCTGAATCAAATCTACATTAAAGTGAGGCCTGGCCAGAACACGGATACTGTTGCCGCAAGGCTTGAAAATAAGCTGGTGGAATTGCACCGCGTAACCGCTGCCAGGGAGGATTTCACCATCACAACCGCATCATTCATACAATCGACCGCATCGGCTGTAACTGCGACGCTGACCTTGTTCCTTGCAGGCATTGCCGCCATATCGCTGCTTGTCGGCGCAATAGGGGTTGCCAATACGATGTTCATGAGCGTCCTTGAGCGCACGAGGGAGATCGGCGTCCTTAAGGCGTTGGGAATGAAGGATGCGGAAATCACAGCAGAATTCCTGATAGAGGCCGGATTGATCGGTGCTGCGGGCGGCATTTTCGGGATACTCTTGAGCCTGGGCGCGATTTTCGTGCTTTCGCTTTTCAATGTGGCTGCAATCGCAACGCCGGAGCTCCTTCTGGGCTCCTTGCTTTTTTCAAGCATAATAGGGGTAGTTTCCGGAGTTCTGCCTGCAAGGAATGCGGCGCATCTGCAGCCGGTGGAGGCATTAAGGTATGAGTAAAATCGGAATGTTCAGGAATGTGGGGTTACTGGGCGATTAAATATGAAAAACACCGGCTTGGTACTGTACGTCATGTTAATTGCATTGTTCGCAGCAGTTTTCATGATGGGCTGCACATCCGAAAACCAGGGCGACCGGGATAACCCTGATTTCCAGGGAAGGCAGTTTGGGAGGGGCGGGAACTTCCCGAGGGATGGCAATTTCAGCGGGAACAGGACTTTCGGCAATATGACCGAAGAACAGCGGCAGCAAATGATGCAGCAGCGGCAGCAGGAAATTATAAATGCGTGCAAAGGGAGGGCAGAAGGGGATATTTGCACTATAACTAACCCGCGCGGCAACACGGAAGGGACCTGCAAAACGCTGAACAACCAGCTGTTATGCGAAACGCCCTTTCCAAGCGGAAGGCCGCCCTCGCCCTAGTTTTGAATATCCGCGCAATTCTTTCCATGCCCACGGAATACCTTCACTTGGAGGGGGACTGGATTTAATAGGTATTGTTGCTAATAATGGCGTTGTTCGCTGAATAAATGACGGGAAATGCGATAAAAAAACCGGACAAATTTCAAAGGGGGGAAAGTGAATAGGCATTCCGCATATTTTTATCTGGCCCTGACCATACTGTCGTGGTCCGCGATACCGGCAACTTCGAAGATAGCCCTGGCAGAACTCGACAATTTCCAATTGCTTTTTTATACGGGCATGGTGGGGGTTGTTTCGCTGCTCATTGCCAACGCCTATGAGGGCAAATTCCGGCTGATCAAAAAGTACGGCAAATTTGATTTTTTGATAATGTTCCTAATGGGAGCGCTCGGGATTTTCCTATACCACGTTTTCCTCTTTTACGGATACGGCAATGCGCCCGCAGGGCAGGCAAATGTCTTTAACTACCTCTGGCCGGTATTCATAGTTCTATTTTCCGCCCCCATCCTGAAGGAAAAGCTGAGCGCCGCCTCAATAATTGCGATTTCAATCAGTTTCATCGGTGCAATGATCGCATTTACCGGCGGCAGTGGTTTTGCCGGCGAATATGCGGCCGCGTATGCATCAGCGGGCATCGCAGCCGTATGTTATGGCTTGTTTTCTGTTTTAGGCAAGAAGCTCGCGTATGACAAGACCTCCAGCATGCTGGTTTATTACATTTCATCGGCGATATTGGTAATCCCTGCGACTTTGATGTATTCCAGCATAGTTATTCCGAAATCAATCAACACAATAGTCTCTATTTTGTTTCTAGGGGGGATCGCGAACTCAATTGCATTCATTTTCTGGTTCAAGGCATTGGAGAAGGGCAATACCCAAAAAATTGCGAACTTGGCTTATGCAATCCCGCTACTTGCGATGGTATGGACCTACTTCCTGAATTCCGAGATGGTTTCGGCCTATTCGATAATCGGCTTATTGCTGATACTGGCCGGAATTGCGCTGCAAACAATGCGTTCGAGAAGGCTCAAAATTGCATGAAGAAAGGCCGGGGATGGGGGTTATTAATATTCTAATGCCACGATAGGGTATACGCAACGGTAAAAATGAGGGGGCAAAAATGGAGGCTGGGGGAACCGAGATTTACCTGCAGTTCACGCGATCGTTCAATCTATACCTGGCAGAGTTCTGGCGCTCGCCCCTTATTACCCCCAATGTGAAAAAATTCATGGGAGTCGGTTTGTCGGACCATATCTGCTATTATGACGGGGATACGCAATATTATTACCGGATTAAACCGGAGATGCAGGCGTTGAAAGGGCATGTGCTCTCCTTGAAGCCCGGCGATCGGAGGTATTCTGAAGGTGCAAGCAGGCTTTTCAGGGAGAAGGTAAAACGCATGCGTATCCTGATGGAACGCAATATTCCCGACAAGAATATCCCCCGGGTCTACAGGGAAGCAAAGAAATTGTTTGAAGAACTGTATCCATTCTATTATTTCGGCTATTTCATGGGCGGGCCCTGGAAGGCGGAGTATGGGGCAATTTGGGGCAAAAGGGCTGAAAAAACCCTGAAATTGCAATACGGCAACCGGGTTTACTCCGAAGGGCTGCTGAAGCAATTTTCAAATTTCATCGAGAATCTTTGCATGCAGAAAATTGGCGATTTATCCGCCGAACTGGACATCTCCTTATTGAAATTCCGGGAAGTGGAGGCTCTGCTGTTGAAGGATGAAGTGCCGAATATCAAGCATGTGAAGCGCAGGGAAAATGGGTATGTCCTGGTCAGGGGGAAAGTTATTGAAACGGATGATTTCCTTGCCACAATCAACCGGTTCGGATATCATTATCGGCCCAAGGAGATCGAGGAAACAATGAACCTGGAGGGCGAAATAGCCTACCTGGCGAAACCCGTCGTAGGAAAGGCGCGGGTCATCCTGAACGACAACGACCTGAAAAAATTCATGAAGGGCGAGGTGATGGTTGCGCCGATGACCCAGCCGATGTACCTCCCGCAAATGAAATTGGCGAAAGCGATCGTGACCGATGAGGGTGAAATCACCTGCCATGCCGCGATCGCATCCCGGAAGCTACGGATCCCGTGCGTGATCGGGACGAATTCCGCCAGCCAGCTGCTGAGGGACGGAGATCTAGTGGAAGTGGATGCGAAGAAGGGCTTGGTGAAAAAAATCAGCTGAATTCGAGCCCCTCTGGTAAAAGCAACTTATTCTTGCCGGTTCATTCGTAATTGAAAAATTTAATGAGCAGATCAATTTTTAAGCTCCTGCCTGATCTGCCGGATTATGCCTTCCGAGTCCGACCACCAATCGCGGGAACCCACCCGGAAAACCTTCCAGCCGCGGGATTCGAGCAGATTCTGGCGATAGACATCCCTTTCTTTCGCATCCAATAGGCCCGAATAGTTGAATTTGTCGATCTCAATCCCCAATGCATATCGATGAGGATCCTCCTTATCGAGAATTGCCAAATCAAGCGCATAGTTGGAATAGCCGACCTCCCTTCTTACGGTCAGCCCTATTTTCGAGAGCTGCTCAAATAGCTCGTTTGCAATTTCGCTTATTTGCGCGGCTTGCATTGAGGGGGCTTTTTCATAAGCGGGCCCCCCGCCAAGCGATTTAAGGATGCCGTTGATTTCTCCCGTATTGTTCTCAGAAACCGCTTTGGCGTATTCCAGGTATTTCCTCAAATATTTTCCGCCGATATTGCTCTCTTCGGTGATGCGGAGCTGAAGTGGGTCAATTGAACTAACCACGACGATTTTCTCCCGTGCCCTGGAAACTGCAACATTGAGCCTATGCTCCCCGCCCTCCATTGAAAGCGTGCCGAATTGGGTGAGCACCTTCCCATCCTCAATTGAAGGCGCATAGCCGATGGAAAAGATTATCATGTCCCGCTCATCCCCCTGCACATTCTCTATGTTTTTCACAAACAGCGATTGCAATTCCTCGTTCTCCACCCTTTCAAGCTCCCGTTTGTAATGCTGGTAGAATTTGTAGTCGGAAAGCGCCTTTTTCTCTAGCAGGTTCTCAATAAGGTCGCGTTGTGCGGAGTTGAAGGTGACGACGCCGATCGAAGGCGGATGCGGTTTAACGATCGTTGTTGCGATCAATTCCACGACTTTTTCCGCTTCCAAACGGTTTTTCCTCTTTTCCCACAGGCCATGCACTTTGACATAGTCGATTGCGGGCGATTTCCTATGCAAATCAGGAGTGGTTGTTGTTTGGATTTTTCCGGAATAGAATGCAAAATTTGAAAATGCGATGAGTTCTTCGCGCTTCGATCGATAATGCCAATTCAGCAGCAATTCGGGGTATCTCCGTTTTGCAAGCTGCAGGAAGCTCTTGATCCCCGAAATCTCCTTCAATTCGGATGTTGAAAGCGAATCATCCTCTTCCTCCGAATCCTGCGCATCGAGATGGGATGAGAATAGGTCAAATGGGGGGAGCTGCTTTTCATCCCCGGCAACGCAAACCGATTTGGAGCGGTAAAGCGCCGGGATCGCATGCTCGAGTGTGCACTGCGACGCCTCATCAAAAATTACCGCATCGAACATCCCTTTTTCCAGGGGGAAAATCGCGGAAACGGTTTCAGGGGAGCACAGCCAGACGGGAAAGACATCCATCATGCCTTTCTCCGAAAATTCACGGAGCATTTTCCTCAGGGACCAGGGGTGTTTTGTTTTTTCGGATTGGAATTTTATCTCCTTAAGGTTCGAATACCGTTGCGAGGAGAGGAATTCGTGCCACCTTCTTTTGGTTTCCTGGCGCGATTTCAATTTCCGCTTTTCAAGGAGTGAGCGGACTTCGGCCCTATATCGCCCATAAGTTGCGCCATCCAATTTTTTCAGCACCGGAAGTGCGCTTTCCGCATCGCCAATCCATTTCGAATAGAAGGAATGCCGGATTATCGCGATTGTTTGCGGCACGTTCTTTTCGCGCGAGAGCGTTTGCGCTGCAATTGACAGCAGCTTCCGTTCATTGTCGTTCAAATCATCCACCATCCTCTGGTAAACAGCCCCCTTTTGCTTATTCCGAAGTGAATCTTGGAGTTGGATAAGCAGATGCGCTGCGTCCTCCGAGCCTTCGGATGCGAATGAAACCAATTCGGATGAGACATCATGATCCAAAATTCCCGCAAGCTCTTTTGCCTCCTTCTCGATTATGCCCATAAGCTTGTTGTATTCGGACATTTTTTCGATTGATTTCAATGACTTGGAGGTAAACCGGATATTTTCGCCGGCAAGCTCGCGAATCAGGTATTCGGCCGGCAATTTTGACTCCTTATTCGCAATCCGCACGCTTTCAAGGAACCTGTTGGTTTTGCGCCATTCGCCGTTGGCAAATTTCAGGAATGATTTTGAATTGTCGGGGTGCTTGCGGATTTGGTGCTCCAGCTCGAGGGATTTGGGATACGAATAGCCCTGGGATTTTAATGAGAGCGCGTGCCATTCATTGGAATTGAATATTTCCGATAGGGATTCGATCAGGCGCAGAAGTTCGCGCAAATGGATTTCCGCTTGGCGCATCTTTTCCTCAGAAAGCGACGAAAGGGCGCCATTTTGGAGCGATTTGAATGCGCCGTTGCCGTCCTTGCGCAAAAGCGGCAATATGTCGGAAATCCGTTCCATCGCATCGGAAAATTCCTGGAAGCTGAATTTTTCCTCCAGTGCATCCAATTCTTCTGTCCTAAGCAAAGCGTCCTTGTCAAGGAGATATAGCTGCCTTAGGGTCGAACCGCATTTGAGCCGTTTATTTACCCCCAGATGGTATTCGAGAATTTGCAGGAGGATTTCTTCTGAGCGCGTTCCCTTGTCATCCACGCTGACCTCCGGAAGCTCCTCCATGGAATTGAAATCGTCAATGTCCTTCGATGCCTTCATGAAAATGTGGGAGCGATCCTTGTTGTAGTCGTGCACAAGCGCAACCATGTCCCCCAAGCCTATGGCTGCCAGGCGGTGGTACACAACGTCCAATGCCGCACGCTTTTCGCACACCAGGAGGACCTTTTTTCCTTTTGCAACGGAATCCGCAATAATGTTCACAATGAGCTGGGATTTTCCGGTGCCCGGAGGCCCGTGAACAGCGATGCCGCCCAATTTTTCCAATGAAAGCAGTGCGCGTTCCTGCGAACCATCGACATCGGTGACAAAAAATGCCTTCTTCCCGTGGTCTTCGGGCCGCAGCCATTCGGCCTTGTCAGAAGCCTCGCCGTTGAAGAAATCAAATAGCGCGCCTTCCTTTGGGGGATTCTTGATCAGTTCCTCATAATCCGCAAGGAGGGTGGATGATGTTTGCGGGAAAAGGCCCAAAATCGCGTGTTTCCTGATTTTTATATTCGTGGATTTGATGCGGTTGGATTTTGGCTCATACTGCATTACCGCCTCCTCAAGCGCATCCTTATTTTCGAACTTCATCCCGAGCTCTTCGCATTTTGCAATTGAGCTGAATAAATAGCCATCCTTGCCCTCATCAATCTCAAAATCATAATTTGGATCAAATTTGACGCGGTTGAATTTCTGGTATGCGATGATGAATGTCTTGTTCAGGATGGGCTCGCGCTCCTCGTCTGGTATCGCAGTAAATTCCAATTTTTTGTAATCCTTCTTGATCAGTACTGGAAACAGCACCAGGGGGCATTTGTAATGCGTGCCATCCCCGAATTCTCCTTCAACAAAGGGGTATCCGATGTAAACATCATAATTTCCCGTTTCCTTTTCTATGAAATCCGCCTCCCGCTGCAGATGCGAGAGCCTGTAGGATGCGGTCATGTCGTCCTCATTTGGCGTTATCACCCTTACCAGGCGCAGGGGTTTTCGGGCAACAATTTTATCCGTGAGCCTTTGCGCCTCTGCCTTGCTCTCATTGAACAATTCGTAAAGGTCGAAGTGCAGCCGCATGCTCAGGCGTGAAAGGTGCAGGGAGCGGTTTGTCTTGCTCACATCGGTGAGCTGGTCGCGCAATACCTCGAGCACTTTGGGCACGGATACCTTCTGGTTGGCCGAGGGGTCCGACAATGCGCCCATTAGTTTGGTGTATTCGCTATCCATGAACTGCCCACTTTGACAAAATGGGCGTTAAAGGAATATAAATGGTTCGTTTAAATCAGGAAAAAATAATTACGGATTTAAGCGAGCGTTAGAAGGGTTTGCGAAAGGCCGCACGGTCACCAACTTCGGGAAGTCATCTGCTAGAAACAGATTGCGATAGCCTTAAATAGGGGGCAAAATTAACCCTTTAAAGGTGATGGTCAATGGGATCTCCGGATTTCTTGGTTCCTTGGGTGTTGTTGGGAATATGGTTCGCGCTATTCAACTGGCTCGGAACAGGCACAATGCTCGAGAAATGGGGTAAAAAGAAGGGTTTTGACAAGCTGATAAAGAAAGAAAGCAGCAAACTATTCATGCTTCAGGCGCTCAACGCGTTCGTGGAGGCATTCTTCATTTACCTGATCTTCATCATGACCGCGATGGTTGGCTTGTATAACAGCTACTCATTCTGGCTGTTCTATGCGCTCCTCGGAGTGGTGGTGCAGATTCCGGTGAGGGTGGGAATGGCCTTGACAATGAACCTGCCTGAAAGGTTCCTCCTAGGGGACATGGTCGGGGGGATCTTCAAGTACGTCGTTGGCGGCTGGATACTGCTGCAATTCCCGGTCGCATTCTGATTTCTTTTTTTCCTTTTTATTTTTTTACGCCTAAATGGCATCAGATTGTTTAATATATTTCCCCAATCACAAATTAGAGTATGATGGATTATTCCCGGCTAAATATGCGGAGGAGTAGCGGTGCAACACGCTTTTGGCAGAGGCATCCCCTGCTGAAAAGGGCCATTGTAATAACAACAATCCTGTCCGTTCTCCCGGGATTGAACTTCCGCTGGAAAAATGGCGGCGCAGCGATCAATGCATCCCATCCGATCGATTCGGGAAGGCGCTTTTCAATAACGCTTTCGAAGGATTTCCTTAGGCGGATCGATTCCCTCGGCACGAGGTATGGCATTTCGAGGGAGGCCGCCACCTACGCCCTCTCATTGCCTCCCGATTCAATACCGAAGTTCAGGGAGGAGATTACGCCCCGAAGGAATGCCCATTCGGGCCAGCATTACCACTATAATGACACAAATTGGATCGTTCAGCCCCGAAATAGCTGCGATATGGCCGGAGTATTGCTTATGCTCGAGGATCTGGAAAAGCCCCACGGCGTAGAAGTGGATTTCCTAAAAGGGGCCATAAGGACTTTGGCAAAGGAACGCAGATCAGAGGAGCGCTAGAGGATTTTGCCCCTTGCAAAGCTCTTGTTGCCGCCGCCTTTCGCATTCTTCTTCTTCAACAGCTCCAACGCGTTCTCACAGCTCTTCTCGTTTACTGCAGAAACAACAAAACCGCCGTTGTTGACCAAAATGGCGGCCATTCCATCACTTCCGGCAATTTCAAGCGCGAGTTTTTCCAACAGCGGCGGGGAAAGCGACACCTTTGCATCCACAAGCTTCTTGCCATTCGCTTTCGCTTCATTAACCAGCTTATGGGAGAGTGCATCGGCAACATCCTCGTGCGCCTGCTCCAATTTCTTTCCGCGCTCCTTCCATTCCTCGAAGAAGCGTTTGACAGTTGCGGGAAGTTGTTCCTCCTGCACCCGAAGCTCATCACTTGCCTGCCTTAGTATCTCCTCCCTTTGCTGTATCCATTTTATCGCTTGCAGGCCTGCATTGTACCTGATGCGCACTACGCCGTCCTGGATCTGCTCGCAGCCAACAATCTTGATGATTCCGACCTGCCCGCTATTATCGCAATGCAAGCCTCCGCATGCTTCCACATCAACGCCCTCATACTCTACAACCCGGAGTATGTTCCCAATTGCACCGCCTCCTTGGTATAGGCGGAAACCAAACTTCTTCTCAGCTGCACCCCTGTCCATGAAGTTGATGATTACGCGAACATTATCGAGGACATGATTGTTCGCGATTTTTTCAATCTGGTTCAGCTGCCCTATTGAGGGCTTTTCATAATGCGTGATATCCAGGTGTGCCCCCTCCTCCTCCTTCTTTGCGCCCGCCTGCCAGATGTGCTTGCCTAGCACTTCCCTGCAGCCCGCTATCATGATGTGAGTGGAAGAATGATGCCTCCGCAATGCCATGCGCCTTTCCGGATCAACCTTTACCTCGCATTGATCGCCCACTTTAAGTTTGGAAGGATCGCTTACGGTATGCAAAACAATGTCATCCATCTTTTGCGCATCAATAACTTTTGCTTGGCCGATGGATCCTAAGTCCGCAGCCTGGCCGCCGCCTTCGGGATAAATGATAGTGCGGTCAAGCACCACTTTGTTGCCAAAAATTGCCAAAACCTTGGATTTGTCGGTTAATTTATTTGCATCGTCGTAGTATGCAAGTTTCGTCTTGGGCAGTTTGGCGAATTTGGGATCGTCGAGGAGCGGCTCCTTTTTCGCTTTCTCCACCATGATGTGCCTTTCCGTGATCTTTCGGTAATAATCAGCAGGAATTTTGGCCTCGATTTTCATTTCTGCTGCGACTTTTTCCAGGATTTCCGGGGTGACGCCATGCGATTCATACAATAGCCGGAGTTTGTCCGCATTCATTTCGCCTTTCTTTATGATTTCCGACGCCATCCCGGATGCCTTCCCCTTGGTTTCGTTGTATTTTTGCCTCTCGATTCCAAGTATTTTCTGGATGCCCGCAAGGTTTTCGGAAAGTTCGGGGAATAGCGGCCTATACCCCTTTGCCTGAAGGTTCATTATATCGAAAATGTCGAACCCGAAGTTATATTCGTCCATGAAGCCAAAAGCCCTGCGCAAAAGGATCCGCAGATTGTACCCGCCGGCGGAATTGGACGGAAGTGCGCCATCCGAAAGCGCGAACAGCATGGTCCTTGAGTGATCCGCTATGGCATATATTGCCTGAAGGGGAGAGATGCTCTTTTCCAGCTCTTGAAGGCTTATGCCCAGGCTCTTTGCAATATTTTCCTTCTCCTCCCTGAGGTTGTGCACCTCCTCGATGTTCAATTTGGATGCAAGCCGCGCATACCTCCCAAACAGGTTGGAATCGATTTCGAAGTCCGCTTTTTTCCTCATGAACGAGATCTCTTCCGGAAATACGGAATCGAATGCAGTCGGTGTGCGGTTGTAGAACCATTGCAGGCGCTCCAAACCCCAGCCCACATCGATCACGCGCGTATTCAGCTCCTCGAATTTGCCATTTTCAGTTGCCCTGAACTGCATGAAGACGCTGTTTACCAGCTCCAGGCCCCCGGAAAAGCTCTCGATAGAGGGGCCGAAGGCGGAGAAGTCGGGCATGTGCCACAGGTCCTCCCCGTAGGAAATCTCATTTTTTGGGATGCCCATTACCTGCGTCAATAATTTATAATTCAAATCAATGCATTCGTCCTTCCAATATCCTCCGCTTTTCCCCTTTTCCTTGAATGCATGCTGCCCCGCCATCGTGAAGCAGCTCAGGTGCCTTCCGGTTATGCCTACATTCGCAATGTCGACGAAACGAAGGCAGGGCTGCGGAACCATCAGGGGATTTGCGGGGTATTCGAAGACGACCTTCCCCTTCTCCAAACGCTGGAAATCCACAATGCTGGCAATGGTGAAATATAGGTCATCCCTCCACCGGCTAATCACGGGGTACCTGGCCAAAATTTCATGGCCGTTCTTCTTCCAGAAATCAGAAAATTTCTTCCAGAATTGAATGTAATTGAGATGCTCGGAGGCAGGTTTGGGCTTGTTGAAGAAGGTGTAATCATTATGGGCGGAGTCGCCGCAATTGCCGGTTTCAGCTGCAGACCAGAACGCCTTCCCGCAGTATCTGCACTTCCTGCGCGAGAACCCCTCCTTCCTGAAAAGATCCACTTCGTAGTATTTCTTATAGTCCTGCTCGAATTCCCTGACCAGGTTCTCTTTCGAAAGCATAAACAGCCCAAATAATAACAAATAGAAGGAATATAAATTAATTCACAGAAGTATTAATAGAGTGCTTTATGCCCGGCTCCAAGTACCCATATATGCCGAAGAACGAGCTTGACCGCGAAATCTCAAAAGCCAGGGGCCTTTATTTAAATAACCTGAAACTTTCTCAGGGGAAATCCGTTAAGGCCCTTTTCGATAGAATCGAGACCGGCACCAGAATGATGCACCAATACGGTATTGCGGACCGTGATGCCCTTCATTCCATGCTGTACCGGGCTTTGCCATCTAGAATCGTAAAGACCCTGCCCCTCGAGGCGCCTGCGGTAGATTTGATCAATAATTATTCTGCCTGGGTCACACGACCCCATGTAAAACGCGAGGTTGGAAATATTGAGGACTATATTGAAAGCGTTCGGAATAGCCATTTGGGTATCCTATCCCTGAGGATGTTCGATAGATTCGCCAAATTGGACCAGATACGCAGGAATTCGTCAAAACCGATACACACGCTTCCAGAGGCAGCGAACATAGGGAAGGAAATATTGAACACTCATTCGCTAATAGCTCGTTTTCTGGGTTATGAAAACCTCCGGGAGGATATGACAAACCTCGCTTTGGAAGCGACCGCACCCAAATTATTATCCGGAATCAACAATATTGTCGACAATGAGTTCAAGAAAAACAAGGACGGGGTAAACGCCACATTCGCCATATTGCATAAGTTCGATCCATCCGGGAGCTTGGCATCATCGTTCATCAGGAAAAAAAGTGCGGCAAGCGTATTGGAAAAGTTGGTAAGGAGGCTGACGGAAAAAATTTCCGAATTGGACAAGAAAGCCAATGAACTCGAAGAAGAGAGAAAAATAGGCACTCGCCCGAAACAGCAAATAGCGAATAATCTAAGGGACGTTAGAAACTTAAAACGGAAACTTGAGGAAAGGAGGCGTAGCATCCCATCCTTGCGAAGCCTTCCGGAATGGGCCGAAAAAATGATCCGGGATCCCGAATCCTTTTTTGATCTCGTGGCTATACGGTTTGTTTTAAATTCAAAAAAGAATGATGATTGTTTCAAATTAGCAGACGTAATAAAGGACAACTTAGGGGAAAAGAACGTTAGAATCCAACACGACTATATAAGCAACCCCAAACCCAACAACTATCAGTCGCTCCATTTGAAGGTAAAATTGCCGGGGGGTGCCGTGGAATTCCAAATTAGGACTTTCGATATGGATCGCAGGGCAAGTGAGGGCTCCGAACAGATGCATGCGATATATAAAAGCAAATCGAAAAATTTGCCGCCTTCATTGATTGCTTCGTTGCTGTTTTTAAGGAAGGCGCTTAAGGAACGCAAGCCCCTCGATCACGCAGCCCAATTCTACTATGAATCCGAACTTGGGGTTCATGATGCGAACATAGGCAGGAAGTTGTACATTCCTGAGGGCGCCACCTATGCGGATTATCTTGTCAAACACCATTTGCTCCCCAATGTGAAAAGGATCAGAACGGTCTCCGTTCAGAGAATTGGACCGGCGGATAGGTCGGAGGAGCTAGTAGTTCCCATTTACAGCAGGGTGCAAGATGGCGACATACTCCTTGGACCCCGTGAAATCGGGTATACGGACAAACCTGAAATCAGATTATTGGCATTTTCAAGTCTTCCGAGCACACATGCGGCGATAACAGAGGCCCATCCCCACTTGAACAAATTTGAACTTAGGACCATACTATACGAATACCGGCGGAAATTCAAAAGAACACATGCGGATTTTCCACTTTGAAAATTATTTCGTTTGCCTCTACCCCCCTATTCCGAATCAGATCTTGAAAACATAATCTACAACACCTATATGGGGGCACATCCCCCCTACTCGTGTTGCCTCTACCCCCCTATTCCGAATCAGATTTTGAACACGTAGTCCATATCCCCGTATTTTTCAAGTAATTTGCCCATTCCGATCCGACGGCCGACCCCGACCCCCAGTTCTGAGAGCCAATTCGGCATCAGGCGGTAAAGCCGGTGGAGCAGGTAATGCAATTTGAGGGTTTCGCCGTGCTGGAGCTGCCATGCTGATTCATAATCGAGTTCCTTCCCTTCAATTAAATATTCGGCTGTCCCCTTGGCAGCCACTTTTGCGCATTTGGCGCCGAAATTCACCCCCCCTCCGCTCGTTGCCTTCACCTGTCCGGCTGCATCCCCAACGAGGAGAGCATAGGAGTTGCCGAATCGCTTCTGGGTGTGCTTCCGATACCTCAAGGGAATCATGTGATGAAACTCAAATGTTTTATGGCTGCCTTTAATGATATTAGCTAGGTAAGGGTTCTCGAGTGCGGCCCTTTTGGCATTTTCAATTTTATTGATTTCCGTGGTTGCAACACCGATCCGGATCCTCTCGTCCGAAATGGGAATCGTCCAAGCAAAAAAATTCCGGTAATGCGACTGGTCCAGGATCAGGTCTACAATATCCTTTTCGGGCACATCCGCCTTCGAATATTCGGCCTGGTAGCAAATTACGCAATCAGACAGCTTGATGGGGGGGAATCCGAGCTTTCTGGCCGTGAGGGAGGCGTTCCCGTCGCAGCCTATGATGACGTTTGATGAAAAAGCGCCGTCATCGGTTGTTTGCACGTTGATTTTCTGGTTTACTTCGAACCCCCTGACGCGGGTGTTCAAATGCAGGTTTGCGCCCGCAGCAACAGCCTCATCCGCAGCCCTTTCATCAAAGGATTGGCGCGGAAGCACAACCGCTTGGACCGCGGATGATTTGACCTTCAATTCCTCCTTGCCTGCAATGATCCGGGCACCCCTGATCTCATTCAAAATCAGGTCCGCATAATTGACTCCGGTAAAATCCATCCCGTGCTTGGAAAATATGCCCCCGCACTTGCCGAACTTGCCTACCCTTGAATCCTCTTCCAGCAGGTCGACCTCTATCCCCCTCTTGACCAGCTCTTTAGCTGTAATCGAGCCTACTGCGCTTGCGCCTATTACGATTGCATGTTTTTCCATCAAAATACCCAAATTGCGCGTTATATTGTGTTTGAGCCCCCGTTGCCCCGCTTTTAATACTGCCACATCATAGTTTTGTTCACTTTAGGTAAACAAATAACTTTAAAATACTCCTTATTCTATGAATGTAAAATAACTTGCGGGGATTAAAATATGGATGCGATCGGGGCGATTCAGGCCGTAGTTGGCATAGCGTTATTCCTGGCTGCGGGCTACTCGTGTTCGCTTGTGTTCTTTAAGAAAAATGAGGCGGATTTGATTGAGCGCATTGTTTACAGCCTGACGTTTTCGGTAACAATTCCGCCACTCGCAATTTTCTTCCTCAATTTCCTCCTTCGCCTTCCGATCAACGCGCTTACGGTATACTTTGTTTATCTCGCGGTCTCCGGGGCGGGTTATGCTTACCATATGATTTATGGGGAAGGAAAGGCGCACAAAGGCTGATTGTCTATGAGAGTCGGTTCCTTTTTCATGCTTTTGTCCTTCATCAATGTGCAGTTATTCGCGCTGATCATCGGATGGCTATTTGTGATCATGCAGGTTACGGTGACGGAAAATCCGGCAGATATAGGGAATTCGGCCAGTTTTTTCATAACGATACTGATTGCCGCAGCGGCCATCCTGCTTGTCTTAAAGTACTACAAGGGCAAAATGCTATTTTTATTGCTGGAGCTCGCGCTGATATTCATCTCATTTAGCATTTTCTTTGGATTGTTTCCAATAGGCGATTGGGCGCTTTCCGGCGGGGCCATTGCAGTGATACTAAGGCTCCTATTTCCCGCCTACCGCAATATTTACCTCTTATTTGCTTCGGGGATTGTGGGCGCCCTGCTCGGAGCTTCGTTGGATATCGTCCCCGCAGCCATATTGGCGATGCTTCTTGCGGTATACGATGTGATTGCGGTCTTTTACACAAAGCACATGGTTACGCTGGCAAAGGAGCTGCATGAGCGCGAGGCGGGCTTTAGCATCACATTCCCGATGGATTTCAAGGCGCAGGTTGTTGTCCCAAAGGATCAAACAGAAAAAATGAAAAAGCTCTACAAGGTCGTCAGGAAGGAAGCTGTTGAATTGGGGACGGGCGACCTTGCAATTCCCGCCATGCTGGTCGCATCAGCGCTCCATGTCCCGGGCTTCATGGTTCCCACATTCTGGCATGCGATGTTCACAATGCTCGGAGCGACTTTCGGGATGACCTTGCTGTTCTATTTCATTGAAAAGAAGAAAGGATATTGGCCTGCTTTGCCGCCCATTGTTTTCTTTGCGCTCCTTGCGCTCGTTCTCTATCATTTCGGGCCGATAAAATTAGGGTAAAGCGAAATTTGCCCCAATGGCACTGGTTTTTGGATCCTCTGATTTTGCAAAAGCCATTATTTTCCAATCGCTTTTTGAAATGCGCTTGGCAGGCTATCCGCAAGATCATCAGCATCGAAATGCACGCCCTTTTCCCTCTTCAATAAATCGCCCGCATACCCGTTCAGGAATATTGCGGATTTGGCGGCAAGAAAAATGTTATTTTTGCACGCCAGGGCGGCGGTTAATCCGGCGAGTGTATCCCCGGTTCCCCCTTTGGTCATGCCCTCATTCCCGGTCTCATTCAGTTCAAGAACTTTTCCATCTGAGACAAGGTCCGCTTCCGGATGCTTCAGGAGGATGACGCAATTGTATTTCTTGGCCATTTCGAATGCTGCCCGCTGATTGCCGGATTTGCCAAAAAGCGATATGAACTCCAAAACATGCGGGGTGATGCATACGTTCCAGTTCAGAAGCTTCTTGTCGACCATATGGAGCGCCCCGGCATCAAGCACGAATTTCTTATGCCGATTGAATTTTTTCAAAAGTGAGTTGACCAAACGCTTGTTTTCGGCATTGATTTCCATCCCATTCCCCATCAGGACGCAATTGGATTTTTCAATGGCAAATTCAAGCTCCTTTTTTTCGATTGCAATAAACGTATTCTTTTGGGCTTTCAGGAAACGAAGGAGCTGCATATTCGCCTTTTCCGGCGAGAAAAAATAAACAAGGTCCACGAATCTGCTTGCCGATTTGATAGCCAATAACGGGGCGCCATGGTACTTCCTTGAGCCTCCGATAATCGTGAGGACGCCGTTTTGGCCCTTATGCGACTTCTCCGGAGGCACATACAGCTTTGAGAGTATATTTGCGTCTATTTTGCCGATTTTCATAAAAAGAGAAAGAAAAAGCGCTTAAATAAGATGTTGTTTGAGGCACATCTTCCTACTTATCAAAGCTTGGTCAATTTCAAGGAGAGCGCATTCATTACAACGGAAACTGAGCTCATAGCCATGGCAGCACCGGCAATTGCAGGCGAGAGGAGCCATCCCGTGGAGGAGTAAAACACACCGGCAGCAACGGGTATCCCCACTATGTTGTATGCCAAAGCCCAAAACAGCCCCTGCTTGATTTTTGAAAGCGTCTTCCTTCCCAATAACAGCGACCTGGGCACGTCCTCGACATTATTTTTCATAAGCACGATGCTTCCGCTTTCCATTGCAATATCCGTTCCACTCGCCATGGCAATGCCCACATCGGCCTGCGCCAAAGCGGGCGCATCATTGATGCCATCGCCCACCATTGCGACCACTTTGCCAGCGTTCTGAAGCGCCTTGATTTTTTCTGCCTTTCCTGGGGGGAGTACGTTCGCGATTACCTTTCCGATGCCCGCATCCCTCGCTATTGCCCTCGCAGTCCTTTCATTGTCTCCCGTCAGCAAAATCGATTCTATTCCCATCCGCCTTAATCTTTCAACTGCCCTTCTTGCATTGGGTTTTATCTCGTCCCTAACTGCGATGGCCCCCAGCGCCTTTAGCCTTCCTTCCCTGCCCCCGAAAAGCACCATTGCGGTCTTTCCCCCCTCCTCAAGTGCTTCCAGCTTGCTGATTTTGCCTTTCATCAGATTCGGCGAGCCCATGAAATAATCCTTGCCATCCAATTTCCCGCCAACGCCCTTGCCTGGCACCGCTTTGAATCCCACGATTCGTGTAATGCCTATCTTTTCCGCAACTGCTTTTTCAACAATCGCTTCTGCCAAAGGATGCTCGCTTGGCTTTTCCAATGACGCGGCAAGATGCAAAATCTCTCTTTCTTTCAAATTCCCAAGCCGGATAATGTCCGTAACAACCGGCTTTCCTTGCGTAATGGTGCCTGTTTTGTCGAATACGATCGCATTGATTTTCCCGGTCCGCTCGAACGCTTCTGGGTTCTTGATCAATATCCCTTTTTCAGCGCCCATTCCGGTCCCCACCATTATTGCAGTAGGAGTGGCCAAGCCCAACGCACACGGGCAAGCAATCACAAGGACGGAAACCCCCGCAAGAAGCGCGAAATGGAACGGCTGGCCCAAAAGCAACCAAACCCCAAAGGTAATTATCGCGATTACAATAACCGCAGGAACAAAAATCGCAGAAATTTCATCGGCAAAACGCTGAATCGGCGCCCTGCTTCCCTGCGCTTCCTCGACTATTTCCATAATCTGTGCCAGAACGGTGTCCTTCCCGACTTTTTCAGCTTTGAAGGTGATTGTGCCGTGCTTGTTGATTGTTGCACAAAACACCTTTGAACCTTTTGTTTTTTCAACTGGCATGGATTCGCCGGTGAGCATTGATTCGTCAACGGTTGAATCCCCATTTACAACAATGCCATCGACCGGGATTTTTCCCCCCGGCCTCACCCTCATCAGGTCACCAACAACAACTTCCTCAATTGGTATTGCCACCTCTTTCCCGTGCCGAATGACCTCCGCGGTTTTAGGCGTCAAACTCATCAGCTTCTTTATTGCCTCGCTCGCCTTCCCTTTGGTAAATGCCTCCAAATACTTCCCTAGCAGGACGAAAGAGATCAATACGGCTCCAATCTCAAAATACTGCTCCTGCACGTAACCAAAAAGCGCCACAACTGAATATATGTAGGCAACGGATGTGCCCATTGCAATAAGCGTATCCATGTTTGCGGTTTTAGCCTTCAGCGCAGAAATGGCGCCATCATAGAATTGCCGTCCTGCCCAGAACTGGACCGGAGAGGCTAAAATGAACAAGATCAACTTCTGATTTTGCCATTCCATCCCAAACATCCCAACCAAAAATGCGGGAATTGCAAGTGCGAATGAGACCAGTGCCTTTTTCTTCAGGAGCGCATATTCCTCCTTCCGGAGCATTTCCGCATGGTTGTTGGATCCGCCATGCAATTTTCCTTGTTCGCATGGCTTTAACAGATCTTCTTTAGGAATTGCCCTATACCCTTGCGCTGCAACCGCTGCCATCAGGTCGTTTATCGTTACTTTTTTTTCATCGTATTCCACATCCGCCTTCTCAGCGGCATAATTCACATTTGCTTCCAGAACGCCGGGGGTCTTCTTCAGTGCTTTGGCTATGCGCAGGCTGCAAGTGGCGCAATGCATCCCAATAATTTCGAATTTTGTCTTCATTTTGTTTCACCCAACTAAAACCGCAGCTGATTTTGGGCCGTAAATCATTATGAGGAGCGTGATTAAGTGCGCGATTAATGACACGGCTATAAAACCAGATATCCCTGGCCTTTCCGCCTTGAAGCCCATATTTTCCTTGTGGATCATGTAGCCCAGGCCGAACATGATTAGCATGAAACTTCCCAGCAGGAACACGAGGAATATTTTCAAGTTGTCGAAAATCATCATCACCGAAAGCATTGCACCCATTGTCCCTGCCATCAAGCCGCCCATCAGCCCCTCTAAGATGCCCATTACTCCGCAGCAATAGCCCATATATGCGCCAGCTGCCATTCCAATCAGCATCCCGTAGACGCTTCCCAGGAACATGCCGTTTGTCGCCCCGATAATTGCGCCTGCCAAAAACCCCGCGGACATCCCTATGGTCATGCCGACCATCATCCCGTTCATGTGCGTGAACGAATCCCGGTATGCTTCGACCTGCCAGGCAACTGCAATAATCACCGTGCAAGAAAGTAGTGAAAGGGATGCGTAATAAGTGTTACCCGGGGATAAAATTCCAATCAAATTCATTAGCACGGTCGAGGCAGAAAGGAGCAAAAACGAATAAATCAATAATTCGAAACCCTTTGCCTCCACCTTGTAATTTTCTCTGTTGAAAATTACGCCGTAAACGAAATTATTAAGTCGCTGCTTTCCTTTTCCACTTCTAGGCACGCGTTCAAAGGATGTTGAATAGCCCATCTCCTCAAGTTCCTTAGCCATATCTTCCATCTTGCCGGCCTCACCGTCCAATCTCGCCCGCTTCTGCTGGAAATCAGCAGCTTCCAGCTTGACACCGTGCTTTGCGGCAATTTTTTCCACCAGCCGTTCGCAGGCTTCGCAATTCAACTCTTTGATATAGACGTCCTTTTCAACCATCTTACCACCTATAAAACCTTTTCAAACGATGCTTTCCACTTTATAGCCGCCTTCCTTCTCTATTGCTTTCACTATTAACTGTTCCGTTGCAGGCGCCTCGAATTCCACAATAGCGACTTGCTTGCTGAAATCCGCTGTTACTGCCTTCACCCCCTTTACTTCCTTGACATTTTCCGATATCAGATAGTTGCAGCTCTTGCAGTGCATACCTTTAACAAAAAACGCCTTTTTCATATTATATCACCTATAGCGACCCTTCAATCCATCATTTCGCATCTAATCTGCGTAAAGCACTCCCCGGAACATGTTCATCCCGCACCTGTATGTGTATTGGCCTTTCTGGGGTGTGAATTGCGCCTCCACCGTTTCGCCGCTCCTTGAAACAAGGCTAATTCCAAAATCCGGCATTACTAGCTGCCTTCCGCAACCAGCTGCCGGTTCGGCTGAAAATTTGAGCTTAACGGGAAT
This sequence comes from Microcaldota archaeon, assembly GCA_043803465.1. GTDB lineage: Archaea > Micrarchaeota > Micrarchaeia > Norongarragalinales > SBBD01 > JACRGC01. The sequence goes on from JAZDKC010000033.1 coordinate 43,029, forward strand.
TCCGGCTTTGACCCGCACAACTTGCTTATCGTACTCCCCAGTAGATAACGCCTTAATTTCGATGACTTGCACTGATTCTGGCGCCCTTGAAACCTCTCCACTCCCCAGACTTAGAGTTGGCTGCAATTTGGCCTCGCTCACCACTTCTTCCTTGGGTGCGGTTATTTGCGCAAATAAAGCCAGTCCCAAAACCCCCGAAATCGCCACTGCGAATAACAGGAGCATGGTCCTATCCATATTCCCACCTGGAATTATCGTAATTTATTGCAACCTAATTTACAGCATGGTTGGAATAAGATTCGATATTCGATCCATATAGAAGCTTATGGTTGAAACAATATATATAAATTCTTGAAACAATCAACAGTATTGTTTCAAAAAGGTGAAACTTGAGGGTTGTTTGTTTCAATCAATTGAAACAGTAATAATAGGCGGGTGGGATTATGGCATCAAATAAAAGGACCTCGTTTGCAATATTACTTATTGCGTTATTCGCACTCTTAATATTCCTGACAGTATTCTCATTCCAGGCGCCGGAGAATTCAGCACTCTCCTCGTTCTACCACTTGCTATTTGGATTCCATGTAGAGCTGATGCTGCTGCTGGCCATGGTGGGCGTCATTGTGGGTGCAGCAGTATTTTACCTCCTTAGCGAAAAGGTTGAAAAGAAGGGGCTGGAAGCGAAGGCAGTTGCAGAGCTCGTGCTCAGGTTCATGGACAAGGATGAACGGCTTGTCATAAAGGAACTGCTTCGGAACAACGGGAAAATCATGCAGGTTGAAATCTCGAGGTTCGAGGGGATGACGCGGCTGAAGGCGCATCGGATCGTGGGAAAGCTGGAATCAATGGGGATTATCGACGTGCAGAAATCCGGAAAAATGAAAATCATCCATCTAAAGGAGGAGCTCAAGAAGTCGTTGCTCGAAAAATAATTAAAAATAAATAAACACCGTTCAATCAGCAATACCGCCCTTAGCAGCAGCCGCAGCATCCGGAGTGCTTTTTGCCTTTCTTTCCCTTCTTCGCAACAGCTTTTTTCTTCATATTTTTCACCTCTTTTATTCGCCACGGCTCAATATGCATCATTTCCGGCTTGAAACCTTACGTCTGCGACGGGGGATAAACCCCCTCGACCAGACTGGTCGTCCCCTTTATTCACCACGGCTCAATATGCATCATTTCCGGCTTGAAACCAACCTGCGGCAGGATGGTTTTCACATCCTCAACCATCTTAGGGTTTCCGCAGATGAAAACATCCGTTTCTTCCGGATGCTCGAATGGGTAGGCCGGGAAGAAATCATGGAAAATCGCGACCCTGCTGTTCCAATCTTCCCTTCCGGCATCCGTTATTGTGGGCTCGAGCTTGAAATTGGGGTATTTTTTTGCGAGTTCCTCCAGTTCATCCTTGAAAATGTACACGTCCGGGTTCTTGAAGCCGAAGAAAAGGGAAATGGGGATTATCGAACCATCGTTGAGCAATGCGCGAATATGGCTGATCAGGGGTGCGACGCCCGTGCCCGTGCAAACAAACATCAGCCTCTTTGGGTTGGGAATCATGGTAAACACGCCAAAAGGTCCCCGAATATTGATTATTGAGCCCACATTGCAGCAATCCTTCAAATGGTGCGTGAATCCGGGCGTGTCTAGGAGGCGGATGGAAAATTCCAAATACCCTGCTTGAAACGGTGCCGAAGCGATCGAATAAGAGGACCATTTCAGGAGATCGGGGTTGCCCCTCAGGGGAAAATCATCCATTGAGAGCTGGCAGAACTGGCCTGCCTTGTACTGGAAATCGATGCCTTTGGGGATCTTGAGCTTGTAGATGCGGGAGTGCGGTTCCGGGGAGACGCGCTTGTCGACGTAATCCCGCATCTCGAGCACTTCGGCCTTGAATTCCAGCATAATAAAATCGGATGTATTACCCTGCAACCATTTAAAAAAATGACGTTGAGAAGGATAGTAAAGGCAAAATGCAATTGATGCATCATGATGATGAATAAAATATTAGTATTCGGCAATCCCCTGGTCCCTGAAGACAGCACACCAATCAAAATTCTTCCTAAGCTGCAAAAGGCGTTCCCGGGCATCGAGTTCAAAGAGCTCGATGCAGCAGAACAGGTGGAAGATGAGGGGAAAAACCTGGTAATAATTGATTCTGTTTCTGGCATAAATAAAATAGAAGTGATTGAAGACCTGAATTCCATCCAGCTCCAAAAAATATACTCGATGCACGATTTTGATTTGGGGATTACATTGAAGCTGCTAAAGAAGATGGGCAGGATTGATTCGGTAATGATTTTCGGCGTTCCGCTGAAGTATCCGGAAAGGGAAGCGTATAGGGAATTATGCGAAAAAATCAGAAAGCTTTCTTAAACCTCGGGTTTACTTCCACTTGACTTTCAAGAAATGCGTCGCGCAGCTCATGCAGGGGTCGTATGCGCGGATCAGCTTCTCGATCTCGAATTCGAGCTCCTCCTTTGGCTTGTGGAGGTTCTCCTCCACCAGCTTCTTGATGTCGAAGCCCATGTTCACCTGGTTCTGCGCAGTCGGAATTACGAGCTCGACCTCCTTGATCTTGCCGTATTCATCCACCTCGACGTGATAAAACAGGGTGCCGCGGGGCGCTTCAATGGCAGCAACTCCGATGCCCTGCTGCGGCTTCACTTGCACTGGCGTTTCTTGTTTGAAATCCGTTGTCTCAAGCAACTCGACTGCATGGTCAATACTATGCAATGTTTCAATTGTCTGAGCGAGATTGTTCTTGTAAATATCGTTCGTAGGGAAAACGGAAATGAAACTTGAGGCATCCCTTTTCGTATCCTTGTGGAGCGCATCCTTTTTGAGGTTCATCCGTGGAAGCGAGCCCACCATGTATTCCTTCCCCCTGAACTGGAATCCAACGGAAGTGGAGTACGGAATCACAACCCTCTGCAAATGCCATAAATAATGCGATTTGGACACCGGAATGCCCTCGGAGTTGATTATCTCGTCGCCCAAATAGCTGAAATCCTTGTTACCGGAGCAAACATACCTCGTATCCCGCTTGAATGTGAAGTCGCAATCCTTGTAGATTTGCATCAAATCAAAAAGCGGCTCCCTTGCTGCCTTTAATTCGGCAATAACTTGTTTTGTTTTTTCCTTGCCTGGAATTTGCGCGTGCCCGCCAACAATTGGAAAGGTCGCATGAATTGATTTTCCCGCAACAAGCTTGCTCAAATTGTTGCCAGCCGCCTTAACCTGGAATGCCTGGTCCACCAGCTCATGATGGTCGTCAACGAATTCAAGAATTGAGTCCTTCCGAAACACATCCGGAAGCGAAAAAAGGTACAGGTGCATGGCATGATCCCGGACATACATGCCGTGCGCAGTAAGCTTCCGGAGGATGCGGGTTTGATCCGAAACCTCCACCTTCAATGCGTTTTCAACAGCCTCTGTGCAGCAAAGGAGGTGGGCGATGCTGCAAGTGCCGCAAATGCGCGAGACTATCTGGGGGACATTCAATGCGGGCTTGCCCCGGACAGCCTGTGCGTAAAAACGTTTTTGCTCGGTGATTTTGAGTTCGACATCCTGGACTTCATCGCCCCTGACCTTCAGGCTTAGGGACGCATGGCCCTCTATTTTGCTTATTGCCTCCAAATCAATGTCGAAGTCTTGATGCATGGAATCACGCTTGCGGTTTAACCCCAAACTCCGCCAAATATTTGTCGAGTACTTGTAAAAATTTCGCCTTGACACCTCTAGGGAGGATATCCTCCCTACGCGTGTCGCCCCTACCCTCCTTAATTTGATTCATTATTTCACACCGAATTCCACCAAATACTTGTCGAGTACTTGTAAAAATTTCGCCTCATCCAGGGGGCAGCCCGGAACCATGTCCTCAACAGTTATTATTTGCGGAATTGAAAGCACTTTATCAAGCTGGTGGAATTTATCCACTAAAAATTGGATTTCCTTCCTGGTTTCCTCGTTGAAGAAGTTTCGCTGCCCTGCGGGAAGGCCAGTGCATGCGCAGCTTCCTATTGCCACCACTTTTTTTGAATTCGCCCGTATTTCAAGGACCTTCTGCCTGTCCTTTTCCGATGAGACCGCACCCTCTATGAACGCGACATCGATGTCCTTCAATTCGTTCTTCGTCTTCAGGATCCTTGCGTACTTGAAATCGATCTGCTGCACCCATTCCTTGTAGTGGTCATTCATCATCTCAACAAAAATTATGGAGGAATCCTCGCAGCAGCTGAACGAGAAAAGGCCTACCTTCAATTTATTCCCCATATCCTAGATCACTGATTTGAGACGCGAAAAACGCAAAACTCACAACGTATAAAGCCGCAGACTTTTTTAACCTTCTTGAATTAACCATCACGTGGGTTGGAAGCACCGGTGATTTGGATGGATGAGGGGAAGGGCATTTTATTCGCATTTATCGCCGCGGTCGTCAGCGGCATTTCCGTGTTCGTCAACGGTTTTGCGGTGAAGGGATTCGAGCCCATTGCGTTTGCCGCATTGAAGGGCGCGGCAGTTGCAATAATGCTTATTGCCGCCATCTTCATGTTCAAGGAAAGGGAAAAATTGCTTAAATTGCCACCTTCACAATGGGGATGGCTGGCGTTGATCGGCATAGTCGGCGGAAGTGTGCCGTTTGTCCTATTTTTCCAGGGTTTGAGCATGATACCTGCAATAAAAGGCTCGTTCCTATTCAGGCTTCTATTCATATTTTCAGCGATATTCGCAATGCTGATTTTGAAGGAAAGGCTTTCAAAAAAGGCCGCATTAGGCGCAGGAATTGCCCTATTTGGGAATGCATTGCTTTTAGGGAATGAAAATATCCTTTCTTTCGGGGCGGGAGAGGCATTGGTCTTGGCAGCAACTGCAATTTGGGGTTTTGAGTACGTGCTCTCAAAATGGGTCATCAACTCCAGGCACATCGAACCTAGATTAGTAGGATTTGGAAGGATGTTCTTTGGAATGCTGGCGATTTTCGCATATTTGGCAGCAATTGGAAAACTTTCCACTATTTCCACGCTTTCCTTTGTTCATTGGGAATGGGTTGCCATCACATCCATTTTCCTATTCTTTTTCGTTTCAAGCTGGTATGTTTCATTGAAATACGCAAAAGCTACTGTTGCTACGGCCATCCTGACCCTCGGCGGGCCCATATCTGCAGCACTCAATTACTTTTTCCTGGGGAAGGCGCCGACAATAATGGATGGGGCGGGGCTTTTGCTGATCACATTGGGCATTTTTGCCATTGTGGGCTACGGGCAGATGGCCAGGCTGCCGGAAAGCGCGATTAATGAGCTCAGGAAGTTGAATGCATGGAAGGCGTAGAGCTTGCTGCGAGGTTCGGGAGCATCACCAACAATCTCAAGTACTGCGGACCATCGGATTTTCAGACCAAATTCGCGAAATATCTCGGGGAAAAAAATGAACCGAACAGGCAGGCACTCGAGGGGGCGGTTTCAGGATTTGAAGCGCAGTACCCGTATCTGAAATTGATAGCAGATTCAAATCATTTGCGCCCATTTGATTACACAGTTGCTGAGGCATTCTGGCTGGGGAATGAATTGCTGGAGAACGTCAGCAGGGATCGGATTGCGCAAACAATAATGCAGGGTCTGACCGGTTTAGGGAAAATGCACATCGAACGTGCAGAAAAATTGGCTAAAAACCTGCCCGAAAGGATTGTTCCGCATCATTCGTTCCACGTATACTACATCAAATTCATCACTGGAAGGGTGAAATGGACGCCTGGAAATGCGGACAAATGCAGGGTCCCGTTTGGGAAAATCGTCGAGCTTGAGAGGACCGGGGATGCCGCGACCGCTCTATATTCCCCAATAGTTGTTGAGAATGGAAAATTCGTGTTCGGAAAAAAAATTGATGCTACGATTGGTTTGAAGGTGGGAAAAATTCGGCTGCCGGAGGATGTTTCCGTTGGGGACTGGGTCGCGTTCCATTGGGATGCTGCAGTATGGAAATTGGCGGATAGGGAAAGGGCCAACCTGGAAAAAAATACAAAAAGAAACCTGGATGCGATAAATAATGGATGTATCGCAGCCCCGTGAGGACTTCCTGAATGCTGTGCGCCCTCCAATTCGCGGGTTAATGCTACAACTGTCTTGAGGTTTCCTCCGGCCCTACGGGTTTATTGGAAAAAGCCTACGGCCCCTTCCTTTTCTTCCGCTTGCCTTTCATGAACTTTGCGTATGCTACGTAGCCCACGACTATGAGCACGGCGACGAGCAATATCCAGAACGTGTTATCCAATTTGGATGCACGCATCCTGCTCCTGACCTTCACAAGCAGCTCGTTCGTCCTTGCCCTCGCATCCTCAATGACCGATCTTGCATTGCTATCCTGCTCCTTTTCCAATAGGTCGATTGACTGCTCGACCATATTCTCGATTTCTGTTGTGTCCTCTCCGGACTGCTTGATCTCGTCGATTTGCGGCTCTATCTCGTTCACCACGGAAAGCACCGCAAAACCTATTGGGCCAAGCGAGCCTCTCTTCAATTTCCTCAGGGTCTTGAACTGATATTGCGCTGAGGTAGTGCATAGGCCGTTCGCGCAACTCTTCACGTAATACTGATAAACTGTATTTGGAAGGAGCGAACTAAGCGATAATCCGTGTGAAAGCTGAAGTGAGGCATCGTATTTTTCGAGAGTCATCGTTGTTTTCCCATATTTTGCGTAGGAATCGGAAGGTATGTCGGCGATCCAGGTGATTACTGCCGATGTCTGCGTTATGCTCGTTGCTTTCACCTGGGTGATTATCGGCGCGTTGTAAGCGGGGCCGACGGAAGCGGATGGAGATGGAATAATTGTCGATGTGGGAGTGAGGGTGTAAGTAATCGTAACCGTCGGGGTCGAGGTAATTGTGGGGGTCGGAGTCGGCGTCTGGGTGGGTGTTGCGGAAGGCGTCGGAGTCGGCGTCTGGGTGGGTGTTGCGGAAGGCGTCGGAGTCGGTGTAGGCGTCGGCGTAAGGGTTATTGTGGGGCTGGGCGTAGGCGTGATCGTAGCAGTAGGGCTCGGCGAAGGCCAGGGGGTCGGCGAAAC
>JAZDKC010000034.1:0-10004 GCA_043803465.1 Microcaldota archaeon
CCGAGGACGACGCGGTGCGCACTGTCGCTGTTTGTGGTTTCAAGCCAGATGCGGGGATTTTCACCCGGGTAATTTTTCAAAACCGCATTGGAGAAACGGATGTGGACGGTGCCCGCATGGTAATAGTTGCCACTCCGCATTACAACCGTGCGGACCTGCGTATCCGCCTTGTCCAGCTTCGCGCCGTATGCGCCTGCAATGGAGAACAGCGGCGCAAGCGTTTTGTAGGGGTTGGTCATTGTTCCTATGCCCGTTGTGTCGCTGCCGCCCTCGGAAACGAAGTAGCAATGGTTGGCATCGGGGTTGACGCAGAGGTCGGCTTCGGTGTAGGCATTTGCAGCAAAGCAACAACAAACGAAAAAAGAGAAGATAATTTTCAAATTCATGCAACATCGCCTCGCAGCAATAGTGGAAAACTTAGAAGCAGGCGGGTTAAAAAACTTCGCAACTCGGGGAAAAACCCTTTTTAACACGCTTGCGCTAATCAGAATATGCAAATCGCATGGCTTTCGGATACGTTCGAGCAGAATAACGGAGTTGCGACTTATTTGCAGGAGACATTGCCGCTACTAAGCAGGAAAACCAACGTGACGCTTTATGCGGGCAGGGTCACGAAGAAATACGATTTTCCGGTTGTTTCCCTGCCTTACATGAAGGATCCGCTGATGCCCCAGTATGATGTGATTAGCCCGCCGTTGAAGCCCATAAAATGCGATGTGGTGCATGCGCATTCGCAGTATTCGATGGGATTGTTTGGTACGGCATTCAAGGTGCCAAAAGTTATTACCGCGCATTTCATCCCGCTGCACTTCCTGGAGTTCATGTTCGGCTCGTCCCCGCCGAAAATTTTGGAGGACGGGGTATGGCATTACGAGATATGGCTTTTGAATAAATTCGACCGCGTGGTCACGCAAACGGAGGCGGGGAAGGAGATGTTCCAGAAGAAGGGATTGAGGAAAAAAGTGGAGGTGATCCCGAACGGAATTAATCTCGAGAATTATAGGAATGCGGATGCGGCAAGGTTCCGTGAAAAATACAAAATGGAGAGGCCGTTCGCGTTGTTTGTGGGCAGGCTGGACGCGAGCAAGCAGCCGCATTGGATAATCAACATCGCAAAGGAACTGAAGGGCACGCAATTCGTAATCTCGGGCAACGGCACCCTTGAGGCGCAATTGAAATCCTCCGCCCCGAAAAACGTTATTTTCTATCCCAGATTTTCGAGGCAGGATTTGCTGGATGCGTATGCGGCCTGCGGCGCGCTTATGATGCCCTCGCTCGTGGAGACGGAAGGGCTTGTTGCACAGGAGGCAATGGCCTGCGGCGCGCCGGTGCTGATTTCGGATCTTGACATTTTGAAAGAGGTTGTGGGAAAGGGAGGTTTTGCATGCAGGAATTACGCGCAGATGGGCGAGAAGCTGCAGGAGATCATTTCGGACAAGGCAAAGCAAGAGGAGATGCGGATAATTGCAAGGGAGGAGATAAAGAAGCGGGATATAAACCTCTCGATTGAAAAGCTTGTGAAACTTTACGAGAGCTTGGTTTAAGGCAGCGGATGTGAGGGAAAAAATCATTAATTTATTTTCTGGGGGGTTGCATTAACTATGATTAAAGCAAAAATCCACACGAAAATATTTTTTGAAGGCAGCAGGCAGGTCGAGAGGAAAATAGTCGCGATTTGCGATTCGGACCTGCTTGGGAAGGTGTTCGAGCAGGGTGAGCGGGTTTTGGATTTGCAGAAGTACCGGAGTTTTTACGAAGGGGAATTTGTGAGCGAGAAAAAAGTCGGCGAGATGCTCAAGGATGCCGCAAATATCAACCTGGTCGGGGAAAAGGCGATCATCGCTGCGGGCAAAGTATTGAAAATTGAAAAAAAAAGCGTGCTGAAAATAAAGGGCGTTCCGCACCTGCAGATCTATAGAATCTGATTCCGGACACTGCAAGTTTTCTCCACTGAAGAGCACCTTAAATTGTATGCTCACTTGATGTCCGTATATTTCTTGGGTTCCTGCGGATCCGGAACCTTTGCAGCAGGTGTGGAATCTGCAGCTGAAGGCGGCGTGTTCGTGCCCGCATCTTGCATTGAGGAAACGGATTCGCTTTTCGAGATCGCCCTCATCAATGCATCCGGCTCGAGCTTTTCGCCGGTTACCCTCTGCGTCTTCAGGTGCATCGACTTGACATAGTAGATGCTAACCGCAAACAAAATGACGACGAGCAGGACGGAGAGCTGCCATGTGAAGCCCGCCTTCTTCTCCCTCGAGTCCTGGATAGTCTGGCTCAGCTTGCTCTTGGCCTTGTTCAGCACAATAAGCGCCTGCGCGTATTTGCCTTCCTTCTGCAATTCCCTTGCCTCCGAAAGCAGTTTCTGGATGTCGTCCTGGCTCGCCTGGTCGAATTCGATGTCCGGGAGCTGGTCTTCGATTTCTATCAGCTGGTTGCCGAATTCAATATTGCCTTGAGCCGTAGGTTTCGGGGAAGGTGAGGGGGATGCGGCCGCCTGAACGGGTGCAAAGCTTGGAGGCGCATAATTGCTGCTGGGGACTCCGCCTCCTCCTCCTGAGCAGCAACTCGGGGGCTGGTAGTTTAGCACGCACACATTGCCCTGGCAGCTGTATCCGTTTGCGCATTTTGGATTGTCATAATTGCAGCCTGCGGGAAGCACTTCAGAAGTAAAGGATCTTTCCGAGGATTTGGTGCAGCCGCCGATCGAGCAGCTTTCGACCTCATAGTAATAGGTCGTGTTGGGCGAGAGTGACGGCAGGGAAATGGAGTGCGATTGCACATTGTCATTTATTCCGGCGATTTGATCAAAATTCCCGGATTCGTTGCCGTAGTGCACCGTGGAATTGGAGTTGATGTCAGAATCCCAGGTTATCATCGCGGAGGAATAGCTCACAGTTGAAGAGATGTTGCCGATGAAGGGCACGGGATTGATGGGTGTGGAGGTGACGTTGATTGTCACAGCGGAATATCTGAATATATTGGAGGCGCCGGAGTAATTGAACGACAAATCTACCGGGGTTATGCTTTCCGGCAGGTTGCCGGTGCTGAAGCTTGCCCAGATGATTCGGGATTCGCCTGCGTTAAGAGAGAGGGGGCAGTCGGAGAATGCCGCCCACATTTGGTTTGCGGAACAGGTAATTCCCGCAAGATTCTGGTTGCCGGTGTTATTCAGGGCGAACGAACGGTTTGTAATGGTGCCGGGATTATTTTTGGCGGAGAAATTGTCGTTCGCCGGGGAAACTGTGAAATTGAAAATCGGCTGGAGGATGCTGAAGGTGTAATTGATGGGAGCGAAGGCCTGCTGATTGCCGCTGTCTTTTGCTGCGCAATTCCATTTATAGGTACCGACCGGCAGGTTCGTAAGAGTGAAAAGCTGGGTCGTGGAGGTTCCGCTGACCGCCCTGTTCTGCGTCAGAAGGAATGTTCCGGAGATGTCCGTATGCAAATCCAGGGAAACGAGCGCCTTGTCGTCTGTTGCAGAGCAATTCAGCACGATGGAATTCGAATAGGCAAAATAGCCGCTGTTGGGTAAATTCAGGTAGGATGCGGGCGGGAAGTCGGGTGCAACTGCAACCCCGAACCCGATGGTGTAATCATCGGGATTCGCATTTCCTGCAGTGTCACTGCATTTCACAAAATAATTGTACGATTGGCCGTCGGATAAGCCCGTGATCGATTGGGAGTGCGCTGTTCCGCCGGTGGTTGAGAACGCGATCATTGATGGCGAGGAATATGCTTGGCCCGCAGTAGCGGAATATTTGCAGGTTGCGGCCTCGTTGGTAGCGAGGGAGAGGGTTGCGGAAGTCGTGCCGGAAGGAAGGATTCCTGTAGGAAGGCCGTTGCTTCTCGTCGGAGGCGTGGTATCTGGTGCAGGCGAAGTTGCTCTTGAGATCACGTTGGAAATTGCGGACCAGTTGGGCACTTCATCAGCTGTTTTTATTGCGAAATAATAGGTGGTCGAAGGATTGAGGCCGGTAACTTCCATTCCCTGGGTTGTGCCTGCTGCTGTCGGAACGGGTTCTCCGTTGACCGCGAAAGCGGAATCGAAATTGGCTGCTGAAATTGTTGAAGTGGAATAGCGGAGGTTGTATTGCGAGGCGGTTCCGGTGTTTGCGTCATCGCCCGGAGCGGTCCAAGAGAGGGTGATGCTATAAGCGGTCGAGCTGGGGGCAGCAAGATTTGCGATCGCTGCGGGAGGGGTTGTGTCCGGAGCTGCTGCAGTTGCCCTAAAGACCACATTCGAAATTGCGGACCAGTTGGGAACTTCATCGGCTGTTTTTATTGCGAAATAATAGGTTGTCGAGGGATTGAGGCCGGTTACTGTAAATGTTTGCGCGGAACCTGAGGAAAACGGGGCGGGTTCGCCCGTTGCTTGGGATGCGGAAGCCCAATTGGCATCGTTGATTATTGCAGTAGAGTAACGGACATCGTATTGGGAAGCGGTTCCGGTGTTCCCGTCGTCGCCCGGAGCGGTCCAAGAGAGGGTGATGCTGTTCTGGGTGGAGCTGGGTGAAGCCAAGTTTGTGATTGCTAAAGGGGGGGTAATATCTGAAGCTGCATCGCCGATGGTGATGACCAATTCCGGAGGGGTGTAGCCGCCGGTCCTTTCAGTTGAGACGAAATTAGCATCTACTGGTTCGGAGCCAGTTGGGCCCTCGACCGTGATCAATACGCCGTTGTTCTGCAATGGGGATGCGAGCCACGCTTCGACAGTTGCAGGGTTTAGGGGAATTGTGATTTTCTGGTAATCGTTGGCATTTGTTAGGATGACGGATGCCTCGCTCTCGAATGTAGCCTTCCTGTCTGCAGTAGTATCGGTGTCCGAAGCCCTGCTTGCCATTGCGGAGCCCCAATTTACGCCCGTCAATCTCTGGGTTGCGGTCGCCTGCATTTCTTCCCAGGCCTGCCAAACCCGGTATGCTTTTATTTTAATTGTTACCGGGGTTGCGGAATACCACCATTTTCTCAGGTTGAGCTCCGCTGCAACAACCGGGCCCACTTTTGAAACGGAAAGGCCGTTGAATTTGACCAGGCCTACACGCGTGAAGCCGGTGCCGGAATGGGAGAATGTGAGGGTATCATAGCTTCCGTAGATGGTTGTTGGCGCTGCAGAGTAAAGATGCGTGTCGTCGGTGCCAGTGTAGCCGTCAAGGCCGTTCCTGAATGTGAAAACGTCCTGGGGAGAGACCGAGGGCGATGGCGAGGGGCTGGGCAAAGCTGAGGGCGAAGCGGATGGGCTCGGCGAGGGCGATGCACTGGGAGAGGGCGATGGTGATGCTGAAGGGGATGGCGAAGGGGATGGGGAAGGGCTCGGGTAAGGCGAGCCGGAGCCAAGCGGATTGACATAATATTGCTTGATCAGGTAGGTTCCGCCATTTGCATAGTCGGCATAGTCCTTTGGGGCTGTTTGCGGCCACCAGCCAAACGGGCTCCGTATGCTGGATTCGAATAAATAAGGGGTTGTCCTCCATGCCGGATCGCCCGCTCCCGGGGAGCCTCCGTAGAGGCTGATTGCCTTGAAGAGCTTGATTGAAAAATCGCGGTATTGCGTATTTCCGGTTATCTCATAAACATAAGCGTAAAAATCAGTGTAAAGGTTGTCGAATGCTATGTAGAAGCTCGGATTCCTTGCGCCGGTGTCGTAATCATAAGTGTAAGGAAAGCCTACGGGGCTGATTTTCGTGCCGCTGATTTCCTCGGGTTTCGGAAAAACATTCATGTAGAAATTCGCTTTCCGCACTAGGAATGCCTTCCAGTCCGCATCATTGATGAGCAGGGAAACCGGGAGAAGTTGCCTCAGGCCGACACCTTGGGTATAAGACGGAATTGCATGGTGCGTACTGCAGGCATTGCAGAACATCGGATCCACGAATATGTTTTGTTCGGACCAGCCGATGCAGCCTTCGAATGAGAATCCCTCGCCCTTCCCCCAGCCGCAAGCCAAATCCCCTTCAAGGCCGATAAGCTTGGTTTTTAGCGCCGAAAGGCCGGAAGCAAGGTACGCAGGGTCCCCCAATATTTCATAATAGACGACCTTTACGTCCGCAGTGCCGGTTGTCCTTCTGAGTTCCGAATCATACTGGGTGGGAAAATTGTAATTCGACTGGTAAATATTGCTGCCCGCTTCCTTTATTGTCTCAAGGAACTTGGGGCTTCCTGAGAGAAGGTAGTAAAATCCCAGCCCCCGATGGTTGTTCAGGCTCGGGATTATGGTTCCGCCCAAATGCGGCATATCCTCCCATCTGGTCAGGCCCTTGTAGAGTGATTCTCCGCAATTGGGCAGGTAGTCACCGTGGTTGATATCCATATCCCGGGTGTGCCTCGCATGCGAATCCCCCAGGACGAAGAACCTCAGGTCGCCCTTCCTGAGGAAATGCATTAGCATGATGTTGGGGAAATCATAGTGGTTTGCGCTGGTGGTGAAGAGGCTGGACCTCAGCCTTACAACATCCCCGAACCTCTTCCATCCGTAGCTGTCGGTGCCGTATTGGTCCTGCACGCCTTCATCCGAATAAGGCCCGAGACCATTCAGCCGGTTTTCCTTGATCTTCAGGAACGAATAGGAATCGGTCCCTATGGAGTAGTCGATGCCCTTGTTCACGATCTGCTCCCATCTCGTAATCATCTCGTTTATTGCCGCATTCCCCGTATCCACATTTGCGGGGATGATGGGCTGGCCGTATGCATTCGCATAATTATACCAGTGCGCGGAGATGATCGGAATGAGCGGGGAGTTGAATTGCCTTATCCTGTTGAGCTGTTCCGGACCGAAAGTGCCCTTGTGGAAATTCAGCAAAATGCGGTGCGTTTTCTGGTATCCGCCGAGCATTTCATGCGGTTGGCCCGTATCCGGCCAGATCCAGACGTTGAACTGATTGTTGGCTATTTCAAAACCCTTGGGCCAGTTCTGCCAGAATTCGTAGATGCCCGCTGAAACGCCCCAGGGAGTCGCTCCAGTGTTTGAGACGTCCGCGTACCCCAAGGACCGAATGCCCGCAGTGCCCGCATTCGCGCCGTTCTTTTTCGCCTGGTATTGGAAATTGGCTCCCTCATTGTTCACTGAGACCAGGGAATGGGTTTGCAAAAATGAATACGTGTCGGACGTTGCCGCGGAATCGGAATAACCCTCGAAATTAATCGTCGAGGGCGAAATCGGGGCCAGCGCATATGAAAGCACCATTGAATTGAAGTTGATGCGCTGATTATTGCGGTACAAGTAGTTTCCGACGCTGTTCCCGGGGGACTGCAGGGTAATTTCGGTTTCGACGAAATCCTTGTTGTTGTAAAAGGTCAGGAACGCATCGTATTTCACATTCAAATGTTCCATCGTGCAGCCGGCGGAGTAGGTATCCCAGGTGGAAGTGGCTTCGTAGCTTGTGCCGCCCAAGGATTTGAAAGTGCCGCTTACCCGGATCACCGCCTTGATCGGCCCCACATACATGATCTCGATTGAATCGGGCTTTGAAAGGCCGGAATAATAATCGGTGCCCGCGGCGCTCCTGATTTTCAACCCGTTATTTTGGGAAGAGCCCAGGATTTCATCGTTCACAACGCCGTCATTGTCCTTGGCGATCCTGACGTAATCGAGCAGGTTCCCCCGGTCCTTCGAAATCTTCGCCTCCAGCACGCCGGTTTTCACGACCACATCGGTTGAGACAAGCCCCTTCGTGGTGATGGGATTGGCGCCGTCGGTGAGGATTATTCCGCTTGCGGCATTCCCGGAGCCGTCGTTCTTCAGCCAGTAATACGCCTCGTTATTCGCATTTGCCTGGAAATTGACCAGCACCCATTTGATTGGCTTCGATGTGTCAGAAACAGGCCCCCATCGTGAAATCACATCGAATTGCGCCGGAACGGTATTCCCATTCCCGTCAACCACCCGCAGGGTGTTCGTATTCAGGATGTTCATGCTATTGGCAAAGGGGATCCCCCAGGAGACGGGCTCGTTGGCCCTTATGATATTCAGATTGCCAAGGGTGCTTGATTTTGCAGAAAGGTACTGCAGATCCGCCAGATTCTTGTTTTCGAGCCTCATCTTGATTGACACGGGCGAAACCGTATCCGAGCAGGTGTTCGGGCATACGCCGCCGCAATCTATGCCGGATTCACCTGCGTCCAAAACGCCGTCTGTGCATGCGGCATTCGCGAGTGGCAATAAAAACGCCAGCAGCAGAAGGAAAAAATAGGGCCTGAGCAATCGAATCACCTGTGGAAAAAATAAGGTACACCGCAATAATAATCTTTGCGCAGGGAGAGAAATAGGAATCCGAGGGGGGCGCCGAGCTGCCGCCTTTGCCTGGCATCTGTTTTCAATCAACAATTGAAAAATCGAGCGGTTCGCCGCTGTTGCCAAATGCCCGTGTGGAAGTGGGGATGTAGGGCAGGGAGGAGATGAAATGGCACTTGTAGTGCCTGGAGAAGAGGTGCCTGTCCGCAATCGAGGGCCGCGGAACGCCGTAGGAGGGATGCGAATGGAATGTGCCGATTATCGTGGGATCCGTGGGCACCGCATAAATGGGAAAATACGCGGAATTCTCATCCGAAACTTGCAGGGGTGCGAGCAGCAATTCCGTGATGATCCCGCCCTTCTCCCGCAAAAGCCCGATGAATTCATTTGGATGGTTGTTTTTTGCACCAAGCAGCGCGCTTTCGAGCGCATTGCTTGAAATTTTAATAACCATAAAACCACATTCCGGATCCGATTGGAGCGGAAATGGCGCATCCGCCGCTTTCCTACCATTTGGTTTATATTCCGCCCTGCTTTTTCCATATTATGCAGAACCTCACTTTAAAGGATTTGGTTGGGGAGCTGAAGGGCCTGGAGGGGAATACGGTCATTTCGTTCCATTCGATCGGGGATGTCGACGCACTCGCGTCCGCGTTTGCGCTTGCGCATGCGATCAGGGGCTCGCAGGTGAGGCGGGTCGATACCGTCAATTCGCAGGCGAGGAAGGTTTGGGGGAGGCTGAATTTGAAATTGGAGCCCTTTGCGGAGGGGGAATTGGAAAAAATCGACAATCTTATTTTTGTGGATGTGAGCACTCCCTCGTTGCTTGGGAACATGCAAAAAGAAGTGGAAAAGTACGGGGGCAACCTGATTGCAATTGACCACCACACCCATAACCAGCCCATCAATGGGAAAATCTATTGCGACCCCAGGAAAACCTCGTGCAGCGAGGCGGTTTTTGAGATTTTGAGGGCGATGGGGAAAAAGGTAGATGATGGAATTGCGATATTGATCGCTCTTGGGATCATTTCGGATACGGCCAACCTGAAGAGCGCAACGAATTCGGCGATTTTTACTCTCGGCGAATGCCTGAAGGGCTCGACGATGGAATTGCAGGAGGTTTACGACCTGCTCGATGTGAGGGATGATGTTTCGGAAAAGATCGCAATAGTGGATGCCATCAAGAGGGCGGAAATTGAAAGGGTGAAGGATTCGATGATCGCGTCATCGCACGTTTCGGCTTTCGAGTTGCGCTGCGCTGCTGCGCTGGTGCAGTTGGGGTGCGATTTTGCGGTTGTGGCGAATCAGAAGGAGGGGAAGATGTCCGCAGTGAAGAGCAGGGCGATCCGGCTGAAAAAATTAAATGTGGGGAGGATGATGGACGAGGTTGCAAGGCACTTCAAGGGCTCCGGCGGCGGGCATGAGATGGTCGGGGGCGCGAATTTCGAGCACGGCCTGGATGCATTCATGGCTGCGGACAAGCTGATGGCAAAGGTAAGGGAGGAGCTGGGGTAAATAAGCTAATTGCAGAAGGAATAATTCGGGATTAACGTGGGGAATGGGGGTAATGCAGCAATAGAAAGGAAAATCATCCGCATCCACAGGCTGCTGGGAAAGGAATACGGGAAGGAAAAACCGTGGAAACTGCCCCCGCTCGATGCGCTCGTAAATGTAATACTCTCGCAGAACACGAATGACGTGAATTCGGGGAAGGCGTTCAAGAAATTGAAAGCTAAATATCGGAATTGGGGGCAAGCATTGTCCGCTCCAGAAA
>JAZDKC010000035.1:0-15169 GCA_043803465.1 Microcaldota archaeon
CAATGCGTTTACATCACATCCCAAACACCAATAACAATATACTGCAACGACCCAACACCGCATCCGGTCGACCATGTTTCGATTTACTACCACATAAGATACAGGTACGATGAAACAAGCGAATGGGGAGAGTGGGGAGAATGGATAGTAACCGACGATGAACAAGTTGAATTCACGTTGCCGGAAGATTCCATGCACGAAGTGGAGTATTATTGCAAGGACGTGCTCGGGAATACGGCCGAAACGCAAACAGAGCTCGATATCGTGGACAACCAAGGCCCGACAGTCGAGAAATTCGTTGGAGAGCCGAAGCACGCCTGCTTGCCTGAAGAGGGATGCGACTGGTATATTTCACAGCAAACACCGATCTCGTTCGTAGCGACTGACCCGCAACCTCACCCGGTCGATGCGGTCAAAATTTATTACCGCTACAACGTGGATGACGGAATGTGGAGCGACTGGTACATTTACGAGGGCGACATCTATTTTGCGGAAGACTCAAAGCACACTATAGAATACTATGCGGAAGATGCGCTCGGAAACAAGGGGCGGACCTATACTGAAATAGACTACATCGAGACAGTGCCGCCAGTCACGACCAAGACAGTAGGCGAGCCGAAGCACGCCTGCTTGCCTGAAGAGGAATGCGACTGGTACATCACGCAGCAGACGCCCATAACATTGACGGCAGTTGACCCGCAACCGCATCCAGTCAACCACGTCAAAACATACTACGGGTATTGCGTTGCAAATATGTTCGTGGGGGAGGTTGCACCGGACGATTTCGTAGAGGAGAATTGCACCGAGGAAATGGAATACACCGGATCGTTTACGTTCCCTGAAGACTCGATGCACACGCTCTACTACTATTCCGTTGACGAGCTAGGAAACAAGGAAGGGACACAATCAGAGGTCGACATAGTTGAAACGCAACCGCCTGAAATGAGGAAAGAAATGGGCAAACCAGCGATTCCATGCGCGGATTTGGAGCGCGATGACTGCCATTACTATATCACGCAAAACACCGAAATAAGTTTAAGCTGCAGCGATGTGTACCCGCATCCTGTAGACCACATACAAATGTATTACCGCTGGAGATTGGATGGAGGCGAATGGACCGACTGGTACATGCCGGAGGGGACTGAAACAACCATTCAGTTCGAGGAGGACTCGGTGCATGAAATGGAGTATTATTGCGAGGACGTGCTTGGAAACAAGGGGCAGACATATGTTGAAACTGACCGTGTAGACGCGACGCCGCCCGAAACAGAAAAGATCATAATGGGGAACAAGACCGAATGCGATCAGGGAGAGGAATGCGACTACTATGTGTGCAGGGATACAACAATTGGCTTTTCAGCGCTTGATGGCGGCTTGATTTGCCATGTGGATGGAACGACAACCTATTACCGCTACCAGATCAATGGCGGAGGCTGGTCGGATTTGATCGCATACGATCCCAGCATGAATTTCAGTTTCAGCCTCGAGGGAATGTACGAGATCGAATATTATAGCGAAGACCAGCTGATGAACATTGAGGGCCTGAACTACGAGGTCGACATCTTCGACAAGCAACCGCCGAAAGGCTGGGTGCTGAACCCGACTTCCGGAAGATGGTACCACGATGGCGAGAAATTCTCGGTATATGCGCCGGCAATGGACAAGGGCGACCCTGCAAGCGGCTTCAAGAGCTGCATGTTCTATGCAATAGACGTGCATTTCGAGGAGCTGGAGGAGTCAGAATTGCTGAGTGCGATGCAGCTTATGAAAAAGCCGTATCACTTCAATGATTTGCTCGCATTCTTGGGAAGCGAAAGGTACACGCTCGTGTCGCTTGGTTCCGTTCCATACGCTGATGGTGTGTGCAAAGGAACTGTGCAGATACCTGAGGAGTCCGGACTTACGGACAAGGCGTATCTGGTTATGGAGATAAAGGACAGGAGCTGCAACATCTACTACGATCTCGCACGCGATACGATGGGCGACGTCATTCTGATGGATATTGACAACCAGGCGCCATTCGTTGAGCTCGACCACACCGAAGGGCTGGATGAGCCATTAAGCACCGGCGACTACTTTGCAGCCTACCTGACTGCAACAGACCACGATTCGGCGCTGTTCCAATGCTCGGGAAAGATCGTACAGGAGACGTGCATCGATGATGAATGCTCTGAGCAGACATTCAACTTTGCGGACCAAATCATAGATGACAGCAACTGCAAGGTATTCGGAAATGTGCCTCAGGGATTGCGCGACGGCTCTCACACGTTCGCACTGTACGCGATGGACTTCGAGTACAATGAGGCAAACGTAAGCGCAACGATGATGGTGGATAATTCGCCTCCAGAGAAGGAGATTACCTCACCTGAAAGCGGCCACACCTATGGGCAGATCATTCCGATAGAAGTGATGACATCGGATGCGTCCGGAATAAGGGAGGACACGGTGCAATACCGCATCTTCGAGGATCTGGGCAGTTTGTTCGGAGTGCCAATAGGGCCTGAGAAGTATGATTCGCAATGGCGCATATTGCCAAACATCGAGGAAGACCTCTACGGGGCAGATTTCAATGCAACCGCAGAAGGATTGGAGGACGGGAAGACTTACTACCTGAGGGCTCGCGCATGCGACAACCTCTTCGAGGGCGATTTGCCTGAGGGTGCGGAGATACCGGCGCATTGCGCAGACCCGCAGATAGAGATCAAGATCGACCTCAAGCCCCCAGTAATGGGCGGAGTGACAATAAACAATGGGATCCTTTCCTGGCTAGCAGCAACAGATGCCACCGGCGTAGACCACTACAACGTCTATCTCGATGGAGTGTTTGTTGATTCGACCAGTTTGATAACGTATGACACAAACGGACGGCAGGGCAGCTGGTCAATAAGCGCAGTAGACTTGCTAGGAAATGAGGGCGGAAGGACCGGCGCAACGGCACCTGCAGCACCAACACAAAACAATGGAAACTCGGGCAGCGGCTCAAGCAGTTCGGAAGTATCCGGAGGCAGCATGCCACCGGTTTCTGCTCCAAAGACGACCACTCAAATAACATCGACACCTGTGCCGGACAAATACAAGGAAAATGAGCCCGGAATGGTGCCCATTGTTCCCGAGAAGCCGGCAGCATTGTTGCCTCCAACCACATTGCCTAAAGCAGGAGATGTTGGGGCAGGAGGGGCAATAAACCCGGCAACCGGGCTGGTTTCCGCAAATGTGATGCCATGGCAATACGGAGCGGCATTCGTAGGCGGGGCCTTGCTGCTGCTATTGGTCGCGAAGCGCAGGAAGAAGGAGAAAAAGTGAGCTGTTCCTTTTTCTTTTTTTTATTTTTAATATTCCCTAATTCTAACCAGTGCCCAGTATATTCCAATATTGGCGGTATTCCGCTTTCCATCCAAACGCTCCAACAGTTTATTTTTTAATGGCTCCAATCCTAAGCCTATCGAGTAAAATGAACGAGTTGGAGCAAAGGGCACTAAGGGCGATGGAGAAGCATCACGATTACGTTCCAGCGAAGCGCCTATCTGAAAATGAAAAAATCGAATATGCGACCCTGATGAGCATTCTAAACAAGCTTTCGGGCGAAAGGCTGATTGATTTGAAAAAATCGGAGAGCACATTTGCCGAAATCACGCCCGAAGGGCTTGCATATGCCGAAAGGGGGTTGCCGGAGAGGAAATTGGCGGAACACCTTCGGAAAACGCCAATCGAATTCAATTCCATTGCGGGGATTGTGAAGATCTCCCCTGCCGAGGCGCAGATAGCGGTGCAATGGGGGCGGCGGAACGGCTGGATAAACATCATGAAGGAGGTTGGAAGGACGGTTGTGTCACTTGCCCATCCTAATGCGGCAGAAGCGCAGACTCCCGAGGAAAAGCTATTATTGAAACTGGAAAACGGCAGGGTGCAATTTGAGGGCTCGCCTGAATTCCTAAATCTTAAAAGCCGCAATCTTATCTCGCTTGCATCGGAAAAGGAATTCGAGGCAAAAATCACATCGGATGGAAGGAAGGCGGCATCCGCTCCGGTGACCGATAAAATATCGCAGCTTTCGCCCGCTTTGATCAAGGAAGGCAAGTGGAAGGACCTGCAGTTCAGGGAGTATGATTTGCAAACGATGCTGCAGCCTTCGGTAAATGCGTCGGGGAAGAAGCATTTTTACCTCCAGTTTGTGAGGGAGCTAAAAGAGCAGCTGGCCTCGCTGGGTTTCAAGGAAGCGGAGGGGCCGTTTACGGAGCTTGAATTCTGGAACATGGATGCATTATTCATGCCACAGGACCATCCTGCAAGGGACATTCACGATGTGTTCCAATTGGAAGTGCCGGAAGGGAAATTGCCCGATGAAAAAATTGTTTCAGGGGTAAAGAAGGCGCACGAAAAGGGCATCGGAGGCTCAAGGGGTTGGGGATACGCATGGAATGCGAAAATGGCATCAAAAATTGTGCTGCGCTCACAGACTACGACTGTTTCCGCACGCACCCTCGCATCCGGAATCAAGCCGCCATTCAAGATGTTTTGCATCGGCAAGGTGTTCCGGCCCGATGACATAGACTGGAAGCACTTCCTCGAGTTCAACCAATGCGAGGGAATTGTCGCAGACGAGAACATGAACTTCCGCGAGCTGCTTGGCTACCTGAAAACCTTTGCAGTCGACATTTTTGGCGCGAAACCAGCTGATGTGCAGTTTGCGCCCTCGTATTTCCCATTCACGGAGCCATCGGTTGAAATGATGGTGAAAATCAACGGAAAATGGACCGAGGTTGGCGGTGCGGGGATTTTCAGGCCTGAGATGACATTGCCATTGCAATGCAATTTGCCGGTTCTTGCATGGGGGCTCGGGCTGGACAGGCTCGCGATGATCAAATTGGGGCTGAAGGACATCAGGGATCTGTTCTCGCAGGACTTGCAATTTTTGAGGGAAAAATAACACCATGGTAACGACAAGCGTTCGGAAAGGATACCTGCTAAGGCTGGTCGGAAGGAAGCTGAACGAGCAGCAGCTCGAAGAGGCACTCCACCAGATCAAGGCGCCGATCGATTCGGTTGAAGGCGACGAACTCAACATCGAGGTGACCGGAGACCGGCCGGACCTGCTTTCGGCTGAAGGGATTGCGCGTGCGTTGAAAGGCTATTTGGGAATTGAAAAAGGGATCCCCCCGGAGCGATTTGAGAGGGGGAAATTCGTTTTGCATGCCGACAAGAGCGTAAAAAATGTGCGCGAGTTCATCGTGGCTGCGGTTGTGGAAGGCGCGGCCCTGGCTGATGATGACCTCAAGGACCTGATCCAAATCCAGGAAAAACTTACACTTACCCACGGCAGGAAGCGCAAGAAGGTTGCGATCGGCTTGCACAATATGGAGCCGCTTGTTTGGCCGTTTTATTACAAGGCGGTTGAGCCGGAATCCGTTTCCTTTGTCCCTCTTGGAAAATCTGAAAAAATGAATTTGAGGCAGATTGTGGAAAAGCACGAAAAGGGAATCGATTATTCATGCTGCCTGGATGGGCTATCAAAGTATCCGGTCATTTTTGACTCGAGAAACCAGGTGCTTTCGTTCCCGCCCATAATCAATGGGATCCTCACGGAGCTCGGAACCGGCACCAAAAGCATATTCATCGACATTACGGGCACTGATTTCCATGCGTGCAACACCGCCCTTAACATACTTTGCCAGGATTTCGCGGACCGGGGGGCGAAAGTATGCGCCGTTGAGATAAAATATCCAGAGAAAACGGTCATCACGCCAGAAACGGCCCCGGAAAAGATGGATTTGGATGTGGAATATGCAAATAAATTATTGGGAACCTCGCTTCCCGCGGAAAAAATCATCTCCGCATTGGGAAAGCAGCGGATATCCGCAAAAATAAAAAATGCCGCGGTAATCGAATGCCATATTCCGCGTTATAGGGCGGATTTCATGCACCAGGTTGAT
Organism: Microcaldota archaeon; assembly: GCA_043803465.1. Taxonomy (GTDB): domain Archaea; phylum Micrarchaeota; class Micrarchaeia; order Norongarragalinales; family SBBD01; genus JACRGC01. Next base: position 5,931 of record JAZDKC010000035.1, read on the forward strand.
TTGATCGAGGATGTTGCGCTCGGTTATGGCTACAACAACTTCGAACCCAAGGCGCCGTCGGTATTTACGAAAGGCGCGGTTTCGCAGCGCACAAAATTCATCGACTTGATCTCGGATCTGATGATCGGAGCGGGATTCGTGCAAATCAATACGCCCATACTTACAAATCAGAAACTCGCGGATAAAACCAACGGCGAGGAAAAGCTTATCAAAATAAAGAATCCGATAAGCGAGGAATACGAGAACACCAGGTATTCCCTGCTGCCCCAATTGATTGAAACGCTTTCAAAAAACACGCATAACACCTACCCGCAGAAATTATTTGAAATCGGCTATACCGCAAAAGCAGACCCGGAATCGGATACTTCTACGAGGAATGATTTGCACCTTGCCGCGATTTTCGCGGATACTGGTGCAAACCTGGCCGAGCTTTCCGGCACGCTGCTCGAACTGCTCAGGCATTTGAGAGTGGAGTACAATCTTTCCAAATCCCGCCTGAAGACGTATATTCCGGGAAGGCAGGCGGTGATTTTTGCCAAAATGGGCAATGATGCGCACGAGATTGCCAGAATCGGGGGGATCCACCCGGCTGTGCTCGATAATTTTAAATTGGAGATGCCCGCGGTCGGGATGGAGATTGATTTGGAGAAAGTTATCAGTAAATGATCACACTATCCTCGCCTGCCTCTTGCATATGAGCAAGATGCCCAATGCCTCTAGCACTTCGAGCTCCTCATGCGATTTCAGGTGGTAGTGCTCGCCTCCAAAATCGAATTCCATTGCATCCGTATTGCGGACCAGGAGCGGCCTGCCCTTGAACGCGATTGCATCCTTGGATGGATCAAAATTCGTCAGCTCGTTTAATTTCAGGGTTTTCGCAATATAGCCTGTATCCCCATGCAGCGAATCGGGCAGGCGGATCAGGCGCGCAAGGTCGAAGGTGACGTTCTTGTCGACATTGATGCTATGGAGGGAAACGGTGTTTTTCAGGAGGTTTTCCCAGAGCGTATCCAAGCCCTTGAGGAGGTCCCAATTGCCCTCAGCCATCTTCTTGAGAATATACTCTTTCCGGTCAATTACAGATTCGGCATCTTTTTTCCGAAGGCCAAAGTACCTCAAATCCTCGATTTTTGCGTTGCTTATGAATTCAACAGCCTTCGCATAGAGTTTTTTTGCCCAGCCCTTGCTTTTGGCTGTCGGGCCCTTCAGCACGAATCTGCCATAGCCCAATTTCTGTTTTATAAGGATGCTTTCCATATCCAGGTCGGTTGCGGAAATGTAGTTGAGCATCTGCTTCCTTGCCTCCTGGCTTAATTCGCGGAGCCCTTTTCCTTCAAGATGGATGTGATAGCCCTTCTGGCCGGAAAAATTTATGCTTATTTCATTTGCCGTGAAACCGAAATCCCGCATCAGGAATTCCTCGACCAGCCGGATGGTATCCGCTTTCACGGTTTCCAGGCAATAATTGCAGAAAATCCTGTTGTGGTTCGCATGTTCCGCATTGGCATCAAGGTCAAAGATAAGGTCGGCACCCAAAAAGTCCTTCTTGTTCATCGGCTGCGCTGCGGGATAGCGGTAATATGCCGCCGAATATGACGCAAACAGCGGCGCCTCCCTTTCAAAAAACGCCTTCAGCTCCAAATCCGAATTGAACGCCTTGTGCCTGAAGTCAATCTTCTTCTCGAATCCGAATCCGAATTCCCGCATATGCAAGGAGGACGGAGGCACAAGGTTGCTTTTGTAGTATTCCCGAAAATAGTGCTTTATGAGCTGCAGCTCCTTGGATTCCAACATGCCTTCTGCCATGGACAGATTAGGAAATAGGCTTATTAAAGCTGATTTCAAACATCAAAAACCGCTTCGAATGCCGCCCCTCTTTTTCCGTTCTATTTCAGCCAGATGGGCATTAAGCGCCTTTAAAATCCGCTTGTGCTCCTTGAGCCTATCCATGTGTTCCACAAGGGTACGATCCAGCTCAATTTGGCGTTGCGGCCGGTCCATTTTCGCGAGCCGTTCTGCAAGCTCCCTCTCCGCACGGATGTGCTCATTGCCTTTCTGCTTAATGATCGAAACGCCGCGCATGTCAAGCCCCGGCCAAGCGCCATAGGGAATGCTTTTCTCCTCTTTCTTAATTTTTTCTTCCAACTGCTCCCGTTCTTCGGACTGCTTCCCTGCCAAAAGCCACTTTTCATTATTTTCTAGGTGGGAAATTATTCGAGTATGGACGTCAATAAATTGCTCGTGTGTACCAATTAAGCGCCTGGCACCCCACTTTGTCCGGGTAGCTTCCTTTTGTAGCTTTCCTGTCAATTCTTTCAAAGGCATCGGAACCACCGGATAAACAGATGGCATTTAGCGCTTAAAAAAGCTCGCATAATCAAAAAATCGGGGAATTGACAGGTATAAAATCAGGATGCAAATCGCGGACAGGATCCAGCCGTAAAACGTGCCCAGGATTACGCCGCGAACCAGGTAAAATTGATTTGCGGAGTATGCGAACACGAACAGTCCGACGGTTCCGAATGGGACGGTGCGCATGAATTCCCTGACAAACCCGGAGCCGTGCCGGTAATGCAGTATCGCAAAGGAGCTCGTGAGCACTGCGGGGAATGCGCCCATCGAGCCGCCATAGAAGATGCTTAAATATTTGGTGACTATCACGGCGGCGCAAACAACGAGGCCGCCTAGAATTCCGCGCATTAGCAATTCACTGTTGGATGCTTTCGGCTTTTTTGCCTGCGGATTCGGAGGTTGGCCGAATAGCACTATGAATGCGGGAATTGAAAAAATCGCGACGCCGGCACCCAGGAGGAGCATGTCCAACTTCAGGAACGAACCCAGCACTACTGTCGCAAACCATGCAAAGAGCGCTAAAATAATCGGCTTGAGGAAGGATTTGGGGAATTTGAGACTGGAATAATAATAAGCAATCAAATAGCAGAACACCCCGATGATCGCAACGGGCATGGATCTGGTCGCTTCAACTGCTGCAGCAGCGTCCTGCGTCCACGCGATGAAAACGCTGGTGACGATTATGGTGTTGGGCATGGCCGCGAAAATCCCCCCGAACCTGGTGCCGATTCTTTCGGAAATGACAGTTGAGAATGCGACGACGACCGCACCCGTAATGAATGAGAGCGCTAGCTTGATCAGGAATAGCTGGTCCATGCTCACTTGTACCTCAGGAACGCACCAAGTCCGTGGAAGGTGCCGAAGAATTGCTCGCCTTCAGCCGTATCCTTTGAGATCATCTCTATCTCAACCCCCTTAACCGCTGCAAGATCCTGCAGCTCGGTCAGAAGGTCCTGGCCCGAGACCAGCTTGCATTTTGCAGCGCATTTTGAGCACGTCAATTCCTTGTCGAAATGATCCGGGATTTCCTCGGTGATTTTTTCCTCCTCATTGCCGCACTGCACGCATTTGATATTGAGAAGGTGGAGCTCGGTGCCCTCGGAAACCAGCAATTTTGAGATCTGGTTTTTTTCCAACGCCTTTTTTATCTCATCATAGCCGTATGTGGCAAGCCCGTCGGTTGAAACGGCCTTCATGAAATCATCAAGGAGCTTCCTTTCCTTTATCGCTTCCTGCTCTTGCATGATGTCGCCGGATTTTTCAAGAAGCTCACGGAGGCCGAACTCGTCGGTGTAGCCCGTGTCCACAACCCCGAGCACTTTAAGCTGGTAATTGAACGGCTTGAGGCGCATGAAGTCCTCCTTTGCGGGCCCCGGCCCGCCAACAATCACGCCCTTGAAATTTTTTTGCGTAAGAAATGCGTCCATTGCCTCTCCGATCCGCTTGTAGTATACTTCAACTACCTCCTCATGGATCCTTTGGTATCTTGCGGCTGATTGGCCGCCCTTATGCACCTTTTGGTGGGCTGTCGAGGTAAGTTCGCGGATGACCTTGAAGGTTTTCCCCCGCAAAATCGCAATGGTCGCCTCCTTCCCATCCATCACAACCAGGCCGTAGGAGCCTATTTGCTCAAGCATCTCCGCCAATGGCTCCAGCTGAAAGGTCGACTCACACCTATAAAACGAGGTTGTCAGTGGCGAGGGGGGGATTATCGTGATCAACCGGATATCGCTTTTCCCTTCAAACTCCGAAACGTTCCCGCAAAAAATCGCTATCCCATTGGGCGGCGCCTTGTGCCCCAATAATTTCAGGTATTGCATTAAGCGCTCGATTGCGCCCTGCACATTTTTCTGGGTGGCCTTGCTCTTGATGTTGGACGCCTGGCCGTATTCATCCCGAAGCTTGGCTGAAAAATCGGCAACCCCCATGCCGGGGCCTATATAGAGCGAGATAAGCTCGGTGCCCCTGCCCTGGAACTCTCCAAGAGCCTTCAGCTGCTTCTTGAATTCGTACATTTCCTTGCTCTGCTGGCTCATATTTCACTCACAATCAGTGTCGGGTATTATTTGGTTGTCTCATTGTTTTAAGCCTTTCTGGTAAGAGGAATGATAAGACTTATTAATGCGAAATAAGTAAAGGCTATTGAAATTTCTCTTTGAAAAACGGTCTTAAGATGAATAAAATATTGACGCTCGCACTGCTGCTTTTCTCGTCAGCGCTCGTTTGCGCGGGCGACTTCAGGATCATCCAACTGACCAATAACAGCTTCCAGCAGATTTTACCCGCGATTCATGGCAACTACGTCGCTTATGAGGATAACCGCAACGGCGGAACTGGCGGCACTTTCGACATCTACAGGTACGATCTCGGTACAAAGCATGAAGCCGCAATAACGAACACGCTGCCTAACCAAAGGAATTCGGCGATTTATTCGAATTTGATCGTTTATGAGGACTACAACGGATACGACATAATGATGTACAATATAACTGACGGGCAGACAACGAGGGTTTCAACGGACATTGCAACAGCATCGCACCCCTCAATTCACGGGGACATCGCCGCGTGGGATGATCTCCGTTCCGGGCATAGTGAAATTTATTATTCGAACATAAGCACCCATGTTGAAAATCTGTTGTCGCCCCAATCGGGAGTCATCCAAACTTTTCCGGCGGTTTATGGCACAAAAATCGCATGGCAGGATATGAGGAACGGCAATTACGACATTTATGTAAAGGATATCGCCACCGGAATCGAAACAAGGGTTACATCCGATCCAACAAACCAGATGTACCCCGCAATCAGTGGGTCGAGAATTGTTTGGCAGGACCCGCGGAGCACGAATAAGAGCATTTACCTTTACGAACTACCCAGCGGGCCCGAGAGGAAAATCACCCCGGACTATGCAATTCCAGAAAAACCGTCAATTTATGGGGATTTGATAATTTGGCAGGACCAGCGCAACGGGAATTGGGACTTGTTCATGTACAACCTTTCCAGCAATGCGGAAACGCAACTTACAAATGACCCGAATTTCCAGGGCGATCCTGCGGTTTATGGAAGCAGCATTGCATGGAACGATTTTCGGAACTCCGATTGGAACGTGTATTTCGGTTATTGGTTCTTATGCGGCGACATTTTCAGGGACGACACGATCCTGACAAGCGACATATCCATATTATCGGCAATATGGAGGGAAGTAGCTAAAATGCCGGTCTGGTGGAGGAACGGCGACATGGACGGGGATGGCAAAATCACAATTGCGGACATATGGCGGCTTCTGGACAATTTCAAGGAGATGCACGTTTCCACATGTGAAACTGTTCCCAATTCGCCTTCTTCCGTCGGCATAAACCTCAGGTTCGGCGCGGAAGCGTTCAATGGTACGGACACGGTCCTGCCCGCCTTTATCGAAGTGTCCAGCAATGCCGCCATATCGCTTGCAGATTTGGAGGTGCTATACGACAATACGACGCTACAGCTCACCTCGGTGAAAAAAACAGCGAGGACTTCAGGAATGTTTGTGGATTCCTTAAGCCTTTACAATCCATCCAGGAAGAAAATCGCAATCCATAATTACACGAATTGGAACCAGCACTACAGCATAAATCCAGGCTCCGGAAGCATTGTTGGGCTGGAATTCAAGGTGCTGAATCCCTCCTACAGCAATCCCACATTGTCAAAATCCGACCTATTTGACGACCAGCTCCGGCCCATGCCCCTGGCTGCTTACGTACCAATTCCCGCGATATCCGCAATCGCCGCCTCGACGCCCACGCTGTCATCCGCCGAAATATCCTGGTTGACGGACACGCCGAGCAATTCAACGCTGCTTTACGGGACATCTCCAGGAACGTACTCTAATACGGAAATTAAAAACGAAAACGTGCTGAGCCACATTTTCAGCATCGCAAATCTGCAATTATCGACCGCATATTTCTTCATCCTGACAAGTTGCAACGGCTTCGGGTGCGGCAATTCCTCCGAGCGGAATTTCACAACGGGGAGCATTGATTACCCACTTTTCGTATACCTCAATTCGCCTCAAAACGGCTTCAGCACTTTCAGCACAAGCGTAGATTTCAATTGCACTGCGGAGGATGAAAACAACCTCACTGGAATGGAGGGATTTGTTTGGGGCCCGAAAAGCGCCGGCGGAGGCGGCATGGCGAGCGGTCCGAGCTATACGTTGAGCTTCACAGCAGGAAGCCTGACCCCGGGCAATTACGAATGGAATTGCCGCGGAACAGACAGTTTGGGCAACCAGAATTATTCGATCGTGAACTACACGTTCCAGGTGCTCACACCGACGTATTCGTTCGCAATTACGCCCACAACTGACAAGTTCCCAGCCTCGAACAAATCGGGCACGCTTGTGAACAGGACATATTACCTGAATAACACGGGAAACCAGAACCTTACGGGAATATCCTGCAATGCGAATGTGAGCTGGGCGCAATTGCTATGCCCAAGCACCTTAAAGGCGGGCAACAATCTGCCAATATTCGTAAAATTCAATACTTCAGATTTGGGCGAAAAGGTTTACGGGGTCCGGATTAGCTTCACACACGCGCAAGCCGGAACCGCATCAGTAGTAATTGATGTGAACGTATCTGAAAACCCGTATTACCCGCCGCCGGTGATCTCCGGCCTTAATGTTACACCGTCATATTCGAGTGCAATCGTGCGCTGGAATACTACGGGGACAAACAGCAATTCTTCTGCAACGTATGGAACCAATTCGAGCAATCTGACAATGGCAGCTGGTTTGGATGACAACGTCGAGGCGCACATAATCACGCTTATGAGCCTCGCTCCCTCAACTCAATATTATTATTTCGTGCAAAGCTGCAGCTTTGGAAGCTGCAGCAGCAGCAGCATCGCCTCGTTCAACACCACGGTTACGCCACCTGGCTGCGCATATGCAAATCCACCTTGCGGAGCAGGCCAATCGTGCCAGAATAATGTGTGCATCTCGGGCTCTCCGGGAGGCGGGGGCGGATGCTCAAATTGCGGCGGAGGCGGCAGTGGAGGCATTCCGCCAACAACACCAACAAGTTCACCATCCCCGTCGGCAAGGGCATCTCCATCCCCAACGGTTTCGGCAAATACGCATATCCTGCAATTAAGGGATGAATTCACCGACGCATTGCCGGAATTGTCGGAAAGCGATGCAATCGACATCCAGGAATTGCTAAAGCAGGCGGAATTGCTTGAAAAGGAAGGCAAGAAGGAGCAGGCACTCGTGCTTGTGGGCAATGCAAGAAGGAAATTGACGGATGCGCTGGACAAGGTTAAGGGGAACAAGGCGAGTTTCACATGGCCGGTCGCGATAGTGCTAATTATCGTGGTGCTGGGATTCGGGGGCTATTATGTTTACAATATGAGGAAGAAGGATGCCGAAATAATTGAAGAGCCCAAACCCGAACTGAAAACCGCCGGATCAATGAATGAAATAGTTCCCGAAACGAAAAGCCCCGAGGAGGAATCAAGGGAGATGTTTGATGATATTACTAGGGGAGGCGCATCCTCCGATGACTGGCTGGACAAAATCAAAAAACCGCTTCCGTCGGACAAGGAGGAAAAGGGCGGGTTCGTGAGGTAGCTGATGCGGAAGCCCGAGGGTTTACATTCAACTTATTTGTTCTTCTCGATCGAATCTACGGTGATTTTGAAGATCAGCGCCTTCCCGGCAAGGAAGTGGTTGAAATCGATGGTGACGTTGGAGCCGTTGATTGCGGTTATTACGCCTTGGCTTGCCCCGTTCGAAATCTGCACGCCTATTTTCGCCTCGATGTTGTTCTTCTCAAGTTCTGCGAGCGGATAAACGCGGAGCAGCGCCGGATTTACCTCCCCGTAGGCCTCTTTTGCCGGTATCTTTACGGTTTTTGTCTCCTTTTCCTTCATGCCCAAAACGCCGTCATCGAAACCCTTGATCATCTGCCCGGTACCCACGACGAATTTTAGGGTTGTGTACGGCCTTGCGGAATTGTAGGTTTTGGCCTTTTTAGCCTCCTCGACGATGTTCGTGTCAAAAACGGAGCCATCCTCGAGAGTGCCCAAATACCAAACGGAAACGATATCGCCCTTTTCGACTGCCATGTTTTCACCTGTTTTTGTGGGAGAAATGATAATTTGCTGCTGCGTTGGCGCAATTGATGCAGTTTGGTTGCCTGCGTTGGCCGGGGGATTCGCTGTGCAGCCTGCTAGCAAAAGGAGTGCAATAACAGCTAATGCCGGAAGATAATTCATAAACCCACCTCCCAATTTCACAGCGAATAAGTTAATAAATAATCGCTTAAGTTAAACCACAAGAATATGAACAAGCATCTGCATATAATAATCATGTAAAATTGCTAGGGTAAAAATTGCACCCATTAGCCCTGACTCCGTTATATTATAGTGAGGGTAAATTCAAAAGGTATTTATATTGGTTATACCATATTATACTGCTGCTCAGTGGTAAAATTGAATCCGGTTTAGCTAGAGCTGCGTTTGGGGGGTGGGTTTGCATGAACGAATCTATTAAGGTGCTGGTTGTGATGTGCGGTAGCTGTAACGCAAGGCAGGTTTGGGACTCCCAAATGAAGCATAAGGTATGCGGCGAGTGCAGCTCTAATGTTGTTTTGAAGACCGCATCCCCTGAAGATTTGAAGGGCGTAAAAGCAAGGGTAGGCAAGGCACAATTGATATTTTCCAATTACCTGGTGTATTCCTTATCTCCCGAGGATGTGGAGCAGGCAATTGCAATCAAGAGGGACAGGCAAAAGCAGATGAAGGAGGATATAGAGGGAAGGAAAAAATACGCCACAATGGAGAGGATGAATTACTCTTTTGGCATCCAGAAAAAGCGCATCATGAATGATGGCAACAAGCAGATGGACAAG
>JAZDKC010000036.1:0-3071 GCA_043803465.1 Microcaldota archaeon
CAACGAACGGGTTCTTGGTAGGGCTATAGTCAGGCCAGGTGAGGTACATGTAGGAATGCATTGCGGTATCGAAGAACGTGCCGAAATGGTTCTTGAATGAAAGGGTGATGCCCGTGCCTTCGTGCTTTTTCATTATCGGCAGGTCTATCAGGTAGGCGGCACTAATCAGCTGGTCGGGGATTTTCTCTGCGCTTGCAAAGCCCGAGGCGCTGAAATCGACCCATGCGGAGGGGTCGGTGCTGGTTTTTGTCACCGCCTTGACCTGGCCGCCGTTGCTCAGCCTTCCATAATAGCCCAGATTCGGGTATTTCGCGTTTATCACGTTCCTGAAGCGGTCGGGAATCGGCCGCGTAGCATCGTATACTATGATGTCGCCTTCCTGCAAGCCGAGCAATTTCAGGCCCCGCACAATGGAAATGATGGGTTGCGGAAGAGCATCTATCACCGCGTCCGTTTCCACCCAGTTCCCCGCATTGTTGAAATTGACCTTGATCGCGACTTTCTCGCCCGCCTGGTAATTCGGGATTATTTCCTTCCACGCATCGAAAACCGTGGTTTTTCCTGAAAGTTCCATCAGCCCCCGGTCGAACATGCGGTCCACCGCAACCTGGTTCGTGTACGCATTGTCGCCGTAATATAAGCTGCCGCAGGAGGTCGTGCAGCTGAAGTCCCAACTGGTGGCATCGGAATCATGGACGCTTACAACCCTGTGCGGATAGTTTTCCTTCAAGGAACCCATCAGCGCGATCGCAGCTGCGGATGCAACTGCCGCATCCCTCGCAGCCTTGGTTATCTTGAATTGCTCGTGCTGCTTTTCAAATTTGAAATTTGAAGTGAGTATCGGGGAGGCGATTGAAATCGACAGCAGCAGCAGAAGCGCCAGGTTCCTTGCTGATGAAAACCTGCGGATGTGGGAAAAAATATTCCTGAAATAAGCTGCGGGATTGTGGTAGGTGAAAGGCAAATATGAAAAGGGGATGTAGCCCTCAAAATGGCTGATCGCAGCCCTTTGGCACGGGTATGCGGCCCGCGAGGGCTTTTCCCCGACGCGGATCACAAACCAGAGCGCCATCAGGATTCCAAGAATCAGCGGATTGCCCCTGAGCTTATGCCACATGTGCTTAATCCGATGCTTTAAGTTCGGCATGCTCTCCTAAAGGAGGGCTTATTTTTAAACTATTATCAAAAAGCGCATCTTTCCGGGATAAGCTGCCCCAGGGCATGCAATCCGAATTTCCGGTTAATAAAAAATCAGGCCGGCTGCCGAGGCGGTTTCCGTATCCCGAAATAACAAATAATAGGTATATATATGAGGAAACCCATATCCTATCCGGTGGCGGGTGCACGGCTTTCCGATTAACTTTCCTTTTGGTGCAGAAGGTTTCTTTGGTGAAGCTTTCTTTCCCGGAAAGAAAGGTTCGGTGGAAGTTCTCCCCGTCGGGATAAATTATGTCTTGCATAGGCTGCAATACGCCTTGCCTAAGGCAAAGAAAGGGAACAGAAACGATATCGTTTCCTGCAGGCGATGATGGATAAGAGCATCTGCGGGAAAAGGAATGAAACGGCCCTTTTTGCAGATGCGTAAAACGCATTCGACGCAAGAGCTTTAGACTCGCTTAGACCAATGCCGTGGAAAACAGAAGGGGGACTACGGCCCGCCACCATCTTTCTCATTCTAAAATTCAAGTGATAAAATGGCCGAACCGATCCGTGAAGCCGGAACCCTCCAGACTCTTGAAAAACAGAGGCGGATGGTCCTTCGCCATTTGAAAATGACAAAGGCCTATTTGCAGCATGCAATCGCGCCATCCTTGAAAAAAAGCATGAAAGAATTGAAGGAAAGCTCAACGCCCGCAATCAGCCCGAACAATGTACTGCTAATCGGAATGCGGGGAAAGGTAGCGGGTATCGAACTTCCAAAACGGCTCACAGGTAGGGCAAGCGCAATAATAAGAAAAACTTCGCGCATAAGGGATCTTTCCGCCAAGGAGGCTGCAAGACTCGTTCTGAAAGAAAGGATTGTTCTGAAGGACGCACATAATTATGTTTTGAGGAGGATGGTTGAATTATGCGGGCGGGATATGCAGATGTCCGATAAGTTGCTCTCGGGCTTGAATGTGCAGATGAGCCTTAGGCGCAGGGAAATCATTACCGTTTTGCGCGAGCAGCTTGCGTACGAAAACAGGATCTACACTTTCCTGAATGAAAAAATAAGGGAAAAAAAAGGAAAATAATTATTTCGCGAGTAAACCATCCGTTACTCTGGGCACGGGAAAAAAAATAAAAAGAGGCAGGCGTTTTGCCTGCTGCTCATGTGAGGCGGCACTTATCTCCGGCGCTTTTTGCCTCCACTGCCTATTCACTCTATATGGTGGCTAGCCTTATTTCCTGCGCTTTTTGCCCCTTGTCGAGGCATATGCAAAGTACGCGATTCCCAAAACCACAATAATTCCCATCAACCAATAGATCGCATCAATGCTCGAAGCGCGCAGCCTGCCCCTGACTTTGGAAACCAGGTCCTGCGTCTTCCTCTTCGCATCCTGGATCACTGCATCCGCCTGCGCTTCCTCATCCCGCTCTACCAGATCGATTGAGGTCTGCACCATCTGCTCGATTTCCCATGTATCCTCGCCGGATTGCTTGATCTCATCGATCTGCGGCTCGAGTTCGTTGATTACTGCAAGCACCGCATAGCCGGTGGGGCCGAGCGATGCCCTGCGCATTTTCCTGAGGGTCTTGAACTGGTAATTTACCGAATTGCCGCAACTGCCTTGCGCACAGCTCTTGACGTTGTATTGGTAGACCGTGTTCGGGGAAAGGCCGCTGAGGCTTATTGCATGCGATTGCACCAATGCCGGGTCCGACTTTGTCAAGGAAGGAATTGTCTTTCCATATTTCACCAGCGAGTCCGAATCGACATCCGTAATCCAGGTGATCGCTGCCGAGGTTTGCGTGATGCTCACGGCCTGCACCAGGGAAATAGCAGGTGCGGATGCCGGACCGAATGTCGAAGATGGGATTGCCGATGGTGAAGGCGATATCGAGGGCGAGGGCGTCAATGAGGGTGATGG
>JAZDKC010000037.1:0-54397 GCA_043803465.1 Microcaldota archaeon
CCTGCAGCCTCTTTCACTTCATTCAAATTTGCGGTATCAACCATTAATTTCATTTCGATCACTTTTTGTTTTTGGCGGCTAGAATTTTAATGATTATGCTTTTGCGAAGTGCATTCAACCATCCAAATATATACTCGCGAACCCAACCATGCGCATATGCCAAATGAGTGTGAATATCGAAATGAAATGCCCCATGTTCGGAAATTACTTCAAAATCGTCAAGCAAGCTAATGCCCGGAAGAAAAAACGTAAAAAAGCCCATTAGGGCGAAAGGTAGGATTTGGGCTGCTGCCCATCGGAAAGGGAGGCGTATTGGGTCTGGATTTGCACGGGTTGCTGCTGCGCAGGATAACTGCCCGCTGCGGGCGTGGCAGGCGGCTTCTTGAGGACGAATTTGAACAATATCAGGCAAAGCACGATCAGCGCCATCACCACTGCGGCTGCAATGTAGGGCACATTCATCTCCTCGGACTCCACATGGATTATTTTCTTCTTTTCCATCAAATTGAGCACATCGAATACTGCCTTATTGTCCTTGATTTCGCCCTCCGGTGCAGAAGTGATCGTTCCGGGCATTATGATCTCGTATGCAATGGAGGCGCCCATCGCCTTGAACGCCGCAACGGATTGCGCCATTTCTGCATCATCCAGGCGCTTGTCTAGATTTCCGGTGCTGCTTTCACTTCCAGGCATGCCAGTGGAGGGCAACGACGCATTCATAGAAGGCAGAAACGCGATTTCGAGCTCGTACTTGATGTTCGGAAAGCCGTTTGAAACCTTGAAGTCGTATTTCGATTCGGATGCGGTTGTTTTTTTGCTGTATTTGAGTATGCCGTTCGAGTAGCTGCAGGTGATTTCCGCAGGGACTTTTTTGCACGCTTCTCCGAACTGCTGGTCATAATTTGCTTCGGGAGTGGGGGAAGGGGAGGGCAGTGCTGCAGCAATATCAAAAAGCTCGGTTTTTGCAAGCTCCACCTTCGTATCATTTCCATCCGAGTACGAAAGGATTGCGGATACGGGGTATTTCCCTGCTGCCACATTTGCGGCCTTGCCGCTGAAGCTTACGGTCTTGAACTCATCGGGCTTCACAACTCCCAGGAAATCGTTGTAGCTGCTTAGGGAAACGAACTCTGCGCTGTCAAGCTCGATTTGCGCGTCCCTCAGCCCTGTTTCGCCGTTGTTTGAAATCGTAACCGTGAATGAGGCATAACCGCCCGGCGCGGGAGCCGAGGATGACTTTAAGATCATTGTAATTTGATTTGATTCCGGAAGGGAAAGGGAATCATACTTTTCTTTTGAATACCCCGCATTCGGGGTGACGGTTGGAACTTTGTAACTGCCGCCGGAATAGTTGGAGAGGCTTTTCTGCATGGCTATCAGCTTGCTCATGTCCACCTCCTGCGCAAGGGTGGAAGAGCCGTCGGGATCGAATTTTTGCGAATATTTCAGGGAAAAGCAGCCGGAGAAAACCAGTGCAACAACAGCAAGCAGCAGCAACACTTTAATTTTCATTTGAATCTCCTCAAAATAAACAGGAATGCCGCATATATAAATATGCTTAAAAATTCGTGCCAACGCTCCCGCATAAAATTTTTTGCCTAACGAATCAATCCCATTTTTAAAGCTTTAAGCGCCCGAATATATACTCTAATTCAGTCAAAACGGGGGGGGATGAAAATGGACGAACATGTCGAACATCACAAGAAGGAAGGCAACGATGCATTGTATGCGATTGCGATTGCGATCATTCTTTCTGTGATAATCTTATCCGGAGTCATCGTGTATGCCGCAGGAAGCATGAATGCGAACCTCCAATCCCTGAACACAAATATTGCAAACCTGAAGCTTAATGTCAACGTCCAGGGCGCAGGGCAGGAGCTGCAAGGAACACCGACACCAACAATAGCACCAACAGCTGTGCCGCAGCCGGGAACAATCAATCTGGAGGGGCTGCCATTCAAGGGCAGTGCGAATGCAAAAATCACCATCGTGGAATATTCCGACTTCCAGTGCCCGTACTGCAAGATGTTCGTGGAGGGCGCATACCCGCAAATCATCAAGGAATGGATCGACACGGGCAAAGCCAAGATGTACTTCAAGCATTATCCTTTGACTGAACTTGGCCACACCCTTGCACCTAAGGCTGCAGAGGCAGCAGAGTGCGCAAGCGACCAGGGCAAGTTCTGGGAGATGCACGACAAGATGTTCGCAGGCCAACCGGCAATTGCAGTTGCGGACCTGAAGAAATATGCCGGCGAATTGAAGCTCGACACTGCAAAATTCAATGAGTGCCTGGATAGCGGCAAGAAGGCGGGCATTGTTGATGCGCAAAAGGCGGAAGGCTCCGCGCTGGGGGTTACAGGAACGCCCAACTTCTTCATCAACGGCCAGAAGGTGCCTCTTGGAGCTTCGCCATACGCTTCATTCAAGCAGGTGCTGGACCAGGCCGAAGCAGCAATCGGCTGAGCTTTTCCTTTTTTTCCTAATCTTAGAGGAAGGGGGCTGCACACCTTTTTGATAAATTCGCAAAACAAATTAGAGGGGTAGAGGCGAGGGGATATTACCGGGGGGTGTCACAAAGTTTAAATAGTTTATATTCGCATATATTGACCTCTGCTATTTGAATAGTTAAGATACAATTTAGGGGTCTTTTTCTAGGCAGATTTTCATGCTCATCAAGTGACGTTTAGATAGGTGATAAAATATGGCAAATGAGGGTAAGTTGCAAAATCAGCAAATCATGATTTTGCCCGAAGGCGCACAGCGCATTCTTGGAAGGGACGCGCAGCGCACGAATATTGCGGTCGGGTATGCGGTTGCGCAGGCCGTGAAGAGCACGCTTGGCCCCAGGGGAATGGACAAGATGCTGGTTGATGAAATGGGGGATATTGTAATCACAAATGATGGCGCCACAATTTTGCAGGAGATGAACATCGAGCATCCCGCAGGGAAGATGATGGTCGAGATCGCAAAAACCCAGGATCAGGAAGTGGGGGATGGCACAACCACAGCAGTAGTGCTCGCAGGCGAATTGCTGAAAAAGAGCTTGGAGCTGCTGGACCAGAATATCCATGCATCAACGATAATCACGGGATACAAGCAAGCAGCCGACAAAGCGCAGAAATTGCTTTTGGAAATCGGGGAAACCGTGACCGTGAGGGATATTGCAACGCTTGAAAAGATCGGGACCGTGGCAATGGGAAGCAAGACGATCGGCGTTGGTGCAACAAAAAACCAGCTCGCGAAGCTTGTTGTTTCGGCTGTGACCCAGGTCGCGGAACTGAAGGATGGCAAGATAACAATCGACAAGGACTATGTGAAAATCGAGAAGAAGCAGGGCGGGGATGTCACGCAGACCACAATAATCAACGGCGTTTTGATCGACAAAGAGGTCGTGCACCCCGGAATGCCCAAGAGAATCGAGAACGGAAGGATCGCACTCGTGGACACGGCATTGGAAATCGAGAAAACGGAAACGGATGCAAGGATTTCGATCACCTCGCCCAACCAGATGACCGCATTCTTGGAGCAGGAGGAGAAGATGCTTCGGGAAATGGTCGAGAAGGTCGCAAAGAGCGGCTGCAATGTGCTGTTCTGCCAGAAGGGCATCGACGATGTCGCGCAGCATTACCTTTCAAAGAAGGGGATCCTGGCTGCAAGGCGCGTGAAAAAATCGGATATGGAAAAGCTCGTGCGCGCAACAGGCGGCAGGATCGTAACCACGCTGGATGACCTCAACGAGAAGGACCTCGGAAAGGCGGGCATGATCGAAGAGCGGAAGATTGCAGGGGAGCACATGGTGTTCGTCGAGAAATGCAAGGAGCCAAAATCAGTCACGTTATTTGTCAGGGGAGGCACACAGCATGTCGTGGATGAGGCCGAAAGGGCCGTTGTGGATGCGATTGGCGCGGTGAGTTCTGCGATAGAGGAGGGCAAGTACGTCACCGGAGGAGGGAGCACCGAGATGCAGCTTGCGATGCAGCTGCGCAAATTTGCCGTGGAGGTAGGGGGAAGGGAACAGCTAGCGATTACTGCGTTTGCGGAAGCGCTGGAAGTGATCCCAAGGACTCTTGCGGAGAGCTGCGGGATGGATGCGATAGATACGCTCGTGGACCTGAGGAGCAAGCACGAGAAGATGGGCAAGCACATGGGGGTCGACGTGTATTCGAGCAAAATCGCGGACATGAGGGCGCTTTCAATAATCGAGCCCTCGAAAATCAAGAAGCAGGCAATACAATCGGCAAGCGAAGTGGTCGAGATGATCCTCCGGATCGATGATATCATTGCCGGCAGGGGCAAGCCCATGATGCCTCAGGGCGGGCCAGGAGGCATGGGCGACATGGGAGACTGATCCCCTTTTTTTATTTTATTTTTTTCACCCTAATTATAATTTTTGTTGGATTTTCGGCGTTTTTTTCCGAATGGGGCTGATTTGTTCCCATTTGGTTTACTTGGCATCAACGCGCAGTTTATTCGCAATCAACCCAAGCTAGTTATAGGCGTGCAGATGCAAGGAGCGCATGAATAAACTTATGCTGCTGGCCGCATCCGGGGCGGTATTGGGGCTTTTGAGCCTGCTCATAATAGCGCGCTGCGCAACCGCAGTTGAAATGAAAATCGATGCGGTTACTGAGGGGGATGCGGGCGCACTGATTCTTATCCGGGGGAGGGTGCAGGGGATTTATGAAAGCAATGGGAACGTTTTCTTCAACTTATGCAGCCGCAGGTGCATCAGGATAGTGGTGTTTGAGCGGATGGCTGCAATGATGAAAAAAAGCGCAACTGACCTGTCAAATTTGAGAAGTGGGGACGTTGTTGCAGTGCAAGGAATTGTGGAGGCGGATGAAAGGGGCATTTCCCTCCGGGTGCTTGACTACAATTCGTTGCAGGTCGAAGGGAAATGATCATCGAGGCGGTATGCGGCGCACTCCTGGGAGCCGCAGGCGCAGTGCCGTTTTTGCATACGAATATGCTCCTGCAAATATTTTCGGGCGGGTTTCAAGGAGGCACATCAAGCGCAATATTTGCAATAGCGTTGGGGATTTCCCATTCCTTTTTTGAAATCTTCCCAGCTGCATTTGTTTTGGGCTTCGGGGTGAAAATGGGGGATGACGGCGGAAATGATGGCTCACGGGCCGGAATATTCAACATTGCCTTGCTCTCACTTGCAGTTTCAATTGCCATGCTGCCGGTTTTCTGCGTGTTGCTGCCCCTAGCAATGGAGAGGATGCAGGATTACCTCAAATTCGTTTTTTTGGCAATTGTTGTATCGCAATTTTTTTCGGATGGCTGGCGGCCTGCAATCCTGGGCGCCTTCGTTTTTGTGTTTTCAGGGATTCTTGGAAGCATCACTTTTTTTGGCAGTGTTGTTGCAGAGCCGCTTTTTCCGATGCTTTCGGGCTTTTTTGCAATCCCTGCACTGCTATTCGGGTCGCAGGAGGAAGGTAAGCCAGGGGGGGAAGGGGGCAGCACAACAATAATTGTTTTGATGTGTGTTTTTGCAAGCGCATTTTCAACCTTGTTTCCGGCAATGACAGTTGGCGTATTGCTCGGGATGATGATGCTTGTGCTGAAGGGCAAAGGAGCGCTGGGAATTGCAGTGCCCGGCTTGATTGTATCAAAAACGTTCTTCGATATTGCCGCATCCGCAATAACCGGCAAAACCCGAAGCCTTGCGGCCGTATTGGCAACGCCGCTCTCGCAGGATTTTGCAACGCTGGCTGTGCCATTGATCGCCTCTGTTGCCATTTTTTCAGGATGCATTGCAATGCTGATGATCCTTAATTTTAGGGAAAGAATCGGCAAATTGTATGGAGAGGCATTTTCCGAGAAGTATAGGAGGTTGATTTTGTGCGCGATCGTAGCCGGGATTTTCGCAAGCGGCGGCGCGAATGCAATAATTCTATCAGCTGCTGCCGCAGGAATCGGCATCACAATTCATTTTCTTGAAATTAAGAGGGGGCATGCGATGGGCGCCCTAATTGTTCCATCTTTGTTGTTCATGTTTGGAATCGATGCGCAAGTATCGGGGATGCTCTTCAATTAACCTTCAATTTTTCTTGATTTTCTTGCCTTTTTCCCCGGGAGTAATGATGATCCTGGCATTTTTGAAGCGTTTTTGGGCTGTGGGGGAGAGTGGCGCATCCTGTTGCAGGCGGTTTAGGAAAATCGCCAGGGCAGCTACTTCCGAGTGAGGTTGGCCGGTTATGGCAATATTGAAATCCGCTATCCTATAGATCTCCGGAGGCACCTTTTCCGCCCCAATGACAACAACAATGCCCTTGTTTATTGCCAATTTCCTTATTTTTGCCAATTTTTTGGCGAGGTGTTCGCCATACATGGTCAAATGCACTATCAATTGCCCCTTCTTTTTGCGGGTTTGGAGGAATTTCCGGTAATTCGGCTCGTATCGCAGCTTTAGCTTGCCACCCCAGTTCTGGCTTACTTTCCTGACAGTTTCAATAATGCCGGCATCTTCTTCGCCGCTCAGGATGATCTCGTCTGCCAGGAACGCGCGTGCAACCAGGCAGCAATGGGTTGTGACCCGGATGTCGCGGTTCTTTCTGTGGCCAAGCCTTAGAACGCTGATTTTCATATTTGTTGCCTTTTGAATCCTTCGCCTATTTTGCGATTATCGTGTAAACATCCCCCCTCATCTGGCATGAATTCTTGAACCTGACCGAAAACGTGCCCGCTTTCAGGGGAACTAAATAGTGCAAAACATAGTAATCCATCTGGTCCGGCAATGAAACGAATACCCGCTCTTCCATCAATTGGGTGCGGTCGAACCATACATCGGTAATTGGGCATTCCGGAATATCCAGGGGAATCATGCGGCGATCATAAGTGGTCTTGTTTATGCGGTTCTCCGCAACTGCAAGTATGGGCTTGGAAACATTTGCCCTGCAGGTGTATTTTAGGCATTCGGTGAAGGTTTTATTGAGTTGGGAATATTCTGGGGGATTGATGTGCACTTCCGGAAGCGGGGAAGGGGATGGTGCAGGCGGCCCGAACGCAAAACAGCCAAAAAGGAAGAAGAACAACAGCAAAATGAGCAAGGAAAGTGGGCGCATGGTATTGCTAATCAGCAAACCAATAAAAAACGATTGAAAAGGATCTCAACTGGAGGGAACAAACAGCATTGAAAAGATAAATACGCAGAAGTAAATAGAAGGGGGGAAAGCGACGCGAGTTTGGGGGGGTGACAATCCGACAAAGAAAATGAATTCGCAAAGCAAAATAAGGGGGTAGAGGCAACCGCAGAATCTATTATGCGGCTCAGCAGAGCTTGCTCTGCGTGGCACGAGTAGGAAGCTTAACACCTAGAAGTGTCAAGATAATCATTAGGAGTATGAAACGAACGGGTCGCCTGAGAGAATCAGCGTTGACCCCTTTCAGAGCCAAAGGGCGACCAGTTCAACCCACCTTCACAGAATCCGCAGAATTAGAACGCAGAACTGGAATATATACCTTTGCATTAAGGGCGGCAAATAGTGCTATGATATAACAAAAAGTGCCCTAAAAGCGCCAATTCCACTGCAACACGTGATGCACTACTTGGTAGCATTCCGTATAGTGGAGATAATTGTGTCCGAATTATTCGTAATCGTGCTTCCCGAACCTCCAAACACGCGATCCTTCACCAGGAAGTACACAATTATTACCAAAAATATCACAGAACCGATTAGCAGGATGTATTCGATTGCGGTCTGGCCTTTTTGATCCATAATATTACCAATCAGAATGGCAATTTAAATCATGCCCTCTTCCTAAGCACCATAACTTTCTTGGAGTAGCCCACAATCACCGCACTTACATTCTTCGAGAATATGCCGTTTCCAACTATTCCGGGAATGGAATTAAGCTGATCTTCCAGTTTTGCTGGGTTCAAAATTGCCTTGATTTGCGCATCAGCTATGAAATTGCCGTTGTCGGAGATGAACACATCGCCATTTCCCTTCCTTCGCAGCTCCACCTTCACCTTCAAGCCATTTTTGAGCACTTTTTCCACAAACGGAAACGCGAAAGGCAGGATTTCAAGCGGAATGGGGCCTTTAAGCGACTTTGAAATCTTTGAATCGTCAACAATCACAATGAATTTCTTTGCAAAATAGTCAATTGCCTTCTCCCGGACATGCGCACCCCCTCCGCCCTTGATCAAATTCAGTTTTGCATCCACCAAATCCGCGCCATCGACTGCAACATCTATGGCTTTCACCTCGGATGGCTCCAGGAGATGCAATCCCAAGGAATATGCAAGTGCTTTGGATTCAATGGAAGTAGGGACGCATTTGATCTCCAGCTTCTCCTCCTTTGCCTTTTTTGCAAGCAGCTGGATGAAAAGGGCAGCAGTCGAACCGGTGCCAAGCCCGATTGTCTGCCCTGCTTTCACGTATTTCAGCGCTTCCATTGCGGCATTTTCTTTTGCGCTCATAAACATTGCCTGAATTGGTCGGGAACTGCCATCTAAGTTTCAAAAATGCGAAATTGCGCCCAATTCCCAGGTCTACTATTGCTGCTGCGGGTTTTTATTACTTTTCCGCCTTTTGTATTGAAAATAATGAAGAGGGGGTGGCAGGAATGAGGAAAGTAATCATAATGGGAGCTGCAGGCAGGGACTTTCATAACTTCAATGTGTTTTATCGGGATAACCCGAATTACGAAGTGGTTGCGATAACTGCGACCCAGATTCCGGGAATCGATGACAAAACTTACCCGGCTGAGCTCGCAGGAAAGCGCTACCCCAAAGGGATCCCGATTTTGCCGGAGCATGAGCTTCCGGAACTGATAAAGCGATTTGGCGCTAACGAAGTGGTATTCGCATACAGCGATGTGCCCTTCAACTATGTGATGGAAAAATCCACAATTGTAAACGCTGCCGGGGCTGATTTCACTCTGATGGGGACCGGAAGCACGCAAATCAAGAGCAAAAAGCCGGTTATTTCGGTTTGCGCGGTCCGTACCGGTTGCGGCAAATCACAAACTTCTGGAAAAGTCGCCTCGATTTTGAAAAAGTTTGGAAAAAAGGTCGCAATAATCAGGCATCCCATGCCTTATGGCGATTTGGTGAAGCAGGCTGTGGAGCGCTTCGCGACTTATGAGGATTTGAAAAAGTACGATTGCACAATTGAGGAACGCGAGGAGTACGAACAGCACATCGAAAAGGGCCTTATCGTATATGCGGGCGTGGACTATGGGAAAATCCTCGAGGCTGCTGAAAAGGAAGCGGACGTAATACTTTGGGATGGCGGGAACAACGACTTCTCGTTTTACAAGCCGGATCTTTCGATCGTTGTTGCGGACCCGCACCGGCCCGGCCACGAACTGAGCTATTATCCAGGCGCAGTCAATTTCAGGAGCGCGGATGTGATTGTGATAAACAAGATGGATACCGCCGCACCGGAAAACGTGAAGATCATTGAGGAAAACATCAAAAAATACAACCCGAAGGCGCAAGTGATCTACGCTGCCTCGCCAACAACAATTTCAGAGCCAGAGGCAGTAAGGGGGAAGCGGGTTTTGGTGGTGGAGGACGGCCCGACCTTGACCCACGGCGAAATGAAAATCGGCGCGGGGTGGGTTGCAGCTAAAAAATACGGCGCAAAGGAAATCATTGATGCGAAGAAATTCGCAGTCGGGGAAATTTTGGATACGTACAGGAAATACCCGCACTTGCAGACGATATTGCCCGCAATGGGCTACAGCGATAGGCAGATTGCGGACCTGCAAGAAACAATCAACCGCTCGGATGCGGAAGTCGTTGTGGTCGGGACGCCGATGGACCTTGCAAAGCTGCTTAAGGTCAACAAGAAATGCGTGCGCGTGAGCTATGAAGTGCTAGAGCAGAAAGGAAGCCTGGAAAGCGTGCTGCAAAAATTCAAGTGAGCAAAATGGCCGAGGCAAAACAGAAGAAATCAGCTGGCAGCCGCAGCTATGAAATTGGGATTTTGGCAGTGCTCGCAATCCTGATCTTTGTTGCCTCGTTCTATTTTTTCTCCTCGCAGCTTCGGGAACACGATGTAAACGGGCTGCGGGTGCTTTCGAGGGGCGATCCGTACAAGGAGATGTCTGCGCTCTTCACGGGCAAGAAGGTTATAATCGAAGCATACACTTTTCCGGGCAAGGATGATCGCAATTCATACGTTTCCTTGCTAACGGCCGAAATTGCAGGGGCATTCGGTGCAATGAACAAGTCAGCCGCCGTTTACGCATATGCGCCTGAGGAAAAAAACCTAACCGAGAGGCTCGTTGGCTGCACGAACCAAACGGATTTCTGCTCAAATGAAAAAATCGTGGTGCAGCTGGATGATTGCAACTGCGTCAAGGTCGAAGGCGGCAAGGTGTACGTGCTGTATTCGATTGACAAGATCAAGGAACAGGCGTTGCGCACGAAATTGCGCGGAATGTTCGGCGGGATCCTGAAAAGCCAGAAATAAGCGGGGTGGGAAGGGGATGAATAAAAAACTCGTTTTGAAACTGTTTGAGATAGGCGCGGTAAAATTCGGCTCGTTCACGCTTAAATCCGGGATGCAATCGCCCATTTATATTGATTTGCGGCTTCTTGTGGGCCATCCTGCACTGCTGAAAATGGTTGCAAAGGAGATGCGCAAGAAGATGATGCATTTGCATTACGATAGGATTGCAGGCATTCCATATGCGGCGCTCCCGATCGCAACCGCCCTCTTGATACTGCTTGGCAAGCCCATGATCTACACCCGGAAAGAGCAGAAGGAATACGGGACGAAGAAGATGATCGAAGGCGAATACAACAAGGGCGAAACCGCAATCATAATCGACGACCTGATCACTACCGGAAAAAGCAAATTTGAAGTGATCGAGCCATACTTGCAAGAGGGGCTTATCGTCAAGGATGTCGTAGTCCTGATAGATAGGGAGCAGGGGGGGAAAGAGCAGCTGAATGAGAAGGGCTACAGCCTGCATGCGTGCATAGAACTTAAGAAGATGCTCAAATTCCTGCTCAAGGACGGAAAATTGGAAAAAGCGAAATACGACGAAACCATAGCGTTCCTCAATGCCAACAGGGCTTGACCAACCAGAATTGATTTTTAATACCCGAAAGGGCCGGCATAACCATCAATGCGGACGCGGCCTAACCAATTGTACTGATTTTTATTTTCCTGCCCCTTAACACAGTCATTGCTATATTGCAGATGGGCATAATTCATGAGCGACGAATTCGATTTGGAGGCAGCATTTGTCACAGCAGCAAAATTGCTCGGCAAGCACAACTATCCCCTTGACGCCAAGTTCAAGCCGTACGCGGGCTTGAGGGGGACTATTTCGATGGAAGGCGGCATTATCCGCGCCAAAATTTCCGATGGATACAAGGCTGCTGACTTGAATGCACTCACCGGCCTCGCAATCGAGCTTATGGGAAAGCTGTTCCACACCCGCAATTTCGACGAGCGTGCAAACATTTATTTGGAGGAGTTCCAGAAGCTGAATGGAAAGGGGGTTTATGAGTTGCATGAAACGCTTAGGGGAAAGAGGGGAAGAATCAGGAAAAACAGCTCAAAAGGAAACATATTTGATTTGGATGCACTGCTGCAAAAGGTGCTTTCGGAAAATTCCTCCGTGCTCACGGGTTTTGAAAAGCCGTCAATAGTTTGGAGCCGCTACAATTCGCGCAGGCGCCTTGCGTTCTATGACGGTGCGTTCAATCAGGTGGTTGTCAGCAGGAATTTCGACTCCGATAAATATCCCCCCCTGTTTTTGGAGTACCTGATATTCCATGAGCTGCTGCATGCAAAACACGAGGTAAAATACGGCAACAGGCGGAAGGTGCACCACCACGAGTTCCATTTGGATGAGAAAAAGTTCCCGCAATACACGGAGGCAAAAAAAATCCTCCAATCGATCTAATACGGCGATTGTCTAATTATAATCTGGAAGCAAACGAATATATTTCGGAAGCGCAATCCTAAATAGGGCAAAGCGCCCTGGGAAGCGGGAGTAGCTTTGTCGGAGGCAATTCCAAAAAATATCCCACTTCCCAATATTTCTCAAGGCGAGTGCAATGGCGGAATACGCAGGGCTAGTTGACTGGAGGAGGCAGCAGGTCCCGGCATTGATCGGGCTGTCCGGCGCCTTGCTTGTAGGATTCAACAACACAGCCGCAGGGTTCGTGCTGATTACGGCCGCATTGCTTTATGCGGGGTACAACAGCGATGCGGCAATGAGGGATAAAACGGATAGCTATTGAATTTTGCGCCCAATATGCGCAAAATCTATTTCGGGCAAAAAGCTTGCTGCATTGGCGCCCATTCAGCCGGCACACGGCGGTTTTCGCATCCAATAAAGTTAAAAACGCATTTCAGGTAAGACTAGTGTGGGGAACATGGAACGTAAAGGTCTGCCAAGGGAAGTGAATGTGTGGAGGCACCATTTCATCAATACGAAAATCGCGGGGCTGATCATATTCTTTTTCGTGCTGCTCGCATTTGCGATGTTCTCCAGCCTGTTTGTCGTGCAGATAGTGCCGAAGGAGTATTATGTCTCGGTCTACGCCGCGGTGGTGATACTGCTAAGCTACCTATACCTGGTAAAAGTGCATCAGTAAGGGGCGCTAACAATAGAGAATGATTTTGGAGATTTGAACGGATGGGCCGGCTATGCTGCTTATTCTAATTTGTACCTTAGCAATGCGGCAATCTTGAACGCTGAAAATTCCCTGCCGGCGTCGTCCTCGGAGTTGAAAATGACTATTTTTACACCGGAGTTTTCCGCCCTTTGCATCAGCTGGTTAAGCGCCTTGTCCTTCCGAAGCAGCTCATCCTCGATCATGAGCGTATCTGCGGCCTTCATTTCAATTGCATTCCTCACTTCATCGAGCCCATAGCAGCTCAGGTGGTCGCCCTTTCCAAGCGACGCCTTCAGCTTTTCAAGAATTTCAAACTCCTGCTGCACCTTCTGGCCCGCTATCAGTTTTTCGATTGCGCCCCGTTTCAGGAGCTCAAAAACCGCTGTTTTTTCCGCGTTGCTAACGTGCTCGTACAGGAAGGTGCTTTCCAATTGGGGGTTCTTGTCCTTTGCATATTTCTTGAACTCGTCCTTCGCAAAGCCGGGCGATGCAATGAGGATGCGCTCGGATTTTTCCGCCTCGATCGCCTTTAAAATTTCCGAGAAAAACGCCTTTTTTTCCTCCTCAAAGCGCTTCACATCCCTCTTGCTCGCCCCGTTCTCTAGCTCGAATGAAAATTTCACGCCGCTATTGCGCAGCATTGCCATCTGCGCTTTCCGCTCATCCATTACAACAATTTGCGCCTTGATCGTCCTCGCCTTCTTCTTCGCCTCATCTATCAGCTTCATGTGGTAGGGCAGGAATTGCTTCCTTAGCCTGAAAACCGAATGGAGCTCCAGATCGACCGTATGGAAAGAGCCCTTGGAGACGAATTCTGCTGGAGAGCCGCCCAGAATTTTCCCCGAAACGCGCAGCTTGTTTGCGCTCTCGGCAATCTCCACTTCTTCGACCTCCAGCTCCAGATGCACCAGTTTCTTTTCCCCAGAATCCGGCCGCAATTTGTCATCGGATTTGAATCTTCGGAAGGACGTTGCTAGCAGGATGTCCTTCTTTTCAATAAGCTTCTGCAGTTGCCACAGGTCCTCAATGCTCTCGACCGCCGCCTTCAGCTCTTGCTCTGCAAGATCGAATTTCAGTACACGCATATTGACCACAAAAATATGGACTTTGGGAATAAAAAGAAGGAGCATTAAAGGTGGGATGGGAAAATACTAATTCGCTAATCAAATTAAGGGGGCAGGGGCGACATTATAGAAGGGGCAGGGCAACACGGCAGGGGAATGCTTTCCCCTTGGCGTTGGAGGTACCTTCCCTGGAGGCGTCAATAGTTTTATAAATCGGCGAAGGGTATTGGTTTTGCAAAGGTGAGTTGGCATGAGAAGAATTATGTGGTTCAAGATCGGAGGGCAAACAATACACTTGCTCAAGCTGCTGGGATTGTTCATACTTGCCGCGTCATTGCTGAAAGTGGGCGATTCGTCATACGGCATTTTCGTCACTGCAAGCAAGGCCGAGGCAGCGCAGTTCAACTCGGACAAGATCGTTCCGCTGTTCGGATGGTCGATTGGAGGCGCTTCGCCGGATACGAAGGAATTTGAATTCCAGGATTATGTGGGGGTGATGATGGGCCCGCTTGCGAACTTCTTCTTCTGGCTCGGAATGGCAACATTCGCGCTGATGCTCTACCAATCGGGAAAAATCGTCTTTCCTGTCGAGGAATTTGAACAGCAAATTTCCGAGCACCACCGCAACCTGATTCGGAAGGCAGTTGAAGTGCACAAACCGAAGAAAAGGTAACTTTTTTCCTTTATTTTTTATCCCTAATCATTAATGCAGCCAATAGCCGGCCTAACCGGTATATTCGGCCATTGCCTCCAGCCAGAAGCAGTCATCTCCACCTAAGCGAATATAAATTTACCCGTGCTATTCCGGAGTATGAAAAATTCTGCTGAGCTTCAACCGCAGCCGCCATCCATCTGGAACAACCTGTTCAAATTCATAGCCGTGCTATTCATCCTGTTCCTGGTGCTTTCCGCATTCGCACCTGCGCCCGGAGGCGATTGCATTGCGCGCATCAAAGTTAAGGGGGAGATCGTTTATGACGCGCCGGAATCGCTCTTTGGGGATAATTCGGCAAACACGCCGGAAAACATCGGCGGGCTGCTAAAGGAAGCGGATGCGGATGGGAATGTCAGGGCAATAATGATTGAAGTGAATTCACCCGGGGGCTCCGCTGTTGCAAGCAAGGAGATGTACGATGAGATCCGCGATGTGAAAAAGCCGACTTTGTCCTACATGACCGAAGTGGCTGCTTCGGGCGGGTATTACATTTGCGCTGCAACCGACTACATTGTCGCACACCCGAATACGGTAACCGGAAGCATAGGCGCGCGCACTACGGTCTTGAATTACGAGGGGCTGTTTGAGAAATTGGGGCTGCGCGAGGATTGGATCAAAAGCGGCGATTTGAAGGACATCGGAGCGGGTTACAGGAACATGACTAGGAAGGAGAAGGAGCTGCTTCAAGAAGACATCAACGAGAAGATGCTGCTTTTCAAGCAGGATGTCGAGGCAGGAAGGAAGGGGAAATTGAACTTTGCGCTTTTCAACGAAGCGATGGATGCAAGAATATTGAGTGCCTCAAAGGCAAGGCAAATTGGCTTGATTGATGAGATCGGCGGATTGAAGGCTGCAATTGCAAGCGCGAACAAGATGGCTGGGAATAACGAAACTGCGGAGGAGGGCATGCTGCCACTATGCGATTTTGGCAATACGAAGGGATTCTCGCTTTTCTCTGATTTTAGCGCGCAGATCGGCAAGAGCTTGGCAAGGGGATTCGTGCAAGGGGTGAGGGAGGAAAGCGCCGCTGCGCAATATAAATAAAATTAAAAAACTAGTGCGAATGCGAGCCGCCGTGCTCGACTTCGTGCTTTATCGATTCCATGTGCGAATGCTCATGCGTTGTGCTTCCGGGCTCATCGCGCCTGCCGACCATGAAGAACAGCAGGATCACACCAAGCACGACTATTCCGAGGATTACGTTCTGCGAGTTCAATGCGAACAGTCCGGTGAAACCTCCGGCTTTTCCGGAAATCTTCGGAAGCGATTGCACGCCGAGGACATAGCCGCCCTTCTTGACCACCATCTTTGGGGATGCATCCTCTTGCGATGTCATCGTAATCTCGAATTTCACCTGCTTCTCGGAGTTCGCCTTTACAGTAATCGGGTCAATATCTGAAACCTTCCAGCCTTCTGGCAAGCCCTGCACTTCAACATCCAAATCAGTAAGATCGGTGTCGCCGTCGTTCTTGATTACGCCGGTTACTTCGAGGGCGTTGTCCTTTTGCGACTGCTGAGCCTCCACTGCAACACTCGAGCCTTGCATCGCAGCATCCTCAACAACCTTCAGGAGAGAATCTGCAACAAGCTCGTCTTCCTCGGTCGTAATGACAAAATGCATCTTGTAGTTCCCTTTTGAAAGTTTGGATGTGTCGATTTCAATATCAACATACCTCTTTGCGCCGGGCTTGAGGACGAACGCTTCGGGAATAATTGCCATTGCCTCGCGCACATCCGAATACACGCTAACCTCGTAATTCTCCTGCTTCGTGCCATCGTTTGAAACCTCAATTTGCACTGTCGAACCCCTAGAGGTTCTGGCATTTACGGTATCGGGAACAATAAGAGTGCTCCTGGATTCATCCTGCAAATCGATGCATACATCCTTCTGCGCAACCATTTCATCTAGGTGCAATACCTGCAAGGTCGCATAATGCGATCCTGCAGCTGCATCTTGATCTGGCTTGATGTCGATATACACATCTTCCGCATTGCTCCTTTGCAATGAAACATAATCCTTTGAGGGAAACGCATTTACTTCGGAACCCGAAATTACGCGCATATCAAAATTGCCAGCTGCTCCGCGATTGGAAAGCGAGAGCTTGACACGTGCAATGCCCCCTCTTTTCAAATCAACGCAAGAATCGCCCCCAGTAACCCGCACATCATAAGAGGTAGGATCAAAATAAGCGGCATTGACAAGTTTGCTGCGCTTCGGCTCTATGCTTTGCGTCTGGTAGCAACCGGTTGCGCCGCACGAGGTGCCCGAAACAAATTGCACTGAAGATGCATAGCCGTCAATGTAATTCGCGCACTGCCTTGCAGGCTCTACATTCACGACAATTTTCCTGCTGGTCGAATCACATGCAGTATCAGAGCAAAGCTGCGCATAGATTTGAATTGCTTCCGAACCCCGAAAACAGTCCGGAGCAACAACATGCACGTACGCTCCGCCTGTTGCGCCTGCATGCACGATATCCTCATAAGGCTCAATGTATGCATTAAGCTCGCGGCCATCTGCTGAAAGGTACAAGTTGCGGTCATCAGTTGCAGTATTCTTAACATAAACGAATACCTTGCCCTCTGTTGAGGAGATGTAAATTGTGTCCTCCGAGGCTTTCAACTCAATCGCGTTTACAGAAATGACAAACGCCAGCAAAATCAGTAAGATGCCCGTTGCTACATGCTTGAAGTTCATTATATCACCATAGTATTCAGACTAGGTCCAACCCACAAAGAGAAATATATGCCAATCCATATATTTAAACATTTGCATTTGTCACTATTGCCTAGTAATAACATTTATATACAAGCGGTTTCATAAGAAATACGGGAATTGATTAGCATGGAGACTACTGAGCCTGCAGCTGAAGAGCACGAAGAAACGTTTAAAAACCACCCTTCAGTAGGCAATATCGATATTATGCAAAACCCCCAACTCTTGAATTTCCTTCGGAATCTGGGGTTAAACCAATACGAGGCGCAGGCATACCTCGCAATGTCAGTGGGCGGGGTTAACACTGCAGGGGAGATTGCGGAAGTAGGCAAAATAGCAAGGCCAAGGGTGTACGATGTCCTCGATAAGCTGCAGGAAAAGGGATTTGCGGCGCTGAAAAGCGGCAGGCCGGTCAAATATGCGGCAGTTCCAATCACAGAGGCATTGCAGACCCTAAAGAAGCACAAGGAAGAGAAATTGGTGGAGGAGCTCGCAAAAATCGAGGAGCTCGGCATTACGCTTAAGAAAGGCCTCGACAGGACCGCCTCGAGCAAGAAGTTTGCCGTGGAGGAGAGCGTTTGGACATTGAAGGGCAGGAATTCCATTTATTCGAGGATTGGCGACATGATTACCAATTCCAAGAGCGTAATTGTTGTAAACTCGCATCCGGATGGCGTTGTTGACAAGATCAAGGCGAATATCGCGCATTTCGAGAAGGCAAGGGCGCGCGGCGTTAGGATCCACGTGGTTTCGCCACTTTCGCAGCTGCAGGACAAGAGGCATGCGCTGCATTCCCCAAATTCGCAGGTTGCAAAAATTGCCCATTCCATTATTGATAAGAAATTGCCAACCAGGATGGTGCTTGCTGATGATGAGGCAATGATCTTCCTGACTGGGCAAGAAGTGCCCGCAGAGGAGGAAGTGGGGCTTTGGATGAAGAATGCAGATATGGTCTCGACTTTGAGGGACATTGCCTTACAAAAGGAGAAAGAAAAAGCCTGATTGAACCTGCATTGCCAGCTGATTTTATCTTCCGAATATGGAAAGGAATAGCACGAACATTAGTGCATAGAATATCAGATCTTCCTTCCCCCAGCCGTTCACCATAGCAGATCCCTGAAAATGTTTCAGAAATAAAGTTAGGCGAGCTTAAAAACCTTTTCACCGCAATACAGCGGGTTTCGGGCGTATTTGGCCCGGAGGCAAGTTTTAAATATCGGCTTGAATAATTCAATTATGCCTAAAAAGAGCCCGGAAAGAATCGCCGAAAAAAAATCGGGCCTAATTGAATTCCTGGAGCCAGATTATGGCAAAGCGAAGCAATTTGGCAAAATCTGCTTGGCGGGCATTGCCATCATCATTTTTTCTGTGGTTGTTTTGTCCCGTTCGGGCTGCCCGACCTGCCCGCCCAATTATCTGCTCTATTTTCTTATAATCATATCCGGGACGATATTAATAACTGAAAAATTTTATGGAATCCTCGTGATTGCAATTTACTACTATTTGCTGGCTTGTTTGATATTGAAATTTAGGGAGAACAGGCCAGCTTTGAAAGCAATCGCAGTAAGCATCATCATAATCTCGATATTGCTCACGGTAACAGTAACCCCGGTAAATAACTGGTCCGAAAGGCAGGCGAGGGGGAAGTGCTTAACATCAATTGGCAACGTAGCTCCGTGCTATACAACGGATGGCGAATGGAATACTGATGGTTGCACGACAACGGGTTGCTTGGCCACGAAGTACGGGGTCGAGGAATCGTGCCTTGCAAAGACCGGGCCATTGGAAGGAACTGCTTGGAAAAAGGATGAAACCCACTTTAATTGCGGGCCAAAACCATATTAGACCAGTAAAATTAATGCTTCTTCAGCACCAGGAACATGTGGTCCCTCTCAAACGTGCCTAAATCGAGCTTTTCCAGAACTTCAAAGTGATTGCGGAGTTCCGTAATTACTCTCGAAAAGATCTGCTTTGGCGGAAGCGAGCTGTCAATCGACCTCGATTTTATCGCAATCATCGCAATCCCGCCGTTCTTCAGGAACCTATTGCAATTCTCAACAAGTATCGATACCTGCTCCCGGTCCGCAACATCCTCGTAAACCACATCCACTTTCCCTTCAATCTCCTCGGAATAGCGTTCAGGGAACCTTGCATCCTCGATTATCGGCAGCAGGTTCGTGCGCTTCTCTGCAACTGAAATCAAATCGCGGCCGGATTGGGCCGAGAATTCAACCGCATAAATGGAGCCGCTCAGCATGATATCGGATAGGAACGAGCAGGTAACGCCGTTTGCAGCGCCCAAATAGAGTACGGATGCGTTCGGCGTAAATGGAAATGTCCTAAGGCCCCTGGCCAATGCGGCAGCTAATTTCGAATGGAAAGGATCCCACTCCCGGTATTCCTTACCACCCTCCCGAAGAAGGTCCTCATCGTGCACCTTGAACCCTTTTACTGCGCTAAGGGTGCAAAGCTCGCCGTTGACCCGGAACACTCCGGGGAATAGTTGCTGGGGCATGAATATCGCAAGGTTTAGGGGGAGAAGATTAATATTCGTGAGGACATGCGGTCACTTCGAATAGATTGGGGTGGTTTCAAATATTAAATCCCTTCCGAGCTCCATTATTGCGAGCGTCCTGAATTTTACTGCTGCTTTGAGGGGGTCGCTGAACAAGGGAGTTCCTTTCTTCCCAAACATTTCCGGCACAACAACGAAATAGCATTTGTCGAACAGCTTCTCGTTGAAGAAGCTCGTAATTACCTGGCTGCCGCCCTCAACCATCAGGGTGCAGATGTTGCGCTTCCCCAATTCAAGAAGGAGTGCATTCAAATCGATGTGATTGCCCTTCTGTTTGAGAATTAGAACGGAGTAACCATGTTTATTCAGGAGAGCCAGTTTTTCTTTATTGTGGCTTTTTTTCCCGGCAACCACCAATACCTTCTTGTCCTTGAGCGCCTTGGCGTTCAGGGGAATATTCAGCTTGTCGTCCAGAATTACTCGAACCGGATCCTTGCCTTTTACCAAGCGCGTAGTGAGCGAGGGATTGTCTTTCAGGATTGTGCCGACGCCCACAAGGATTGCGTCCGCACCGGCCCGCAACCGATGCGCAAACCTGAGCGATTCCTTGCCTGAGAAGTATTTCCTTCCGGGAATGGCGATTTTCTTGTCGATGCTCATTGCCACTTTCAGGAATACATACGGTTTGCCGGTAGTGATGAATTTGGCGTAGGGCGCATTGAGTGATCGCGCCTCCTTTCCAAGAACGCCGACCCTGACCTTGATCCCCGCGTTCCTCAATATTGAAATCCCCCTGCCATTTACCTTGGGGTTTGGATCCGGCATGGCAATGACAACCTCGGATACGCCCGATTCGACCAACCTGGTTGCACATGCAGGCGTCTTCTTCCCCTCGAAATGCACGCACGGCTCGAGATTGACATAGATGGTGGCGCCTTTTGCGTGTTTTCCTGCTGCCTTGAGCGCGAACACCTCCGCATGCGGCCCGCCGAACTCGTGATGGTAGCCGCTGCCGATGATTCCCCCATTCTTCACGATTATGCAGCCGACCATCGGGTTGGTTCTTGTGTGGCCTTTTGCAATAAGGGCCAATTGCAGCGCCGAGCGCATGGATTTTTCATCAGAAGGAACAGCACGCATAGCAAAATCAACCAGTAATGATGGGAATTCGGAATATATGGATATTTCCCATTTCAATTTTCATGGGATTTTTAACATGTGGCCCAATTTTTTCTTCTTGATTTTCAGGTAGTTCTCATCGTATTTGTTCGCCGGCGGCTCCAATCTTATGCGGCTATTGACCTTGATGCCGCATGCGATGAGGCTTGCAATTTTGATGGGATTGTTGGTGAGCAGTTTCACAGATTTGACCTTCAGGTACCGCAGGATTTGGGCCGCCTGATGGTATTCTCGCTTGTCTATGGGAAGGCCAAGCGCCTCGTTCGCCTCAACGGTATCCATCCCCCCATCCTGCAAGGCGTATGCCTTGATCTTGTTCCCAAAGCCGATTCCCCGGCCTTCTTGGCGCATGTAAATTATTATACCGCAATCTTGCTTTCCGATGTATTCCATCGCAGTTTGCAGTTGCAAACCACAGTCGCATTTCAAGGAACAAAATGTGTCGCCTGTCAGGCACTCGGAATGCACGCGCAGCGGAACGTTTTCCTGCCCCGCTACATCGCCCTTGGCTAGGACCGCATGCTCGTTGCCTCCGTTCTCATCTTCGAACGCATAGACGCGGAACATGCCGAATTTCGTGGGCAATTTCGCATTCGCAACCTCCTTGATTGGCATTTCGCACTTGTGCTTCTTGAACTTGATTTTCAGCTTCATCTCATCTACCTATTTATTTTGCACATTTCAACTGCGGCTATCACAGCCCGCTTTGCATATGGCTTTGCCCTTGCCTTTGCCTGCTGCCAGCTAATTTTCGGCCCTAGAACGCCGAGGGAAACCGGCTTGCCCTCATCCAGGCCCATATCCAGGAGTTCCTTCGCAATTGCATGCGCAATCACTTCATCATGCGCCGTCCCGCCCTTGATGATTGCTCCCAGGGCGACAACCGCATCAATATATTTCTGTTTAAGGAGTTTTTGGGCTGCAAAGGGAATTTCGAATGCACCCGGAACCCGGATTATTTTGATTATTTTGGCGTCCTGCTTTTTGGCTTCTAAAATCGCATCCTTTTCCATTACAGAAGTTATTTCCGGATTGAATTTTGAAATAACAATTGCGAGCCGGATCATATGTTCACCTTTCCAACTTGAGTGGGCCCGCGTCCTCCTTTCCTTGCCTTATGCCCATTCCGGCGTTATTCTTTAAAGCGGAAGGGTTCGCGAGCATGTTGTAAGCATTTTGCGCATGCTTCCGGG
Source organism: Microcaldota archaeon (assembly GCA_043803465.1). GTDB lineage: Archaea > Micrarchaeota > Micrarchaeia > Norongarragalinales > SBBD01 > JACRGC01. The sequence continues at coordinate 21,984 of JAZDKC010000037.1, forward strand.
ACCGGTTCTCCGCAATTTTTTGGAGCTCAAAATCGTTTTTTCCCTCGAATTCAAAAACAAACACCTCGAGTATATGCTTATCGTGCTTCATCTTGGCCATCTGTATCCCAAGCGATGCCTCATGGCCGCATTGCTTGTCGATTTCAGCTCCGCCAACCCAGCCGAGTGCGATGCAAATATCTGCGGTCTTGAGCAAGCGGCTGCATTCAACTGCCAAATCCTTTATTCCGGGGACGGTCGAGCGCACAATTTCCACATCTGCATTCCCGCCCAGCTCCTCCAATGCAAATTTGGCCATGTCAACTCGGGCGAAAGTTGTGTCAACTATGGCGATTTTGAATTTCATGCAATCAGCCTTCGAGTATTTCAGCACCCTCAATGAATGGGATCTTGTTTTTTTCCGCGTATTTTTTTGCATCTTTTAATGGCAATGCAGTGCCGTTTCCAAGCATTTCACAGATAACCATGGAAGGCGGCAGTTTGGCAAGTTCGCAAAGCCGAACGGCCAATTCCGTATGCCCCTTCCTTTTAGCTATATCGCGGGCGATTAATATTGGGACGTGGCCGGGCGCGTAAAACTGCTGCTGAAGGGCTGCTGAAATGCCGTTGTTCCTTGCAATCAGCCGTCCCAATTCCAGTATTGTTTTCGAACGGTCGTTGTCGGTGATGCCAGTATAGGTGCCGCGGTGGTTCAGCGAAACCGAGAAGGCGGGCTCATCCCCGTAGGGCGTTCGCTTGATCACGAGTTTTTTTGTGGGGGAATGCTGCAGGAATATTTCGGAAAGGTGCCTCAGCCCCATTTCATTTCCAATTTCCTTGCTCGTCGCAAAGCATATCAGCCCTCCGCCATCGCGCCTAAGCAGCTGGATTTTTTTTGGAGTGGCAAACGAGGCATGCAGCATCAGATCCGCCTCCGCCTCACGGTGCTTCCCATCGTAGACAATCACAAATCTGCCGGACTTGAGGCCCGCAATTGCAGAACTTAGCATGAGAATCGATAGATTGGGGGATTTTGGGATTAAAATAGTTTACTTAAAATCGCGATTTTACTCATTATCAGGTAAATTAGTGGATTTCCGAGCCATCGGGCAAATCAGAATCGAGCGTCAGCAGGGCAAGGCCGCCATCCGCGCTCTGCGCCGCAAGCAGCATCCCTTGGGATTCGATGCCCTTGAGCTTTTTTGGCTCCAGGTTTGCAACTATGATGATCTTCTTGCCCAAAAGCTCGTCCTCTGCATAATATTCGGCAATTCCCGCAACCAGGGTGCGGATCTCTTCGCCTATCCGGATTTGGAGCTTGTAGAGCTTATTGCTTCCCTCCACCTTTTCAGCCCCCATGATCTTGGCTACGCGAAGCTGCACCTTGCTGAAATCCTCAAATGAAATCGCATCCATGCAAACGGCCTCAATAAACCTTGCGCCTTGGGCTGTAGAACTTGTCCGCCTTGAGCGCCTCGACGAATATCTTGTGTTCCTTGTGCTTCTTCTCGATGACCGCATAAATCAGGGCGTAGTTCTGCACGAGGATCAACAGCTGCTTCCTTGTCAATGCATGGAGCTTGCCTTGGATGTCGCGGATTATCTTCTTGGCCTTGTTCGGATTGGTTTCGGCTTCTTTCAAAAACTCATCGGGGTATTTCTTGGTTTGCACCGCCTTGATGAATTTCTTGAGTATGTCCTCGCCGTCCGTCAATTCCTTGGCAGTGAAGGAAGTTTCGCGCTTTTTGAGATACCGTTTTTCCCGGAGAATGAACGATATCAGTGAGTCCATATTGTCCTCTTTCATTAAAATCCCCTCGCAATCAGAACGGTACGTTTAACTCAATTCTCATATATATGGCTTCCGCTACTGCAGAAAAAAGGAAAAAACAGGAAAAAAGGCTCAATTCTTGTCGAATTGGACCTTGACTGGTTCGCGCTCTGCGCCTTCAACCTTGAAATAGTCGCGCTTCGGGAAGCCCAGCATGCCTGCAACGATGTTGCTTGGGACGGTTTGGATCTTGGTGTTATAGCCTAGGACATTGTCGTTGTAGAATTGCCTTGCATACGCGATTTTGCTCTCAATCCCCGAAAGCTCCTCTTGCAATTGCTTGAAGTTCTCATTCGCCTTGAGGCTCGGGTAGTTTTCCGCAACTGCGAACAGCGATTTGAGTGCGCCAGTGAGCATGTTGTCTGCCTGCGCTTTTTCTGAAATTGAGCCCGCATTCGCCATCATCGCCCTTGCCTTGGTGACGTTCTCGAACACCGATTTCTCGTATCTCGCATAGCCCTTCACGGTCTCGACGAGGTTCGGGATCAGGTCATACCTTTTCTTCAGCTGCACGTCTATTTGCGACCATGCGCCCTCGATCTCATTCCGGAGCCGGACCAATGAATTGAATGTCAAAACAATCCAAAGCACTAGCAAAAATAACACAGCCAGGAGCGCCAACATTTCCATAGGTATGCCAAAATATGCTGCAAGAATCATGCCCGATGCCAATCCAGCCATATGAAATCCCCTCCAGAATCAAACGGCAAAGCCATTTAAAAGGATAACGAAAAACACCGCAATTAATGCGTTTTCAGGCAGGATACCATATCCTAATCTTAATAAAGATAATAGCGCCTTAATGATACCCCGATTTGGATGAAATTTCCCAATATCTATGAGAGTAAGCATTACAAGAAGCTGATAGTGATACCGCTATTGCTAATACTGGTTTCGCTGTTCTTCATCAAGGATATTCCAAAAGGAGTTGATTTGAAGGGCGGCTCGCTGTTCACGATCATGACGGACGCGCCAGCCGGGGAGCTGCAACAGAAAAGAATAGAGCTCGAAGGCGCATTGGGCGCATTTTCCACCGACGTTTCCGTGCGCACATTTGAAAACCCAACGGGCCGGGGGTTTGAAATCGAGATTGGCACAAGCGCCAATTTGGATGAGGCGGAAACGCTGCTGGCAGCACTCAAGGAAAAGGACTTGGCATTTTACACGGAAAACACCCAATTGCAATATATGGAGGCGAATGAAAAGGACCTTGCAAAGCTGGAGGCTCAGCAAAACAAAGTCGACGCATTGAAAAATGAATTGATAACGGGGGTAAACACAATTCTAAAGCTCGCGGGCTCCCAAAAGACGGTCACGGACACCCAGAATGCGGTGCAGGTTGCTGAAGAGGAGTACCAGAATGTGCAGTCCTCGAATAGGGAGAGGGTAATTTCCGAAATCCGAAAGGTCGTGCCGGTTGCATCATACAGCACAAAGGAAATCGGCGCCAGCTTGAGCAGGTTCTTCCTCTCAAAGACCACCGAAATCCTATTGGTTTCGCTGGGTTCTGCGGCGCTCTTTGTAATATTGATTTTCAGGGGCAAAACGGCTTCTTTGGCGGTTATGTTCGGGGCATTTGCCGACTTGGTAATTACTGCAGGCGTAATGGGCCTTCTTGGGATACCCCTAAGCCTTGCAACAATTGCGGCACTTCTGATGCTGATTGGTTTTTCAATAGATACGGACATGCTGCTGACAATCAGGGGGCTCAAGCGCACAGAGGGAAGCGCAAAGGAGAGGGTATATGATGCAATGAAAACCGCAATTGTCATGAACGCATCGGCAATTTCAGCGTTCAGCGTCCTTTTGCTGACAGCGGCAATGCTCCGGATAGAAACGTATTATCAAATCGGCGCAGTTGCCGTGATCGGGGGGCTAATTGATTTCATCGCGACTTGGTGCGGGAATGCGGTCATGGTATTGTGGTATGCGGAAATAAGGGAGAAGGGGCAATGAGTTTAGGCAATATCGCAAAAAATTGGAGGGTGCAGCTCCTTGTTGTAGCCGTGATCATCGCGGTTTTGCTCATTGCGGTGAAAGGCCCGAATTTCGGGATTGAATTCAAGGGCGGGGTCAGGATCCCAATCACGTTGATTTCGGAAAAGGGCGTCACTCCGGATGTGATGGCGCAAACCGTGGAAACGCTAAAGCAAAGGATCAACAAATACGGCCTGTCCCAATCGAGCGTAAGGCCCCTTGGAAATAAGGAAATCATTGTAGAGGTGCCAAAGGCGGATGAGGGCGTCATACGCAGCATAGAAAAAATATTGCGCGAGCAGGGAAAATTTGAGGCGCTGATCGATGGCAAGCCCGCTCTTGAAGGCCAGGAGGTGCTTCAGAATTCAATAGGGGGCGCAACCGGAGAGCGCGTGACTGCCACTGATGGGGGGTACACCTGGGAACTGGATTTTGCCGTGAGCAAGGCGGGCGGGGAGCAATTTGCGAAAGTGGCGCTGGGGAAAGGCAATTATCCGGTATACATGATGCTCGATCGGCCCGAGAACGCGGCAGTCATCATCTCGAAATCCCAATTCAACCAGATTGCGGATTTTGGAAACACCGAAAAGGCGCTGATGGATGCATTAAAGAAAGACAGCGGAAACATTGAACTGATTTTCTCAGAGAACTTCAAGCTTGATGGGCAGAAACTGCAAAACAAGACCCGCGTAGTGCTGTCGGAAACGCTTAGGAAGGATCCTGAAATTTTTGCCGGATTGAAAGCAGAGGGCTTTTCTGAAGAAGCGAATGCGACGAAAATCATCGTGGTTCGGAAAGACGATGAGATGCAGCCTGAAACGTATTCCACTAGGCTTGGAATAACGGTTGTCTCAAAATGGAGGGGAATTGGGCTGCTGTCGGCGCCAACCCTTTCTGAAGGCCTCGCACATGGCACTCCCTCGCAGTCTTATTCAATTACGGGCACTGCGGCAGGCACAACCCCCGATGAGCAGAAAAAAAACGCGCTTGCGGAGCTCAGGGAGCTAAAAAGCGTGATTTCAGGCGGCAAGCTGCCAGTAAGCACGGTAATTGGAAGCGCATACATTGTTGCACCCGCATTGGGGGAGCAGTTCCTAACTTACAGTTTCATCGCAATGCTATTCGCAACACTTGTTGTGAGCATGGTTATTTTCATCAGATATAGGAGGCCCAAGCTGGTTGCACCGATCATCATAATCAGCGCACTTGAGATTTTCCTGACAACAACAGTGATTGCAATATTTGGCACTTTGGACCTTGCGGCAGTTGCCGGAATAATCGCGCTCATCGGGACCGGGGTGAACGATCAGATCATTATTTCCGATGAAATACTAAAGCATGGAAAAGTGGAGGATGAGGAGACTACATCGCGCAACACCAAGGAGAGGATCACAAAGGCGTTCACAATCATTTTTGCGGTAGCAGGCGCAATTATCGCCGCAATGCTTCCGCTGTTCCTTTCGGGGATTGTCGAGATGATGGGCTTTGCACTCTCGACCATTGTGGGGGTATTGGTCGGAATCAGCATCACCCGGCCTGCGTTCGGCGCGATCGTGCAGGAGCTGCTTTAAGACGCCATTTTAAATCTCATTTCCATTTTCCTAGCTTATGGCAAGAGTTGAAAGAATTGAGGGGTTTGGAAGGCGCATCTTCAGCTTGAAGCCATTGCCGCAGCTACATGCGATGGGGGAGGCAGCTTGAACTTCCTGAAGAATCCTTGCATGTGCTAGAGCAGCTGGAAAGAAATAAAACTAATTTTAGAAATCTGCACAAGCACATCGGCTATGTTTTGGGAATCAGGCTCAATTCGTTGAGAAGCGAGCAGGAAAGAAGGAAGGACATGGCGAAGGAGGCACGGCTTTCATCTTATGGCAGCGCGGCAATTGGCGTTGCAGCCGCATGGGCGCTGCATCCGTTTGGAATAAACCCGTGGCTGAAACGTGTTTCGGAATGGTCGCTGAATATGGGGAGCAGGCTGGCGGATGGCTATTCCACAACTTATGCGATGACCCAGCTGGAGAAGGCGCAGAGAATCATTTTCGAGAACGAGCATTTCCTGCATTTTCCAGAAGAGCTGAAAAATACTCTTAATGTGAGCAGCGCGCAAGGGGAGCTCAACCCCAATAGGATAAATGCGGCAAATTCCGCCAGGACGCGCGGATTTATTTCAAGGGCTTTCCGCGCCGTAACCGAATCGGTCCCATTGCCTGCATTGGCATACGCGTCAACAGAAATTGCAGCAGGAAAAGGCGGGGACTTTGGCCCGGTTGAGGATTTTGCAAACGCAAGCTTTTCCTCGCATTTTTTTCTGATTGCTGCGCGAAACATAGTAGCGGCCAACAGAATCAAAAAACGCTCGAGGCATCTGGAAAATGAACTTCAAAAGTTTGCAGCGGAAATGAGAAGGGGGGATTTTCAATCTTCCTTGCCACTAAGAGACAAGGCCCTACTGCCGGTATAAAAAATGGGGTCAAGGGGAGTCTCTGCCTTGCCCCTTTCTTTAGAAGAAAGGTGCGAGGGCTCCGCGCCAAAGAACAAATTTGATTCGCAAATCAAACTTGGTTTTCTTTGCGGCGCCACCGCTTTCTTTTTCTACCGAGCAGACGAAGTCTGCGCGGCCGCAAAGAGCTTAACAAGCTCTTTTCGGAAAGTAAGCAAGGCTTTCGAACCCCTATCCACAGGTATCTCCGAACCTTTTCTTTTTCCAAAAAGAAAAGCCCTCCGGAAAAGAAAAAGGCGTTTCTCTTATTTGAAAAAGGTTCCTATTTAGCTCTTCATTCATTCAGAGCTCCATACGATCACATCATCGCCTCTTGCGAGGCTCAAAATACCTGCATGAGAAATCTGGAGCCTATTGTTCTACCAGGTTATACTATGACCCCATAGCTAACGTATAGTATTGGATTCAAAGTATTAAAAAACATCCTCGTTAGCAAGAATTGGAACAAATGAAAACTGATTCGGGATTGCCGTTTTCTGCGGGTCGATATAAACATGCCAAAATTCGTTATCGGGGTTGACGAGGCCGGAAGGGGCCCGGTGATTGGACCGCTTGTGATGTGCGCGTTTGCAATCGGGAAGGAGAAGGAAGCGGAGTTGAAGCAAATCGGGGTTAAGGATTCAAAATTGCTGGAGGGGGGTTTGCGGGAGAGGATTGCAAAGAAGATATCGCATCATCCGCACGTGATCGTCGAGGTATCTGCCGAGGAGATCACTCAGTACATGCGGAAGAAAATCAGCCTGAACGAGATGGAGGCTGAAAAAGTTGCGGTTGCGGCAAAGGAACTGGCAAACAAAGTGGATGCAATTGAACGCATTTACGTGGACTCCCCGGATCCGGTGCCAAAAAAATTTGAAATGAGGATCAGGAAGTACTTGCACGGCACGAAATTGGAAAAAGTCGCAATTACGAGTGAAAATAAGGCGGATTATAAGTATTTGTGCGTAGGAGCGGCATCGATCTTGGCGAAAAGCATGCGTGAGAGGCGTGTGCACGAACTTGCGGGCAAATTCGGGGATTTCGGGAGCGGCTATCCCAGCGACGGGCACACGATGGAATTCCTGCAAAAGCACTTCAAGGACCCGGAGCTGCAAAAATACATCCGGCACAACTGGGCGACGATGAAGAACCTGAAGACAACGGAAATGAAGCTGAAGGATTTTTTCTGAAAGGCGGATTGACCGGGCGCATCATCATTTCAGGTAATCGAAATACGGCTGCACCCACTGCGACCAGAACTGCGCCGGGTTCTTCACTGGCACCGGGGAGTATGAGAATTGCGAGGGTGCGGGGTTGGGGCCTTCCGGGAGGGCGAAGAGCTCATGGTTGAAGAAAATCGCGCCTTCCTCCATCTGGTGCTCGAGGTTGCTTTCTAGAATTTCCTGCGTTCGCGGGTCCTGCAGGCGATGGAGCAACTTGAAGAGCGGAACGCTTTCCCTTGGCCAGATCACCGCGGAATGATAATCAAAATCATTGAGGTAGATGCGGTTATGCGTGTTGCGGGTCAGGATGCCAAAAAGCTTGCGGTTGCGGTAAACTAGGAGCGGCTCGAATTTGGAAAGCAGCAGCTTAAGTTCCTCATCTGAAAATAGCTCAGGCAGGAGCGCAGCGGAATAAATCGATGTGCTTGAAAGCTCGGTAGTTTTCAAGAACGCCTCATCCATGAGGCTGCACGGCGAATCCGAAAAGAAGAATGATTTGAAATTGATGGATGCATTGGCTTCCATCGCCTCGAATTCCTTCGAGGGGTAGAGATAGTTGAAATCCTTGAGGAACCGGATCCAAAGCGCATTGATCTCGACCAGATAATACGCGGGGGAATAAATCTTGAATGCGAACTCCTCATAATCCTTGCACTCCACTGCAACCCTTTCGGCCCAGCTCAACGGCAGCCGCGCCGGTATCATGGACTCTATGTTGAAGAATTTTGCAGGGTATTTTGAGTCGGTCCAGGAGTGGTGCGCAGAGGTTTTGAGCAGGTAATTCTCGAGCCGGATATTGCCGGATACTAGGGATTGCAAATAGAGCTTTACCGCCTCCTTGAATTGCCGCGAAATCGTGCGGTCATCGGAGCGCTTGAGGTATTCGAGGCTGCAAAGGAAGCACAGCAAGGTCGCGTCGGCGGATGAATAATCAACAGCATCCTCCTTGCTCTCCGGCAGCTTATTTGGGATTAGGCCGTTTTTTTGCAGCTTCAGGGCAGTTGAAATCAGCGCTTTCAGGTAAGCTTTTTCTTCCTTGAAATAAATGTCGAAATTGTCGTAAATTCCCTGGAAAACATCCCGGAACCATATATTCCTAAACCACATCGAGCCCGCATCCGGGCCGTGCAGCCTTGGGGTTTCGAGATCGAATGATTCGACCAGATTGAACAGGCGGCCTTGCAACGCAAGCCGGTAAAATTTGCCGATGTGCTCGAGCTTTTTCAATTGCGCAGCGTATGGCTTTTGCAACCGGGATAATTTCGCAAGGAATGTCTTTTCATCGTGGTTTTTGAGCTCCAAGGACGGCTTGGATTTGCCATCGGAGACGCAGAAAAGCTGGAGGGATGCGGTGCTTTTATTGAATGTAAGATCGAAAACGCCGGGGGCGAACAGGGTTCTGGAGTCCGGGCAGAACCTTAAAGCACTGTGCCTATACTCCCGGCTTCCGTTCCCCAACTTATAGTTCCAATCCTGCTTGCGCGGCGAGAAGTTCAATGTGGCAAGCGTCTTGCTCAGGATGAAAAGCTGCTTTCCTTCGCGCTGGACGCATATGCCGCCCCCAAAATTCTGGGCGGAGTGCTCATCTGGGAATGATGCGGAGTACATGTGCCGGATGTCGACTAGTGGCTCGAATTGGAGCACCATATCCTCGGATTTGAAATTCTTCAATGAGAAGGATATGTCCAGTATGGGAAGCTTGCATTGCCGGAACAAATAGTATTCAACATGCAATTCGCCTGCACCATCTGAAATCGAATAGGAATAAGCCGATTTCCAGGGAAAAATTTTGACGCTCTTTTGCTGCAGCCTCAGGTTTTCGCCATTCCTTTTCAAGCAGAACGCTAGCGAATCGAGGAATTTCCAGTTTTCGCCATCACTGATTGCGCAAAGGCCTTCATACGGATAGTCCCGATTTGGCATCATGAACTCCCCCAGTTGCACAGAAAAAACGCTCTGGGAAAACTCGGCCTTCGAAGTCCTAAGCAGAACCCTGCAGTTGCGGCCAAACCCCCAGTCGGGGTTCTCTGCTGCCGGCTTTTCTATGAAGACCTGTTTTACCTCGAACACGGTGTTTCACGCACAAAAATCATGCAAAGCCTATTTCAGCTTGTATTTGTATAGCAGCGGCACTTCCCCCACGATCTCGATCTTCCCTTCCCTGCTCAGCCAGCCCAGGCCCGCATACAGTTCCGAGTCCGTCAGTTTCGTCTTGCGCTTCATTTGCGCAATTGTGAGAGCCCCGTTCTCCTTGAGGCACTGCCACACTATCCCGGCCTTCGCGCCGAAATACCCCTCCACGCCTACCATTTTACCACCCTATTTTCAATTTTTATTTTGATAGCTTATTTTTCATCATTCCTTCGCAAATGCCTCGTAGTTTTTCTCGGCATGCTTGTAGATCTCGAATATTTTCTGCGCGATGAAATTCCAGTCAAAATACCTCTGCTGCACGCGCTCTGCAGCGCCCAGGGTGATCCGCTTCTTTTGCTCCTCGCTTTGCAATGCGACCTTCAAAATCCGCGCGAGGAATGCGGGATTGAGGTCGAAGCGGTCCTCCTCCATCGGGACCTTGAAGCCGTTCATGCCGTTTATGACTACTTCGCTCATCCCGCCGGTGTCGCCAACAACTGCGACCGGGCCTGAAAGGCCGTGCATTTCGCACGCCATATCGGCAGCGAATACCTCGAGGGTCACCAAACCGAATGGCTCGTAGAGGGAGGGCAGCGCAATCACATCGGATGCGCAAAACATCCCTTTCTTGGTCTCCTCGACCAGCCAGCCGGAGTAGATTGCGATATCATTCTCCATCTTGAGCTTTGCAACATCGGCATAATACCGCTCGTATTCCTCCTTTGATAAATTGCTCGCAACAACCAAGCCCGCGTTTATTTTGGTCGAATGCTTCAGCTGCGCAAACGCCTGTATAAGCGCGTCTATGCCCTTGCGGTACTCCGCCCTTCCGATGAACAGGACGTACTTGTCCTTTTTTGGCAGCGCCTTCTGCAAAACGCCCCTTCCGGACTTGATGTTATCGGCGGTTACTTTTCTCCAGCTATCCAGGATGATCCCATTTGTTAGGCCTGCAACCGCATCAGTGATGATTTCCAGGTCCGAACCGGCTTCGAAAAGCAGGAAATCCTCATACCGCTCCTCTTTCCACAGCTGGTATTCATTCCATTTTTGTGATCTGAATCGCGAGAGCTCTTCCCGAAGATGCACTTTGTGCGGTAGCAAATTGTAAACCTCGAATTGCGCCTCATGCACGGAAACGCCTTGGATGAAATCAGCTTCCTGCAGCGCCGCACCTTCGATCAAAACAGGCGGGGAATCAAAATCCGGATGCCCAAGGCCCCTTCCGAACTCCCCTGAATGGAACCTGCAGTTAAGCGGCCTCCCGATTTTTTCCCGCGTAAGGAAGCCTGCGGGGAATGCGAGCCAGTCCTGCGCGTCTATCAGTGCGATGTTTTCCTTCTTTTTTTTCACCAAATATTCCGCAAATAGCGGGACTGCCTGCCAATATGCGCTTAAAACCTTGTAGAAATCCCATGCGCTTGCGCGTTCGCTCTTGATGCGGTATTTCATCCAAAGATCCCCAAGGAACGCATTCTTCTCCTCCTCGGAAAAGGTGCTCTCGAGGAAAATGCAGCGCTCTTCCGCACGGATCCCCTCATAAACCAGGATGTTTGGATGCTGATGCATGAAATCGCTGTATTCCGAGGAGAACCGCAAATCGGAAAGCGGAACCGACGGGTCCCGGATTGAAATCACAAGCGGCTCGTATTCGGTTTGGTGCGAATTGATTGCATTGCGCCATGCAATCAAAAGCTCGGTTGTGAAGCGGTGCAGCCCGCCAACTGGTTTTTGCAATTCGGTCACAAGGAACAGCACTTTTTTCATAATTTCATCGACCCATCCTTTTGGTATATTTTCCCAAGGCAGCTTCAAAATTCCGCTATTGGCACAGGCATTTCACCATCAATGGCAAGCCTTGTTGCAAGCATCTTCTCGGCTGCGAACTTCTTGATGCGCCCGGCCTCCTTTTCCTGCAGCTTCAACTCCACTTGCTTCGAAAAGTCCTGCAGGATGTTCATGTAATTTATGAAATTGTCATAAGGCGTGTTTTCCTTGTATGGCGAGAAGTGCTTGTGCACATCCCCATCGGCCCAGCTTTTTGTGCACAAATAATACAGGTGGTCGGAGGTTTGCAAAAGCCGGTAGATGTGCATTAGGCCCTTGTCCCCGGTTAGCTTCACGCGTTTTGAAATTCCCTCCAATTGCCTAAAGCATGCTTGCTGGATGGAATTCCCAAGCCATGCGGAAACGTCCCGCTCCAAATCCGCCCATGAAAGGTTGCAGGGGACATCCACTTCCCCAACAGCCGCATAGGAATCAATTGTCTCCGAGCAGGTCTTGAATGAAAGGTTGTCATATTTGAGCGCTTCGGAGGGAAGATGGCGCAAAAACTCCAGGATTCCGGTGTCTTGCCAGTGATGCTCCCCGAATGTTTCGTAGTCCATGAAAATGTTGATCGTTTCGCCGCCTACGGCCGAAAGCCATGACGCATATTTATCAGCTGTGAGGGGCCATTCGGTCCACCACTTGGCTGAGAAGCGGTAGCCGATATCATCGCTTAATTTGTAATTGCGCATGAGCACTTTCAAATTGCCGTTGAGGTTTTTGTACACGTGATTCGGGGATCTCCAGCCAAGCACCCAATCAATCCCTTCGGTCAGGATTGCCGAGTAGCCCATTCTTTCAACTTCGCAAGCAATGCGGTTGCTGTAAATGACCTCGGTATTCCGAAAAACTTTCGGAGTGATGCCGAATGTGTCGCGAATCAGCCCTTTGTGCAGTTCCACCTGCTCGCCAAACTCGTCCATGTCGGAGTAGAGGCTCGCGAGGGAATGGTAATAGGTTTCATCGAGGAACTCCACCTTGTTTGTGGATGCAAGCTGCTGCAAGGTCTCGAGCACCTCCCTTCCGGACTTGAACTTCCGCGCTTGCTCGATGAATGTGCCGGTGACAGAGTAGCTGAATTTGAATTGGCCGTAATTCTCCTCAACCAGGCGCAAAAGCAAGCGATTCGTGGGGTCGTAGCATTTCTGCTTTGCCTTCTCGAAATAGTGCTGGTTCATATTGTCGTTGAAATACAGCTTCTGCAAATCCGCATCCGTGGAATGGAATAGCGAATACTTGTTGAGCCTTATTGGCTGATGGACGTGGAAATACATGCAGATTGATGCCATAGTTATTTTCTACCTTTTTTGAGCCATAAGCTAAGAGTGCACGCAAGCAAGTAAAGCCAGAGTGCTTCAAGGAATATTGAAAAAACCGCGAACCAAAAGCCCAAACTTGAAAGCGATTGAAGGCCATAGTTGTTCCAGAGGAGGAACGGCGGGAAACTCAGGACGACAAAGCCGATGAATGCGGCCCAATAGAGCAGGTGGTTTTGATAAAGCGCCCCGAGGTAAGTGAAAACCCACGAGAGCCCCACGAGTATGGAAGAGAATAAATGGTACGCGCGCTTTTCTGGCGTGGGCCGAAGGAACTCACTAATTTCCGAATGCTTCATTATTCCCGCGGAGTCCTTGGCTACATCCAGCATGGGCGCATTGCGGGGCGGGTGCGACACTGCCCTCGCCATCATCTTCAATTTCCTCTTGATTTTATTTTTTCTAAGAGCCATGCTATCCCTTTGTTGCGCTGCTGTAAACGCCTAAAGTCTCCTTGGCTGTTTTGTGCCAGGTGAAATGCTTTGCCTCTTCCCTTCCGCCATTGCCGAGCATTTCCTTCAATTCGGCATACCGGAGCACTGCCAATATCTTGTTAGCCATCTCGTTGGTGTCCCAGAAATCCACTCTCAGGCAATGGTTGACGACCTCAGAGATGCCGGTGCTCTTGCTTACAATGACGGGAATCCCATTTGCCATTGCTTCGAGGACGGTTAACCCAAATGGCTCGGAAACGGATGGAAGTACGTAAGCATCTGCGATCGCATAGAGGTATGGGAGCTTTTCTTCCTCGATGTAGCCGGTGAACATCACCTTGTCAATGATCCCAAGGTTGATCGCCTCGGTTATCAGCTGCGGCAGCATGTCGCCTTTTCCGGAAATGATGAACTTGACATTCTTTTCCTTCTGGAGCACTTTTGCTGCGGCCTTGAGGAAGAAATCCGGGCCTTTCTGGATGCTGAGCCTGCCGTGGAAGAGCACCACTTTTTCATTGATTCCGAATTGCTCTTTTTTCACACTTGCGCGGTATTTTGAGAGGTCGATTCCGTTGTAGACAACGGAAACCTTGTCCGGGGATATTTGGAAGCGCTGCACTACCTGGTTTTTGGTCATGTTGCTTACTGCAATGACATGGTTTGCGCGATGCGCGGCCTCTTTCTCAATTGCAACAATCCAATCAAATGGAGAGAGATTCGCAGTGCGGTCGTATTCGGTGCTATGGAATGTGAACACCAAGGGCTTGTTGATCCGCCTCGAAGCATCCATGCCTGCTTTTGCGGTTATCCAGTCGTGCGAATGGATTAAATCATACTTGGCGCGCTTGTTTTTGAGCTGCACTAGCTTTGCAACAAGAAAGTTGTATCTGCCCACTGCCTCGAAGAAATTCAGGCCATAGCTTTCATCGGTTGCAGCTTCGCCGCCTTCCACTGTTTCGCCTGCCTTCAATTTGAGGAACTTAAAGTAAGGCCCGAATTCCGCATCCGCAAAGTCTATCTCGCCTTCAAATGAGGAGTAGTCAACAGGGATTATCCGGACATTGGGATGGGAGGATTTTGGAACCGGATTTGATTTGGGCATGTAGAAATCCACTTGAATCCCCATCTCACCCAACGCTTTTGTCAGTTCAAAGCAATGGACTCCAAGGCCTCCGCTAATGAAAGGGGGAAATTCCCAGCCCAACATAGCAACTCTCATTGTCATCGGCCAAATTTCTGTTAAATAATGCTCAGAAGGGGAAAAGCAGCCGTATTTTGCCTCCTTTTAGCAAAAAAAGCTCAAACTTGGCTGATTTTCATGTTATGAAAAATATTCAAGTGATAACTCTCCCCTATATTAGCACTAATTAGAGATCGAGAGAGTATATATATTTTGCTTTTTGACCAAATTTGTTACTTTCTTGCAGGGGTTGCAACTCCCTGAAACTTAGGTTTTCCTTAAATAGGGTTTATAAGAATTGATGCAGAGGGGGAGATAAAACCGGGAACCCAAGCCAATGGCTAAACCACCAAGTAGATCGCGGGCTTGAGCGGCAGTGCTCTTCCCGCCTTGTTGTGCGGGTCCTTGTCTTGAGTTGCATCTGCGGGATAAATCTCGAACTTGCAGCTGAAGCGCTGTTCTAACATCTGCAGGCTTTCAAGCAACAGCTGCTGCTCGCTGAAATCAGGAATCTTCTCGGACTTGTAATAATTGACTGTTTTGCTGATTGCTTGCAGGAATTGCGGAATTTTTGGTGCGAATGGCTTGAGATCGGGATTTTCCATTGCCTTTTTGATCAGGGCCGGGATATCGAACTTGCCCGCATCGGCAGCAGCTGCCAAGCTCAGCTTCAACAGGTTGGTTTTCCATGCCTCGGCTATGAACAACCGTATTGCCGGGGGCTTTGCATTCTTCAAATCGATGATTTTTTGCACATCGCCGGCAATGGTTTCGAGGTATTTTTCCTCTTCCTCCAGCTGATAATCGATTTTTGCCACAATCGCACGCGGATATTGTGCGGTGCTGCAGAAATTGGCGTTTCCAAGAAGATGCCATATTTCCTCTGAAAAGTGAGGTGTAAAAGGCGAAAGCATCAATGTGATCTTGCTTATTGAGTTCTGGAGGATTTCAAAATTCGCGTCCTTTCCTTTTGCAGCCGCATATTTTCTCACCGACTCGATGGCTTCGAACACCACATAATGCGCAACTGAGCGGAAACTTAGCTTTTCCATGTTTTCAGCTGCATTCTTAACGCAGATCTCTATCTTGCTCTCAAGCAGCTTTTCTGCACGCCCATGGGATGCTCCGGCGTAATTGTGCGAGTTCAGGTTTAGGGCGGTTTCATAAATGAAATCAAGCATCCTTGCGTATGTCTTGATCGTCTCGTTCTTCCAGTCCGCATCATCCAGCGCTTCCCCGGACGCTGCAATGTTGATCCGGACCAGATCCGCGCCGTATTCATTTAGCAATTGGTAAACGGGGATGAAATTCCCCTTGCTCTTGCTCATCTTTTCGCCCTCTACTGTGACGTACCCGTTAATTGAGATCGCGCGGGGCAGCTGCCCTTCCTTGAATATTGCAGCGTGATGGAAGAGATAGAAAAGCAGGTGGTTTTGCAGCAAATCCTTCCCCGAATTCCGCAAATCCACGGGGTAGAAATATTCGAATTCGAATTTCATCTCGAGGAGCAGTTCCTTTCGCAGGGAGGTCCGTTTTGCAGCATCTTCGAGGGCGCCTTCACCCAGGAAAATAAAATCGAGAACTTCGTCGGGTAATTGGCCGGGCGAAATGTTGTTTTCATTGATGACGCGGGAGATTGTGTAGTATGCCATGTAGATCGTCGAGTCTGAAAGCGTTTCGACTTTCCACTCCTCGTCCCAGGGGATTTTCGTGCCAAGCCCGCCTTTCCTTGCGCATGCCTTGTTTTGCAGCCAATCTATTGTATTTTCCATCTGCAGCCTTGCTTCCTCCGGATAAATTTGCATGGATTTCAAGTGCTCCAAAACAGATGCTTTCCAGCCCTTGTCTGAAAACTTCAAGAACCATTGATTCTCCAGTATTTTTACATGGCACCTGGTCATGCACCTGCAGACCACTTCGGCAGTGGATTCAAAGATGCTCGAGGCAATTGCAATCTGCTTGAAATATTCGATCAACGGCACCTTGCATTCGGACACCTTCATTCCTGCAAATTTTCCGAATGCCTTTTTCAGGACGCCCTGATGGAATTCCTTCTTGTAGATGTTGGAAGTTGCATCCTCCAGCTTTTCCACATCCTTTTGCGAGGAGATTTTGAGCCTTTCGCATTCATCAACAGCCGGGAAATCGCCATACCCTTCGATGGAGATCAGGGAAACGGGCTTTATTGAGGAAATTTCCGCATGGTTTAGGCCGAATTTTTGCAGCTCAGCCTGGTTGCCCATCAGGTCTTCTAGTGCAATGAAATCATATGGCGCATGCGCAGGCACGCTCATTACCACTCCGGTTGCATGCTCTGTTGAAACAAATCGCGCGGGCAGCATGGGAACTGGCTCTTTTAGGAGTGGAATGGAACATTTCTTGCCAATCAATGATTTGGGATCGATATCGCCAATAATTTTTACATCATGCTGCTGATCCGCAAGCTTGACTGCGGCATATTCCGAAATTACCCAGGATTCGCCGTCCACTTTTGCCTTGACGTATTTTCCATCGGGGTTGAGCCAGATGTTGGTTACGCCATATACGGTTTCGGGCCGAAGGGTCGCACATGGAAGGATGAGCCTCCCCCCATCAAAATCAATTTCGAATTTCAGAATGGCGTATTCAACCGGGGATTCGCCCTCGCCAATGTAGCGGTCATGGTCCCCGGTTGGGGAATTGTCATGCGGGCACCAGATTACCGGGTGCGTGCCTTGCACGACGTACCCTTTTTTCCGAAGGGTGTCGTATTGCCATTCGATGAAGCGGGAGTAGGTGGGGGTGAGGTCGGTTGTTATGAATTTCCGCCTCCAATCAATTGATGCGCCTGCAGCAGAGAGGTCGGCAATCCATTTTTGCATCCAGAATTTCGCGACGTATTCGGGCCCCTGCTTGAAAGTTTCGATCTCCTGCGCCGTTGCACCCGCCTTCTTGAAATTTTCCACTTGCGCTTGATCATTGTTCCTAAGCCTTTCAACGGTTCCCATTATCGGCTCCCCGGTTGCATGGAAGCCTTGGGGGAATAGGACGTTATAGCCTTGCAGCCGTTTGAAGCGGGCGTAAGCATCCGTCCTGAAGAAAGAGTAGCTGTGGCCTACGTGCATGCTGCCGTTCAAGTAGGGGTAAGGAAAGGTGATGAAAAATTTCGGCTTTTCCGGGTCCGGATTTGCCTCAAATAGCTTTGCTGCTTGCCATTCCTTTTGCCATTTTTTCTCTGCTGATTTGAAGTCGAACATGGCAAAGAATACGCGGCTCAAGAATAAAAATAGCGATTGCATCGTTCCGCTCGGATCCCGGATGGCGCTTTTTAAACGCAAAAAGGGCGGAAAATTTATATATTCGGAACACCAAAATAGTATAACGTGAGGGTATGTTCGTAGGCTGGGAGATTGCATCAGTGCTCTTCATCGCATATATGATGGCTAGGACCACCATTAAGTCGGACAGCCTGCTTGAGATCCTGGTTGTTTTTGGGCTGGTGCTCTGGCTGATGGGGATGTGAATCACGACCTGATTGTCGCTTTTACGCCGATTTTTGCAAAGGCCGCTATTGCGTCTGGTAGATCCGACCCTCTCAGGTTGGTTATGTGATCTATTTTTTCATCCTCGGTAGTCAACACGAGGGTTGCTCCCTTTTCTGAGAGGATGCTATTGCCACCTTTGACGAATTCTACTGATTTAATATCCTTTAAGGAGATTTGCTTCATTGGAAAAAAATGAACACTTCTTTGTCGGATAAAATAAATGTTGGGGGGTCAACCCGGCTTTCTTCCATATTTCGATAAATAAACAGTATGGATCCGAGCATCAATAACCCCCAGACCACAAGACCAATTTCACTGAACTCCTTGGGAACGAATTTCAGACCTTCGAACGTAATAAAATACATCACGCAGGCTGCACCTATGATTTTCGGAAAATCGTTCCAAATCCTATTATCATCGAAAATCTTCATATTTTAAGCCCCGGAGGCAGCATGTTGCCAAACCGCTTCATCAGGCCGCGGTTGCCCTTCATGCTCTTCATCATCTTTTGCATCTTCTCGAAATTGCTTACAAGCTCGCGCACATCCCCATGCCTGAGGCCCGCACCCTTTGCAACCCTCTCCTGCCTTGAACGGTTCTTCATGAGCTCCGGATCGCGGCGTTCATTTATGGTCATGCTTAGCACTGCGGCTTCAAAGCCCTTCATCTTCGCTTCGCTTTGGCCAAGCATCTCTTCAGGGACATCATACATGCCAAGCATCTGCAATATTTGCTTTAGCGGGCCCATCTTTTTCATGGAGCGCATCTGCGCAAGGAAGGCCTCATAATCCATCTTGCCCCCCTCAAGCACCTTCTTCATCGCTTCCTCGTCGGAAATTTCCTGCACTTTGGAAAGAAGCTCCTCCAAATCCGCAAACCCAACTAGCCTCGCAACAAATTTCTTGGCATCAAATACCTCTAGTGCATCCGGCTTCTCCCCCAGGGTGATGAACGCAACTCTCGAATTGCTCGCCTTTACTGCGGAGAGGGCGTCGCCGCCCTTCCCGCTGCCATCCATTTTTGTGACAATTACCCCAGTCACTCCGACAGCCTCATTGAATTGGGCCGCCTGCTTCCCTGCAACTTGCCCCAGATCGGCGGAAACAACCAGGTATTTTTCATCCGGCTTGAAGAGCTCGTTGATCTTCTTCAATTCACTTGCTAGTTCCAAATCAAATGCGCTCCTTCCTGCCGAATCGAAAATCAGGATATCGTACTGCGAACCCAATTTTTGGCTGTCCCGTGCAATTTCATCCGCGCCCTTGCCGGCCTCACTAAAAAAGCCGCAATGCACCTGCTCTGCAAGCTGCTGCAGCTGCTCAACTGCTGCAGGACGGTGGACATCACCTGCAATAACACACACCTTCAGGCCCTTCCCTTGGTAGAATTTCGCCAATTTGGCAATTGATGTGGTTTTCCCGGAACCAAACAGCCCGAGCACGAGTATTTTCTGCTTTTGTATTTTTGGCTCGTATTTTTCGCCCAATATTGCGACGAGCTCATCGTATACTATTTTGACTATATGCTCGCGGAGATTGAGGTTCTGCGCCTTCTTTTCGTGCATTGCTTTTTCTTCAATGCTCTTCGTGAGGTCATATACGAGCTTCACGTTCACATCGTTGGAGATCAGCACGCGCTGCAGCTCCTTGACCAGCTCCTTGATGGCCTTCTCATCGACTATCGCTGCGCCGGTTATGCGGTTCAATGCGCGCCGGATGCCCTCGCCAAGATCCATGGTTTCACGACTTAAGAATCTAAGAAACGGGATTAATAAGGCTGACTAAATGCGCCACTCGGACGGGAAAACAAAAATGGGGGCGCTGAGATTTGAACTTCCGGACATCCCTCTTTCTTTTCCGAGGGCTTTTCTTTCTGGAAGAGAAAGAAAAGGTCTCTCAGATCAACAGCTCCCAAAGCTGTCAGCAGTCTAGTTCTTTTCTTTTCGAAGGTTTTCTTTTCTTACAAGAAAAGAAAAGTTTACCAGGTTGGCCCACGCCCCCAAAAACGCTACTACTAGCACAAGTAATTTTATAACCGCTCCTAGTAGCCACTATGGCAAAAAATCAATGAATCTTGAACTTATCTGCGCTTCTTTGCCGGTGCCGATGGAGCTGCAGAAACAGTCCTCACGGGCACGGCGTATGACAGCTTTTCCTCAATCAGGTGGAGCTTGTAGAACACGTAGATCGAAAGCGCCGAAAGGAACGCACCGATTCCGGACGTGTACTGCAGGTAGAAGTCGTTTTGCGTGATCTGGATGAAATATTGCGCCGTGAGCATCAGGAATATCAGCAATGAAATTATGAACACTACTTCCTCATCAATTGGAACGCCTGCAACATGCACCTTGACCATCGCTACCACCGTAATCCGTTACAATTACGCTCTTTTTAAGCATTTACATTAAAGCCGCCCGAAGGCTAAGGATTTGAAAATTACGCAACGAGGCGAGCGCCTCAATTTAATTCTTCTTCATCCTTCCCCGGGGCTTTGGGATCTTGAGCTCCGGGTAGATCCCTTCAATCATCTCGCCGGAAAGGCAGGGCGAATAGCCAAGCTGGCTAAGCGCCTTGTAGAGTGCGTGCTTGCGCAAGAACAGGTCGTTTTCCGAAAACATGCCGGCATCCTGCATTTCCTCGAGCAGCAAAATCAGCTTGCCGAATGATTTGCGTGGCGGGTATTTGCCAAGGCATGCTTGAAGCCTGGAAAAGAATTGGGGGTTATTGCAATATTGCGGAAGCTTGAGGTCTATTGTGCCAAGCGTATGCACCATGCATGCAAGCACCTCTTTTTGCTCGGCAATTTCCAAATTCACCTTCCTGACCGCCAGCCAGCCCGGGCAATTTGCTGCGAACCGAAATTCCTTTTTCGACGGCTTGCCCCTAGCCTGCACATTGATGGGAAACAGCCGCTCAAACAGCACTGAAAAATAATAGCCAAGTGCAATATCGGTCACGGGCGCGAGCTTCTTCCCAATTACTTTTTCGGGATCGCGGTCATCCTTGAAATACGGCTTTAGCTGCTCTTCGAGCGCCGAGGGCCTTATGCCCTTCAGAACAGTGATGAAATCGGCGACTTTTCCGATTTTCTTCGCGTTTTGCTCGGCGAGTTTTGCAATGCCGGCCTTGTCGATTGGCGCATAATTGTAAAGCGATTTGCGAATGGCTTCGAATGTGTTTTCCAAAAGGGCGCGTATTTTTTGGGGCGTGAGGTCGGCGCCCGCAAGCTCGTCATGGATTTGCAGATTGGGGAGATTGCAGGAGAACAACACGAATTCGGGGGCCATAGGATCACTTGGTTTCAGGGGGCGATTATTAACGTTTTGGTTTTAGGGACGAGAGCGCTTTCCTTGCGGTGACACCTACCGGGGTTTCCAGGGAATACGCGCCGCCTGCAAATTGCGAACCGCAGGATGTGCAGCGCCAAAGCGCATACCCTTTTCGCATGACCTTGTGCTTGCCGCATTGCGAGCAGAGGTAGAGCTTATTCTGGTGCTCAATCACTTCCCTTTCGCGCTTCCTTGTCTTTACTCCATAATGGGATCCCATGAGTTGTTCACCTTAAAAGCAATGACCGCAATTCTTTTCCTTTCTCAAGCGCCATGTCGACGAGATTCAATACTTCTTCTTTTTTGAACGCCGCACTGCCGGATTTTTGCGCTGCGCACACAAGATCGCCGTCGCAAGTCGCAATTGAGAAACGGCCGTCGGACGCAATCTCCTCCTCGTCTGTTGCATCCAAAATCAATTTCCCTGAAATCTTCTCGAAGCTGCAAACGGATACATTCCTCTTGAGTTCAAGCGGGCCTTTGAATTCGGTCCTTATTAAGGCCGCATTCTCGTATTTTGGGACCTTGGTGTTCTGCAGGGCGCCCATTGCAGCAAGCGCCGCCGTATCTATCAGGTTGCCGGAATGGTCCATGATGTACAGATCGACAAAAATCCCCAGCGCCTTTTCGGGTTCGAGGAAAAGTTTCTTGGTGTCAATTGCATTTGCGGACCTGATGCCGCGGTCCACTACCCTTGCAAGCTCAATGCTTCCCTCATTTGGCGGGCCGGGATTGAATTCTGGGTGCGCGGCAGTAAGGAATTCGGAAGTGACTTGGAAAACGCCTTCTTCCGGCCGGTCCTTGTAGGGTGCGACGACATCGAACTTCACCCCCGCAAGCACCTTCGTATCCCCGATTTGTGCAAGGCAGCTGCCTTCCGCATTTGGCAAATTGCCCTTCTCAATTTTAATCCCCCTATATTGCATCAAATCGCGGCCATCCGGCCTCTTGTTGTTCCTAAGCAAATCCACCACGTACTCTTCCTTCAATTCATCCAATATCATGATTATGCACCATTCATTTCAGTTTCTAAATATTTTGACTTGAGCGCCTCAACCTGCAGTGCTCTCACTTTCTTGGCGCCTTCAAACGAAAGATCAATTGCCCGTTCGACTTCTGCTTTTGTGAGCATGCCATCGAGCTGGAAGAGCAGGATTTCCATTGAGCGCAATGAAACTACTATCGGAATGTCGGAATCACCGAAGTTGTCCTCGATCTTATCCACATCCACAACGAGCTCGCCATCAACCTTTCCAACCGATACGCCTTGCACCAAATCCCTCATCGGGATTCCTGCATCCGCAAGGGCCACTGCCGCTGCAGTGATTCCCGCAATCCTCGTGCCGCCATCGGACTGCAAAATATCGATGCTGATGTCTATTTGGGTCTTTGGGAATTGGGCGACCAGGACCGCATTTTCAAAAACGTGCTTTGAAACCTTGCCGATCTCGATTGCCCGCCTATTCGGGCCGCTCCTGCCATGCTCTTCAACTGAGCTGAATGGTGCCATCGAGTATCTGCAATTGATTAGCGCCCTATTCAGGTTTGTAAGATGTTTGGGAAACACTTCACGCGGGCCGTATACGGCTGCGAGCACCTTGTTCTTCCCCCACTCAACCATCGCACTGCCATCCGCTTTATTCAAAACGCCTGCTGTGACCTTCAAAGGCCTCAGGTCGGTAAAACTCCGGCCATCCAACCGCACTCCGTTTTTGATCATAACTGGTTTTTCCATTTTGTATCTACCTCAGAAATGCCTCATGCTTTAGTGCTCTCCGCTTCCAAGAACGCCTGTATCCGGTCGGTTAGGCCATGCACGTGCGCCTCCTTTGAAATCTTAAGAATGGCGAGCACCGCAAGGGGCATATTGCCTTCCTTTATGTAGATCCTTCCGTTCTTTCCGACGAATAATTTGCATTTGGCGTATTTTTCAATCATTGAAACCATGCTTGAATTCCTGCCAATGACGCGCGGGATCTTTACTGAGCCGATTTCAACAATCCTCCCACCGTAGAGCTTTCGGGGTTCGACTAGCATTGCCTCGTTGACCTCGTCAACATCCTGTATAAGCGCGGACATCACATCCCCTATTTGGAAGGTTTCGCGCGACTCCCTTGAGGAGAGCTGACCTTCGTAGGGCGAATTGAGATCGATAGTGTAGCCATTGAAGCGCTGCTCCGTCACTACCCCGACAACGTAATCCTGGATCTGCGGGATGTACTTGCCCTTCAGCGGCACTACCTTGTCATCGTATTTCGCGCTGATGACAGTGGCATATGTTTTATTGCCGTCTACGAAGCTGCCAGAGAAGCGCTTGGGCTCATCATAAAGCAGATCGCCTGGAACTAAAATGTCAACCATACAAATCAACCCTGAGTCTAATTGTCAAGAACGATTAATGCTAAATCAAAAAATCCATGAAATTTGCCGGTTTCCTAAACAAGCAGTTCTGGAAACGGCAACTAGAGCCTTTTTCTCTTACCGTATTGGTTCGGCAGAATAATTTAATAAA
The DNA here is from genome assembly GCA_043803465.1 of Microcaldota archaeon. Lineage (GTDB taxonomy): Archaea > Micrarchaeota > Micrarchaeia > Norongarragalinales > SBBD01 > JACRGC01. The sequence goes on from JAZDKC010000037.1 coordinate 45,727, forward strand.
GATATCCTCAACCCCTCCGGGGGTAAGACCGCCCCACTTGGGTTGCACAGGGCCTGCCTCCACTAGTGCCCAAGTTGCCTTCCAATCCGTGCATTGCGTCTGCCCCTAATTAGCCTTGCTATTGGTCGATTGCCAAACCCCAGGCTATCTTTTACCAGAGTAGTCAAAGCACTTTCGTCTGCACATTCCCGCTTGTCAATTTGTTCAGCCGGTCGTAGAACTCGCCCTGCAGGCCCGCAGGAATTTCCACCATGGCAATCAGCGAGCCGTCCTTGCCGTACTCCTCCTTCTTGATCCCGTATTCCTTCAGGGCGCCATAGCACCTGCCCGCGTATTCGGCAGGGATTTTCACTGCAATCTTCATTTTTTCCAAGGAGATTGGGATGAATTCCCGGATCGCATCAATTGCATCCTCCATCTGCTCCTCCGCGGATTTGAACGCATCGAAATGGAATTTCGCCTGCTCCAATGCGTTTTGTATCCGGATCAGCGGGTGCGGCGTCTTGTTGCGCGGATCGATTGCATTCCTTGCGATCATGTCGATTATTTTGGCCTTCTTTTCCTCGAGCAGCTTTCTTTTCTGGTCGGTTGTGATTTGCAAATCGCCCTCCTTCAGGATGAGCTTTGCAATTTCGAGCATATCCTCGGTATGGAAGGCCTTTTTCAGCGAGGAGGCGGTATGGCGCTCGCCTTTGTTGGCATCCTTGAAAACCTCCTCGGACATCAGCACATTGGAAAAATCAGCCCGGTTGCCAAGTTTGTAATCGTAGCCCCTCTTGGGGTCTATCAGGATTTCAAATTTCTCGCCGTTCTTATCCAGCCGGCAAATAAGCACACCTTCGATTTGGGACATGATAACCTACGCAAGAAAATAGCAGAATAGGTTAATACGGTTTTCGCAGCATCAGGAGGAAGGAGGCATCTGCGTTATTTCGGGGATCCCTACAGTGGTTTGCGAAATTATCCTTGGCCGTTTGAGGAATTGGGCCAAGGACTCCTCGAATTCTTCATCGGAGTAGTTCTTCCATCGAAGATGGAAATTGCGCCTGGTCCCTTCGGGAATTCCATCGGTTTCGAGCAGTTGCCAAAATGCCCTTGCGAATTGCGCGATGCTTTCGCGCGAGAGCGGGCTTTCTATTGAGATGGAAATTGTTTTGGACGGGGAATACCGGGAGGGCGGCGTAATCACCGCACTAAGCTCCTCCACATTCGATGGGAAGTTATAATCCGGATTCAATGCATCGGAAACAACGCCGTGCTGCCTTAGCCAAACCATCCGGTTTTCCTCCCTTAACGGGGGAAATTGGGGGTCTGAGAGCGCAAGCACAACCGCACGATTCTGGCGGTCAATGAGGCAATGGCAGTTTGCAGCTGAGGTAGATGAATCTAGCAGCGGATCCCCGAATTTTGAGACGGTGATCTGGAATTCCGCCATCTGATTACCCTATTTCAGCTCCGCAAGATGCTTGGAAATCTCGTCCTTCTTCAGGAACATTACCTTCTTGTGCTCCTTTGAAATTATTGCAACATCAACAGTTGCAGGGGTGAGCTTCTCCTCGACCGCCTTCTTCAGTGCCTTCAGCGCAAGCTTGAGCGCTTCGTTGTACGTGATTCCATCGGAATAATCTTTTTCAAATAAGTCCTCGATGGTCTTTTTGCCAGAGCCTATTCCGGTTGCCTTGTATTCGAATAGCGCGCCGGACGGGTCGGTTTCGAAAAGACGGAAATTGCCATCCAAACCCGCGATAAGAAGTGAAACGCCATACGGCCTAACGCCTGCGAATTGCGTGAACGTCTGGATTTGGTCGCCGATTTTCTTTGCAAGGGTTTCAATTGAAATTTCGGTCCCGTAGACGATGCGATGCCTCTGCGCTTCCAGCCGTGCAAAATCAACGAGCTTGCGCGCATCCGCAATCAAGCCGGAGCTTGCCGCCACTATGTGCTTATCGATCTGGAAGATCTTCTCGTGCGATTCCGCAACAACCAAAGTCGAGCTGATGCGCTTGTGCGCAGCGAGTATTACGGCGTCCTTTGCGACTATCCCGACACACGGCGTGCCGGTTCGAACAGCTTCCCTCGCATATTCGACCTGGAACAGCCTGCCATCCGGGGAAAAGACCGTAATCGCCCGGTCATACTGCGCTTGGGAAGGGGGATACATAAATTCTCACCATTTTAGGTTTAAGCATTTGTACGGATAAACGGGATAAGATACCCTAAAAAGCATTATCAGCCAAACAATTTACCTGTTTGGTTATTTATAGGTTTGGTTTTAAGGAGGGGGAAATCAGGCGAGGGCATGGAACGAAAGGAGGAAAAATTGCCGATGGAACCGGAGTTGATCCGTAGGGGCAAGGTAGTCTTGGCCGGCCATTTGGCAATAAAGAAAATTGTGGGTTGGGAGCGGGCGCTCGATACCCAATATGCCCATAAAATCGCCAATGAGGTGCTGAGAGATCTGGGCGCAAGCGCGGTCCAGCTGCGCATTGTAAGATTGAATGTGCGAAAAGGCGGAAGAAAGGCGCTCCTCATAGGAAAGCGCACGCCGATGGATAACACAAGCATGAAGTATTTCAAGTTGCACGATCCGGTGGCGGGGGGTAAAATGAATGAGGGCCTTAAGGATGAGATAAGGCGGCAACATGAGAGTAGATTCGATTTACCGGAGATCGACTGGGCAGCAAGCCTCCTTACTGAAGCGGGCATTGTGGATAAGGACATCTGCGCGCCCAACTTCATTGTCACCCCCGAAGGCGAAGTCGTTTTTCATGAGATCCTCTCCGATCATGGCAGTGGGGGGCACATCAATACGAAAGTATCATTGAAAGGGTTCAGCAACGAAACGGCCAATAAGATACGAAACTTATTTAATGAATACCGCAAAAAGAAGCTGGAATGGGGCTTTAGACGATGACAAGGATAGCGATCGTGGACAGGAATTTGTGCAACCCGGTGAAGTGCAACCTCGAGTGCATGAAGAATTGCCCTGCAAACCGGCTGAGGAAGGAGTGCACATTCCTAGTTGACAAAAAAACCGCTGAGAGGCATATCGATTTCAAGTATGAGTACAGCAAGGAAATCAGGAGCAATTGCGTTGCATACATAGAGCCAACGCTCTCGCAGGGGTGCAACATCTGCGCAAAATCGTGCCCGTTCCATGCAATCAATGTCGTGAATTTGCCGGAAGCAAAGGCGGAGGAGATGGTCTTCACGTATGGGAAGAATTCTTTTTCATTATATAAGCTGGCAATCCCAAGAACGGGCATTATCGCAATAGTCGGGGAGAACGGGTGCGGAAAAAGCACAAACCTAAAGCTGATAGCCGGCAGGCTTGCGCCACAAAATTTTCCTTCAAAGGAAATCAAGGAGTATTTCGAAGGGCTTGTGGAAAATGGGCTGGTGTACAAGCCGCAGGAAATTTCAGGGGAGGGGGAAAGGCGGAAAGTCAGGGATTTGCTCGAAAAGCTGGGCGAGGGGGAAAAATTAGCTGAATTGAAAAAAATATTCGACCTTGGGGGGATTTACGGGAGGGATCTCGACCAGTTGAGCGGCGGGGAGCTGCAGAAAGTGGTGGTTGTGGCGGCGTTGCTGAAGGATAAAAGCACGTATTTTCTGGATGAGCCGTTCTCGTTTCTGGATTACGTGTACAGGATCAGGCTGATAAATTATTTGCTGAAGAATTTTACTGGAAAAAAAGTGCTGATGATCGACCACGACATCTCCTTGCTGTCCTATTTATGCAAGCAAAGCTACCTGATGTTCGGGGAGGCCGGCGCGTACGGGATCGTTTCGCAGGTGTATGCAACCGACCGCGCGATAAATATGCTCATGGAGGGCTACATCGGGCCGGAGAACATGCGGTTTAGGGAAGAGGGGATCGCATACAAGCACTATTTTGGGGAACAGCATAAGTCGAAATTGTTTGAAATCGGGGGAATGGAATTGAAACGGGGGGATTTCAAACTTACAAGCAAACAGCCCATCCAGATTTACGAGGGGGAAATCGTAGGGATTGCAGGGAAGAATGGGATTGGCAAAAGCACTTTTTGCAGGGATGCTTTCGAGAAGGATGGCGCGCACCTGGCATTCAAGGAGCAGATTTTGAAGCGTGAAAATGGCCTTGCGGGCAAATATTTTGAGAGGAGGGACCTGTTTTCCGAGAATTATTTGAAGAGCATGAAAATGCACAAGCTGGAATTCTACAATATTGAAAAATTAAGCGGCGGGGAGCTGCAGAAATTGGAAATCTTCAAGGCGTTGAACCAGGAGAAGCTGGCATACATCCTGGACGAGCCGACAAACATGCTGGATGTGAGCGCAAGAATACTGCTGTCCAAGATGTTGCGCGAGCGGGTCGGATCTGAGAAGGCGGTTTTGGTGGTGGACCATGATTTGGAATTCCTATATAATACGGTTGACCGGCTGATCGTGATGGATGGGGAGAGCGGAAAGCACGGGGAGGTTGCAGGAATATTTGGCAAGGACGAGGGGATCCGGATGCTGATGGAAGAGTTCGATTTGAGCTATAGGAGGGATCCGGAGACGAAGCGGCTCAAGCTTAACAAGAAGGGAAGCAAAAAGGATGTGGAACTGAAGGAGAAGAAGAGATTCATAGAATAAATTATTTCGGAACATTGGCCCGTATAAAGGGGCCATAGTGGCGAAGAATAGTCCTGAGGGTATTGTGGTTCATATCTAGGATTCCGCTTACCTCCTTGCCAGTAAGTTGAGGGTAAAAGCAGCTCAATAATATCGCAAGCATGGATTTTGAGTCTGATTTGGACGACTTGTTAAGTCGTTGTTTTGTCGCCCCAATTAACTTGAATGGGTCTAACAAGTTCTTTTTCTCCTCAACAGCGGCAAGATGGAGGGGGAAAGGTGCACGCTTATTTTTTCCCGAGCGTCTTCCCAAATCCCTCAAGGCATTAGTAATTGCGCTATAGGCAATCGCCCCTAATTTTCCGCCTGCAGAGGCATAACCGTGAATCGCCCTAGCAACTGCTAATCTGGCGGCAGCTTCGCGTTCTGGGAAGTCGGTTAGGGGAATGTGAGAACGCGCAAGCGTCTTTGCAAGCGGCAACAGTTCCCTATATGAATCAGAACGGAAAATCTCGGGCGGAATTCCAGCATCCCTAAAGGAGGAAGGGCGGCCCATCCTTTTTTTTTCTTTGGGAAGGGGTTTTTCTTTGCCTTCAAGAACAGGTCGGGTAAGATCGTGCATGAGCTGAAGTATTTCATGCGAATCCATGGCCATGAGCTCTCTTCTGCTGGGGAGCTTCTGTTTGCCGTAGAGTACTAGCAGGGGTTCCTCCATATGCGTCAAAATATTTGAAGCTGCAATATTATTAAGAATAGAAGTAAACCTCCGGTTGATTCCCCCCTCTACCCAACAATTAAATGCGGCTGCAGCCGTAGCTTTCTTGGAGGCGGGGTTGTATGGATGAAAAAAGTGCATCTGCTGAGAAAATTCGGAAGGGGAAAAACAAACACGAATGCGGATGAAGAAAAAATCGTTGGAAGGAAAAAAGCGGAGGAAAGGACGCCGCCAAGCCAGCCACAAAACAGCGAAAATGCTAATTCCTTGGGTTTTTGGGAAGAGGAGAGGGGGCAGGTGTCCGCGGAAATGCTGATAATAATTGCAGCGCTCATAGCAGTTGCAATTGTGCTGATAGGGCAGCTGCAAAGCTCGGCAAAAACGGGCGCAAAGAACCTGGGGGCAAAAACGGATTTTGCATGGAAGGAAATCGATAAAATAGGGAAATGAGCAAACGAAGGGCCCAGGTTTCCTTGGAAGTGATGCTTTTGCTAGCTTCTTTGCTGGCCTTCTTTATTGCATTGGCTCCGGGGATTGACAAAGTTGCAGCGGTTTCGGAATATGCGATGAAGGAGAAGCAGATGGAATTTTGTTTTGAAAAAATAATTGCAAGTGTGGAAGAGGCCGGGGCGTTGGGGCTTGGAAGCGTTTTGAGGAATGAAATCTACTTTCCGGTTGAATGTGAAATGGAGTATTCGGAAGGGAAGCTGAAGCTGCAATATGAAATTTCGGGGCGGGAAGGGACGTTGGGGGAAAATTTTGGGCAAAAAATCCTTTTTGAGAGGATAAAACTGCAAAAAGGGAGGCACGAAATGATTGTTGAAAGCGCAAAAGGGGGCATAAAGTTGGGTTTTGAGCCGGAAAAGAGTTAAAAATGTATTTGCGGTTAACTTTTCCACTCTGATTTTGAGGTGGGTGAAAATATGAACATTTCTGATTTGAAGCCGGGTACTGGAAACGTCGAAGTAAAAGGCGAGATCACCAATCTGGACGCGCCAAGGGAAATCAACAAGATGGGCAGGACCTTAAGGGTTGCAAATGCGACTTTGAAGGACACATCCGGCACCATCACGCTGGTACTTTGGAACGACGATATCGATAAGGTGCAAGTGGGCAATATGATCAAGATTGTCAACGGCTATGTGAACACGTGGCAGGACAAGACGCAATTGACGCTTGGCAAGTTCGGGAAGATGGAAGTCGTCGAGTAGAAACCCAATAGATTGAGGAAAAGAGAAAACACTCTAGCGTGAGCATTCCAATTTCTCCATGCCTCTAGTGTCGTATCATACTTCGTCAAGCAACAAAGCTTATAAATCTGAATCTGCTTTTAGAACTTATGGAGCAATTGAAGGTCAAAATTGCAGGCGAAATCTCGCTTTCGACGGATCCGGGAAGCACGATGAGGAAGTGGAGGGAGATTTTTGCAGTGCAACAAACCGAGCTCTCGCAATATCTCAAAATTTCCCCATCAACCATCAGCGATTACGAGAGCAATAGGAGAAAATCCCCGGGGATTGCGGTAATCCGCAGGTTCGTGGACGCGCTGTTTTCAATCGACCAGCAAAAGGGGGGAGTGACAGTTAAAAAATTCCGTGAAGCGGATGAGAGCGGGAGGGGGCTGTACGAAACAATCGAGTTCATCAAGCCGGTAAGCGCCAAGGAGTTTGCGAAGCTGATTGAAGCGAAAGTGGTTGCAAACGGCGAAAAGCTGGAATCGCGGAATATTTTCGGGTGCACGATCCTGGACAGTGTGAGGGTCATATTGGAACTGCCCTATGAGAGCTTCATTAAAATATACAGCACCACATCCGAAAGGGCGCTTGTTTTCACGCACGTGTCCACCGGAAGAAGCCCAATGATAGCCGTGAGGGTGACACCAATTAAACCGGCGATAATCATTTTGCACGGGTTGGAAGAAGTGGATAAACTGGCAATCAAGATCGCCGAAACAGAAGGGATCCCGCTCCTGCAAACGAAATTGAGCATTGAGGAAATAAAGAAAAGGGCCAAGGATATCGCATACTAAGTGATGGAGATGAATTTGTCAGCAGTGTTGGGTTTTGCAGCATTGATCCTGGTTTTTGCGGGCGTGTACGCATTCGGGTATGATTTTGCAACCGGGAAGGCGAAGGCAACCGCGCTGGATTTCAAACCACCGTACTATTACATGCAGGGGGAATTCGTTTCATATATCAACGCGTTTTTCTTTGTTTTTGTTTTTTCCTTGCTGTTTTTCGGGTATTCCGCACCGATCGCCTTGGGGGTGGAAGGAGCAAAATACGCCTCATTGACATTGGGCGGCGCCATCCCGATTTACGACTACGCATTCCTGATCCCCGAAGTGCTTGCGGCATATTCCGCCGTGCTCCTGGGAAGGGGCGTGCTGGATGATTTCGAGGGAAAGAGCATATTCGAGCATTGGAGCGCTGCGTTGAGGGTATTCACGGTTGGTTTTGCATTGGTGGTCGTGCTTTTCTTGTTGCGCGGGTTCGTCGTTAAATAACGGGCTAGCCTTGGAAGGAGGATATCGAAGTCCAGCAGAATTCGTTTTTCAAGTCCGGCCGCACCTGCGTAACCGGATCGTAGTCCACGAACACTATTTCATTGCTTAAGGAATCAATGTAGGGGCATTCGAAGTTCGGGTCCGCGCATTGGCGCGACCGGATATTGAGCGCGTCCATGGTTTCGGAATTTTCCGGGTCCAAAATAATATCCAAGTAGCTTTTCCTTCCGGAATTGGGGATCGCGAACAGTGTTAAAAGGCCGCTGTTGTTCGCCCCATCCCCGGCCTTTTTCAGAATCGAATTGGCAAAGGCCCTCGAGTAGTATTTCCTTGCTTCGTCCTCAGTTGCAAAGGGCGCACGGTCATACCCGTTGCCCGGCAAAAAGGAAAACCCGATCTTGTCACAGCCATGGGTGCCGTTCGAGTTGCCAACACAACTGCCCTCAACAACCCCCCTTGCCGCGCCCTTGTCCAGCTGTTGCGCGCCGGGCGCATCTGAAATCGAATCCGCCCCATACGCCAGATACTCGTTGAATTTGAACGCCTCGTCAAGGTATTTGAAGAAGGGATAGGAGATCGGGGCATCATAATCCCTGTCCGTGATGGCGCCGGTGCGGATCTTGTTGCCCGCGGTATCCTCCGCCAGCACCCTCGGAAATTGCCGGTATACTTCGGAATTCTGGACTGAAACGCGCAGGAAGAACTGGGTGCCGTCCTCGCATCCTTTTACAACCGCACTGCAGCTGTCGTCGTTTTGGTTCAGGGAGGAACAGCAACGAAAGGGGTTTGAGGGATTGTTTGCAAAGTTCAGGCAATCCAGTTCAACTGCTGAAAGAAGTTGCTGGCAAAGG